>JAKQLB010000366.1 GCA_029567375.1 Bacteroidota bacterium | reverse complement strand
TGCCTTAATCGAAGATGCCTTTGATAAGGTTGAGAATAATTTAACAAATGGTGCAATCAAACAACACCCATGGAGTCCCTGGGTTAAGTTTCTACGTTCAATGCTGGCTCGAAAACGTCAGAAAGAGAGCCAACGGAGTTCTCCTATTGCTGCCTGAAGCATATAGAGAAAATTAAGATTCCCACGAAGCGGCCGGATCTCTTTATAAGATCTGGCCGCTATAAATATCGATAACGAGATTTCTTCCCTCACTTTTCAAATTCATCAGACAAAATCTGATCCCCTCCATCAGATATACTGACCCGGATAAGCTCCCTATTCCCATCTATTATTCAGCCCCACCCCAATTGTTAAAAATTGATTCCGGGATTATCTTAGGGCCGAAAGAAAGAGAGAGGAGACATAAAGACCATGACAACCACCGGCACCCAAAGGATCGAGTTCACCCCTGGGAGAGACATCCTGGGGAAGACGATAGAAAGAAACAGGACCAGCCGGTTTCACCAGGCCGGTCTCAAAGGATTATAAAAATTAATTGAGAGAGAGGAGAAACGACCATGAGAAAATTAGCAACCAAGAAAGAGGCGAGATTCGCCAAGAAGGCAGGCAAGACCTGGTTGGACCCCATGTGCACCCCGATTGAGACCAGGTAACTTGGGACAGGATAAAAAAACAAGATTCGCTAATCAAGAGAGGAGGCAAGGATCATGAAGAAGGATAAGAAAGCATACAAGGGTTGGGTTGACCCGATGGCTACGCCTTATCAGTACAAGAAAGGCTAAGCGTATTCAAAACACATATAAGGTCTGCTGTAGCGGCAAGATCTGGCGAGAGAGGCAGCAAAAACGGACATGATTGATACCTTGCCTCTCTCAAGGTAAAGGGCGGGGTTGAACAGACTCCGCCCTTAGTTTTTCCGGAAACAGATTGGTCAATATTTTGTTACCTTTCCGTAAATAATATTCTTGACAATAGAACGTTTGTTCTGTTATTAATTTTTGTATCTGAATTTACACAGAAAGGGTTATGATCATGAAATCAGAAAAAGCGTTATCCCTTGTCCGCTTCCGGAAAGAAGGATTCACCAGGATGAGATGACCATTAGCTACTGTGCTGGTCATTGCAAGCATTACGCAACATGCGAACCGGCCCAAAAGGAACAAAAAAGATTATCGCAAAAGAAGTAAATTTGGAATGATAAGATAGGTTTGAACTATAGCATATTATAGACGTCGAACAGACTCCGCCCTCAGCTCTTGTAACAAATGAATCTTTTCTTGATCAAGCCCCTGTCTGCATATCATTCACGGGCTTTTTCTTTTTGACCTTATTCAGCATTTTCAATATACTCACCCACCGAGATCTTGCCGCTAACGAACTTTCTTATTTCAAAGGATAATGCCATGAAGCAGTCAACACAAGCTTTCGACCCAAATATTACATATCAAAAACGCCCAAATAATGCAGAACACATTAAACTTTTCGTATCTCCCTATCAATACATCCAGGGTAAGGGAGTGATAAACGAGATTGGCGAATATATTTCCCTTTGTGTTTCAGGATCTGTGGGAATTTTGATAACTCCCGGACGCGAACGTGCGCTTGGCACAGTATTAGAGAAAAGTCTTGGCTCTGTTGGACTGTCATCGATAAAAACGATTTTTCAAGGGGAATCATCCTTACTGGAAGTGGAAAGGGTTATCGCCTGCTTTCAGAAGCCAGGCATGCCGATAAATGTCATAATCGGTGTAGGTGGTGGTAAATGCCTTGATACAGCAAGAATGGCAGCATCAAAACTAAATATTCCTGTCGTAACAGTTCCCACAACAGCTTCCACTGATGCGCCAACCGCCGCTCATTCTGTTGTCTATGATGAAGATGGCGTATTCGATCGAGTGGAATTCTCCACCATCAGCCCCTTACTTGTTCTTGTCGATTTGGATATTGTTGCTAATGCTCCTCCGCGTTACCTGATTGCTGGTATGGGAGATGCCTATTCGACATATTTCGAGGCCCGATGCTGCATGGAAAATCCTGATGCCCTTACAGCCCGTGGCGCACGACCGACAATGGCAGCGCTTGCCATTGCTCGTCAATGTCGTGACGTGCTGCTTGAATATGGTGTGGAGGCATTACAGGAATTGAAAAGCGGTTGCATCGGTTCAGCTTTCAGTCGCATTGTGGAAGCCAACATTCTGTTAAGCGGTATCGGCTTCGAGAGTGGCGGGCTTGCGGGAGCACATGCAGTGGCGCAGGGGCTGACAGTATGCCGTGATTTGCATAAAAACTGCTTACACGGAGAACTTGTTGCCATTGGTGTCATGTCACAGCTGATTATGGAAAAGCGCATGGAGGATGCGAAAGATACAGCAATCTTTTTTAGGGCTGTTGGTTTACCCCTTCATCTGGAACAGTTAGGATTCGACCCCATAAAAAGAAATGCTGAGCTCGATGAAATAGTTCGACGCAGTTTGGAAGTGCCCTTCATGAAATATGAGCCCTTTGAAGTGACGCACAATTTACTTAAATCAGCGATCATTGAAGCGGGACTTTTAGGGAAAGGGAAATTGTGAATCTACAATGTTTCAAAAGATAGCAAAAAAATCTTCCCTAACCGAAACCCCTGTATGAATCTGACTCAGGGGCTTTTTCTTTTTGACCTCATCCTTTGTTTCCGCTATGGTCTCCGCCAGCTCTTGCCGATAAAAATCATCAATAAAGGACATCAATCAATATGGATAATCAAGGCAAACCCTAGATCGACAAAAACGGAACCATCGTAATCCCTTTCAGTATTGACCAGAAATACCATTACTGGAACGGTGGGCAGGATTTATCTGTTACCTTGCAGGAGCTGAATGCCCCAGAGGACATTTGGAGACAATATATCAAGAAACCATATCCAGGGAAACCGGCATGAGTGGCTGGTAAGAAATTAAAGCTTTGGAGCGAGAATAAAAAAATGATTTTCATCGAGGATAAACCAAAATGGCATCAATAGAGATTAATGAGAAATGGAAATTTATCGTGAGTAAGATGATTATTTTGTTAATCTTGCTGGCTTTATGTTTAACCGGTTGCTCAATCAATATCCCTCTAATTCCACGACCAGAACCATTGCGTGAACAGGTAATAGAAGGGAAAGGTACTGCCAAGATATTGCTTATGGACATTACCGGATTTATTTCTGAGCGGGGGAAAGGACGTTCTTTCATAGGCAGCGCTTCGCCATCATTAATAGCAAGTGTCCGGGAAACGCTACAAAAAGCTGAAAGCGATACTGCTATTGCCGGCATCATAATCCGTATTAATTCTCCAGGAGGAACCATTACAGCATCAGACATCATTCATCATGAGATTATTCGCTTTAAAGAGCGGAAGAAGATCCCTGTTTACTCCTGCATCATGAGCATCGGCACATCCGGAGGATACTATATTGCCACGGCAACAGATAATATCACTGCCCACCCGACATCCATTACGGGGAGCTTCGCGGTTATGATTATGACCATGAACATCGAGGGACTGATGAACAAGATCGGCGTGAGCGAACTTACCATCAAATCTGGCGACAAGAAGGATATTTTATCACCCTTCAGACCCGTTACCCCGGAAGAAAAGCAGATTGTCCAGACCATCATCAACCAATTCCATGGGAAATTTGTTGATACTATAATGGCCAGGCCAGGTAATATTCTAAATAGAAAAGATGTAGAGTCTCTTGCCGATGGTCGGATATATTCTTCAGAGCAAGCATTAGCAGCGAAGCTCATTGATCGAGTGGGATACCTTGACGATGTTATTTCAGAGATGAAGAAAAAAATCGGCGTTAGCGATGCAAAGATCGTCACCTATTACCTTCCCGGCAGTTACAAAGGGACTATTTACTCCAGCTCCACTGTAGAATCTTCTATCAGTTCAGGATTTCTCATTGGTGGAGGTAATTTTGACTGGTTGGGTGAGACGCAATTCTTGTATTTATGGAAACCTTGAAAAGCTCTTATCTATAACACCGTTGTAGAGAATATCATGAACGAAAATTACGACATCTCATGGGATCTCATAGAGTCAAGAAAAGGTTATCTACCCATCGATGATGATGCTTACGCAAGAAAATACGAAGAATGGAGAACAAGAGACTGGCCACCATGGCTAAAAGAGCATCTTACTTTTCCATTTATGGTAGAACGTATGGAAGACGACGATGATGCCTATTTTACAGATATTGCCAAGCATCAGCCCTTCAGACTTGGTCATATTATGAAGGTCATTGGTGTCGAACCTGAAGAGGATAATAAATATGGAGTTATTGTCCAGGTCAGGGAAGGCAGACGGAAAGGTTATGTTCCCCTATGCGACTTTGAGGTCACTTCCAGAGAAGATAAGAACTTCTGGCCCGTCAGGGAATATGTTGTCTGGTTTGCAAACCGATGTTCTTAAGCATGCGAAAAAAGAAATCACGACTGCTTACTATCGACAAGAATTTTAAACCTGCACCCATGGATGAAGGTGACGAGCTTTATCCGAATGGCATTTTTGTATTCAATATAACCAGGATGATTGAGTATCTAAAAGGACATCAAGCCGAAATAGTACCGGAAATTATATCCGTAAAAGCAAGCAGAAGCTCCTTTTTTAAACCGAATGAGGATCATATAAATAAGACAGATTTCACTATTCCCATTATTATGGCGGAAATTAGTCCGGGCAGATACAACGTGATTGATGGAAACCATCGGATTGAAAAAGCATATAGATCAAATGTCGAGACAATTCTTGCCTATAAATTAAGTCCTGAACAGCACATTCATTTTTTGACATCAATAAAAGGGTACCATGCGTATGTTGAGTATTGGAACGCCAAGTTGAAGGATTCAATTTCATATAGCGAAAAACGGTTAAAGGATCAAAGAAGACATGAGCAATAATAATGCCCCCTATATCGACCAGGCAGGAAATATCATTATACCTTTTGACGCTGACCACAAGTATCATTACTGGAATGGTGGCCAAAATTTATCAGTAACGCTTCAGGAATTGAATGCCCCAAAAGAAGTTTGGGTAAGATATGTCAAAAAACCATATCCAGGGGATGCGGCTTGAGCAGACGAAGTGCCTTAAGGGGAGAAATGTTTTCTGGTTGAAAGGTGCAACTATTGAGCGTGATTTTCAGAAGTGATGGCAATATCCACTCCTTCCCGTACTCGTGATTTTGGGGAAATGGGTTTAGGTAGCAGCTTTCAACCCGAACGGCTCAGGCAAGATCAGGGGAAATGGATGTGCTGCTGCTCATTGGCAGCATCTACAAAGGATTGGTGGCGGCAGGCTATCTGAATCGAGCATTATGGATTGAAAGAGAGGAAGTACGAAAAAATCAGCCGGAGCCTATCGATAGGATGTATTGACCATTTTATTCAACCGCCTATCGGTAAGTTACGTACACGAATTCTATTTTCATCAAAAACGACAACACATCCCTTTCCCAGGCATTCCGATAGAGCTAATAGGTTTGCTAACAGGACTTGCAATTGTGTTTCTGGTCGGCGCGTTGTCATGCCTCTGAATAAGATAAAGGAAGGTTTGATCTCATCACGTAGCGCAAGTAATGTTCCGAAATCGGTATCCGCAGAGACAATAATTCTTTTTTCATTGAAAGCACGTTCCAATATTTCTGTATCTGACGCACTTTGCATCCCATAATCACGTACATGAACGCTATCGTACCCCGCCATTCTCAACCCGTCTGCAACCAGTGGAGACAAGGCATTATCAATCAGGAATTTCATGCCTGCATTACCAGTGGTAACTCACGTTCGCGCAGAGCCTCCGCCGCATATCGTAGGGATTCGGTGATATCGCCATTTTCAAGATCAGGGTAGGCTGCCAGGATCTCGTCCTTATCCATCCCTTCCGCCACCATTGCAACAATCGTTGCTACAGGAATCCTCAAGCCGCGGATACAAGGCATTCCATTCATCTGGGAGTGATTAATAGTTATTCTTGAAAAGTTCATACATCAACCTCCTTCAACCTGCTGACTCATTCTCCGGCATGTTCAATATTATTGATTATTATGTAATCTTGCATACTTTCCAAATTCCGTCAATCACTGACTTCAGGAGAGAGATTTTATCACCTTCCACTGAAAATATCACGTTCAAAAAAGAGCACATTACGACCCGTTTTCAACGATCTGGGCTGACATCCCAAGCACTCGATTTGTACATGTTATGTTCGCCAGCAGTCATTTTATTTTTAACCATCACCACTATTGATTTCCAAAAGAAAGCAGGTCTTCATTTATTCTGTTAAAGATTCATAAGCAACGAACCGGCTATGAAAAAACCTCTTTCAACTGCTTGGTTGAAGGTATTCCCTTTCTTCCTCCCATCTCAGTGCTAGCGGCTGCGGCAGCCCAAGCCCCTAGGTCAAGGCTTTTTTCAGGATCCCAATCATGCAGGATGCCGTAAGCTACGCCGGCATGAAACAAGTCGCCGCATCCGGTCGTATCAATGGTTTTTGCAGGATAGGCGGCTTTCCTGATCAAGCGTCCGTTGACAAGAGCAATATACCCATTGGCGCCCAATGTGACGCCGACAAAAGGACAACCAAGATCAGATAATTTCCGGCATGTTTCTTCGGGACTATCGGCAAGAGCTTTGGAAAAGATCTCTGACGCTATAAAACAGTCGCTCAGGGTCGCAATCTCCAACATGCCCTCCCTGAGAGTACCGGCATCAACAATAACAGGTATCCCAGCATCCTTGGCCTTCCTGCATGCAAAGACAGAGGCTTCCGTATGAAGACCATCCGTATAGAACATCCTGCTGGATCGCAATTTGTCCAAGTCAATTTCATCAATTTTCAGAGGTATGCCCGTCGGTCGCTGCCAAAATATCGTCCTCCGGCACAAAGCAGGTTCTGCCGTAATAAATGCAAATTGAGAAGAATGGCCAATTCTTGTTACCACGCCACCGGTATCAATCCCTTCATTATGAAGAGATTCCAAGATAGTCTTTCCAAACTCATCATCCCCAACCACCCCGGCGAAATAACAAGACATGCCCCATCGACTGAGAGCGACCATAGCTGTGGCCACCGGACCTCCTCCCCCAATATGCAGGTTTGAGAATTCACATTTTACATTAGGAGGCGGATAAGCCGGAATTATCCCTATATAGTCAAGTGAACACTGACCAAGGCCGAAGATTGGGGAATCATCGTTCGAGCTATTTATCATGAGATCGAGTTCCTGTGTTTTGGTTGCATTACCGCGAGAATCATTTCTGATAAAGCGGTTCTTTCCCATTTTCCAGTCGTATTATGTTTTCGACAACCGCCTTCATAATGCCCTGTATGGATACATCTGTCGATCCAGCAATATGAGGAGTCGCCAGAACATTATATTTGAAGATAGGATCATTCGGATCTACCGGTTCTACCCAGAAAACATCCAGACCCGCGCCGGCAATGGTACTGGAAGCGAGAGCATCCTCCAACGCATCGCGGTCAACCAAACCGCCCCTGGACAGATTGATCAAAAAGGCATCGCGTTTCATAGAAAGGAACGATTGTTTTCCCATCATATTCCGGCTTTCGTTTGTTACGGGAAGACAAAGAACGACGTAGTCGGATCTCCTAAGTAATTCATTCAGTTCTGCCGGAGTTCCCGCCCATTCCAGACCAAGCTCCTCTTTTGCTTTCTGCGGATCATGCCGCTTGATGCCAATCAAATGGACGTCGAAGGGTTTCAGTCTTCTTGCCAGAGCGCTGCCGATGCCACCCAGCCCAATTATCCCCACGGTTTTGCCCCTCAGTGCCCTTCCAGGAGGAGAACCCATATGTCCGTTCGCAAAGCTTGCTGCCATTTGTCGAACATTTCTTGATAGACCGATCATCAAGTATATGCCCAACTCAGCTACCGAATCGGCATTTCCCGAAATATCGGCCGGTACATTGGCCACCTTGATTTTCATGCTCTTCGCCGCCTCTATATCGACATTTTCCAACCCGGCGCCACATTGCTGGATAAGAAGAAGTCGGTCCGCTTCCAGAAGATGCTCTCTATCCACGATGCTCATTGTCGGTATCAAAACGTCGAATCCCTTCAAGGTATCAAAGCCAAAGTGTCCAGTGGCCACAAATTCATGCTGTGACAACTTATTCCTGATCATACCCAAGAATCCACCCCAAGCATTTTCATGTGCTGCAAACAGGATTTTCATGCTCTTTCTCCTTCGCCCTTTGGTCTATTGTTTTATCTCATCAATTTCCATTGTCAAGAAGGCTGTGCAACTCCCATCAATATTTTAAACCCTTTGCATTTGTTTCAGCACCCGCGTGATCTTCCCATGATCTGTCAAAAAATAAAAATGTAAAATTTCTTTCTTCACATCAGACGCATCCGGCGCCGCTATTTTCATAGCGGCCACCGGCACGTCCTCTCTTCATCATTCACTCCCCGAAAACATCTCCTCCAGAAACGGCGACCGCTTCACCGGCCTTCCTGCATACGTTGCAGGATAGGTCAGATAAAGCTGTCTCATCGCTCGTGAGATGCCCACAAATGCTATTCGTCTTTCTTCTTCAATATCTCCGTTCTTGTGCGGCACCATGCCGTCAATAAGCCCGGTGACAAAGACCACGGGAAACTCCAGCCCCTTGGCCTTATGTATCGTCATTAGCGATACTCCATTTTTGTCGTTGGAGGTTTCATCCCTGAAACCGTCCGTGTAGTTCAATAGCGACTTCACATCGCTGTATCGAGTCGCCGCCAACTGTAGCTGGTTGATGTTGGCGATCTTTTCATCATCAGGAGATGGGATGTCGTCATCGGTGATAAAACGGTCGTAATCAAGCGCCTCCCTCAGGATGCCGATCATCTCTGCCGGTTCCAACTGATTCTTGTCCCTTATTAAGGGGTCAATGATCTCGACGAACTGCTTTATGTATTTCCTGAGATAGGGAATCTCGATTCTCATGGTCTTGAGGGCCTGGTAGAGGTGCTTCTCTTTCTGGCCCGCATAACCTTCCAGTTCACCCATGAAGCTCTTGCCGATGTAGCGATTGGGCACATTGATTATTTTTCTCAATGCATCGTCGCCGTCATCAGTATCAGGACTGTCGATGAATCGTAAATACTCAAGCAATGTCCTTACTTCGTGTCTCTGATAAAAGCTCATGCCGTTTTCCACATGGTAGGGAATCTTATACTTGGAAAACGCTTCTTCAATAATCCTGCTTTGACAATTGGCCCTATACAGGACCGCAATCTCTTTATAGGCAAATCCCTTTCTTTCCAAAAGGTCCCTTATCTCATTTACAATCTGCAAGGATTCATCTTCCTCATTGACGCCGGCAAGAACTGATACCCCTTCACCTGTCTGATTCTCTGTCCGAAGAGTCTTCTCGATCTTCCTGGTATTATGGGCTATCAATCTCTGGCAGACATCAAGGATCTCCGGTGTGCTACGGTAATTCATGTCCAGGATGAACTGCTTGGCGTTTCTGAACATCTCCTGGAAGTTAAGGATATTCCCTACCGATGCCCCGGTGAACGCATATATGCTCTGCCAATCGTCTCCACATACCCAGAAAGAACTATCCCCGTTTCTCCCGGATACGAGCAGCCTCAGGATGCTCATTTGCGCAGGATTGGTGTCCTGGAATTCATCGACCAATATATGAGAATACTGGTCCTGATATTTCTTCCGGACGTCTTTGTTCTCTTTCAATAGTCGATATGTCTCCATCAAAAGGTCATTCAGGTCCATTTGGAGATTTTTTCTCTTTGACTCTTCATAGGCCATATAGACGTGGCCGACCTTCATCATCGTGAAATCCCCAACGTACATCTCCTTGAACTCCTGCCAGGTAATCAGGTTGTTTTTGGCAAGCCCGATCTCCCTGACGATCATTCCTGTTGGAATCTGAGAAATCTTTTCTTTCTTGGACAGCTTCTTGATCAACGTCAACTGGTCCTTCTCCGTGATGATCTCAAATGTCTTTCCCTCGTTCTTCAATAACGAGTAGCAAAAGGCATGGATCGTCTGAAGCTGAACACGCTTGGTCATCTCGTTCAGGACAGGTTTCAGTCTTTCCTTCATGGCCGCAGCGGCGTTTCGAGTAAACGTCAATCCCAGGATGTTTTCCGGCGCCACGCCATGATTCCTGACCAGATTGCCGATCCGATGGGTCATGGTCAGCGTCTTGCCCGAGCCTGGAATCGCAAGCACTGATGCGACGCCGTTGCCGAAGCTGGCCGCTCTTCTCTGTTGTTCATTGAGTTGAGGTTTTCTCTTCATTACCTCCAACCTCCATTATGCTTGTTCTGTTTTTCTGAATCTTCATGATCATGCCGCTTCCTGATACCAATCGTTACAAGCTCCCTTGTAGAAGCATTCGGCGCATTTCCAACTGGTGTCGTTCGGGATGAATACGCCTTTGTTTATCCCTCTCCATACCTCGATAATTTTCTTTGCCGCTTTTATCTCGTCCCATCTGTCCCTGGCCGTATAGTACCTCTTGAACTGAGGCGTCTTGGTCTTGATCAGGACGTCTAACTTCATGATGATATTTCTATCACCGTAGCCGTTGGATCTGCTCGCCAGATGATAAAGGGTAAGCTGCGGATTCTTGCTAACGTCGTCCTCTGTGTAAGATCGCGCCGCTGTCTTAAAATCCGTAATAATGATATTCCCCTGATCATCTTCTTCAACGAGATCCATTACTCCGACTATGGGTATGGGCAGATTATCGAGAAGAAACCTGAAGGGCTCTTCAATGGCAAGGACAGTGATGTTCTCATCCGAAAAGTTACCGTGATAAGTTCTCAGCAATGCTTTACCTTGTTCCAGGAGACTATCAAAGCTGTTTTCTCCTTTGTATTTGATTTCTTTATTCTCAGAGGCCCTGATGGTCCAATGGTAAGCGAACCTTTCCTGTAATTGATCTTTGGTCAGAATATTCCCCATTATCCTTTCCTGATGGAAATCGGCCAGAGCTTGATGGATGCAACTTCCGAAGGTCATATTATCGGATATAAATTCCGGTTTCAGTTTGTCGATTCTTGAAAACCGGTAACTGAGAGAGCATTCCATGTATTCCGCTATTGATGATGCCGATAGATGGGGTCCTTTCCGAAACTCGTTAAGTTTCATTTCTGTACTCTCCTTGATGATAAGCGGCGAGGTCTGGACACGAGTTTATTATCATGTCGCAGACCCCGCCAACGATGGTTCAAACGCTTATCAGGTTACGCCGCCTGTTGAAGATGGCGGATAAAGCCCTTGGCCTCGCTTGCGTTAATCTGCACGAAAGGTTTCTGGTACTTCTCGGTGAACATCTTTACGAGTTGCTCTCCGTTGATGCCCCTTCGCTCGGCAAGCTTTTCGATTGCCTTGATCTGGGCCTCGGACGGCTTAACCTGAGCTTCCGCAGTCTTGGTATCAGGAGCTTTCTGATCCTTCTCCCTCTCTCCAGGGGCCTTAGCTCCTGCATCTGGAGCATTGCCCGGTTCAGCTTCTTTGCCACTCTCTTTTTTCGCCTGGTGGTCTTCTTTTCTTCGGTCATCAGCGGTCGCTCCTCCTTTATGCTGCTCCTTCGGCGGAGCCTGATTGGTTTTTTCGGTTATAGGCGCCTCTGTCCTGGTTTCCCGGCGAGTCCTGGTTCTTGATCTCCCGGGGTCATCGTCAGCAACATCCTCGAAATCCCCAAGCTCCTCAAGGCAGGTCATGCCGATGTTGGTGAAGTCACGAAGCGCCCTTGCTTTCGCTCTGGTAGCAGCCACTCTTAGAATATGCTCCGCTACCATACGATTGACGTTGAGGGGATTGGCGTCGGCAATCTCTACAAACAGCTCCCCGTTCATGGATTCGACAGTGGCTTTGCATATGGCCTCCATCTTGTTGTCCTTGGTAGGATACTGAACAGGTTCGACGATCATTCTTCTGATCCCCTTCTGGTGCGCCAGGTCGAGCAATCCCGAATACAGGACGAACTCCTTCGCCTTGATCCGAGTGATGAATCTTTCATCCAGTTTGGGTACGACATTCTGAAGAACATCGACCTTCCTGATATTGCCGTTGCCGTTTATGACAGCCAGGATATGCTTGCAGACGAAGTTTGGATCTTTGGCAATCATGCTCGTAAAGTCACCACAGGTGCAGGACTTGCTGCCGTTATTGCCGGTTACCCGGTAGCAGATCTTCCCTTCCGAGCTTTCCACGTAATACTGGCCGTCCGGGGTCTGAAACACCTTCAGTCCATTAGAACGGTCATTTCTTTGCGATATGTCCTTTGTGGTCATTTCTGCCTCCTGTTATCAGCTAAAAGGGGACATCGTCATCATGCACCGCTTCTTGTCCCTCAGGAGCTTCCTCTTTGTTGAAGCCCCGGCCGTCGGTCTTTATGAATTCGATCTGGTTGGCGATGAGCCGGTATCCGGATTTCTGGTTGCCATGGTCGTCAGTCCACTTCTGCTGGTCGAGCAGTCCCTGTACCGCGATCTTGGCGCCCTTGTGCAGACACTTCGTTGCCAGTTCCGCAAGCTTGTTGTAACAGGATACCCTGATCCAGCTTGTTTTGTCCTTTCCCGAGCGAAATGCCATGGGGAAGGTCGAGATTGCCACTCCGTCAGGGGTAAAAAAGTCCTTCACGTCATCCCCGAGATGCCCTGTAATGATTAATTGATTCATGCTTTGTTTCTCCTTTCTGTTTTTGATGGTTGATTTAAATGATGGAGAGAACAGGGCGGCAGCGTAGCCCAAGCCTGCCTCATAAACCCTGTCTCTCCGAGGAAGAGGTGGATGGAATAATCGCATCCGGCTCAAAAGGGGAAAATCCCATTTTGGGAATGTTGAGCTTTACCGGTCCTTCAAGTTTAGAAGTAGCGGGATTGCTCAATTGGAGGGAATTTCCAGCTCAAGCCGGGTTATAAATACCATCCTGATGGTTATGCTCTTCGATTGTCCTGAAAGTTGATTTATTACCGAGTTGATAAAGCGCTTGATGGCGGTTCAGACAAAATCTTAAGCGGCAAGAGCCAGGCGGATCTTTCTTTTGGGAAGGTCCTCGATGGAATCGTTGATCGCCTCTTTCAGCGTCGTCATGGCCGTCTTGATCTTGTCCTTCATCTGGGTATTGTAGTTGAGCCCGTAGGGAGAGATCCCGGAAATGGTATCCTGGGCGATGGCAGCCAGTTCTTTGAGCTTCTCGTCGTCGAAGATATTCCGGGTGGTCAAATCGGCCAGGAACTCGTGGAGTTTGTTGAACATCGAACTCTTGATCGTCTTTGTCTGCCCGTTGTCCTTGGACAGTTTATCGACCAGTCCGTTGACGATCTCCGCAAACTCTTCTCTCAATGCTACTGCGGCCATGTCTCTGGCTTCGGACATCATGGATTCGAACTTCTGCTTCTCTCGTTCAAAAATTTCCGGTGACAGGATCACTCCCTTTCCGGGAATATCCAAGGCGAGAAAACGCCATTCAAATTTGAACTTCGATCGGATGTCCATCGGGTAGTCCGCTTCGTTGAAGAGGTCACCCAGATGGCGCTTGGCTTCCTCACGGGCCAGGTCGTAGGTGCCGACAAATGCATCAACCTTCTCCAGGAATTTCTCCTTCTGGTAGTTCAGCCGTTCATCAACAAAGGCAAGGCTCTCCGTGGGAATCATGTAGAGACTGGTGATCGGGAACGGCAGCGAATACTGCTTCACAAGATCTCTTGCCTGGTGGTTAGAGGTGTGCAGCGGCCCCAAAAGCTCCGGGTTGATCAAAAACTTTCTTCCCCGAAGCCATTCGCTGTTGCTGGAAACCTTGGTCATGTGGCTCTGGTCCAGCATCTTGCTCCCCATCCAGGTAGAGGTGCTCAACTGGATAAGACACGCCTTTCTGAAAACATTTTCAAATTCGCTCATTCTTTTTCCTCCTGTTATTGAGTTTCTATCCGCACAATTGCAGATACTTTTTGGTCTTCTGCTTACCCTGGTAATAAGCAGGGGTAAGCTGCTTTGCCTGTTCTTTACCGAGCAGGTCCTTCAGGAACTTTGATTCCTCCAAACATGCCTTTCCGGTAAATCCTCTGGTCTCGATAGAAATCTCTCCATCGGCAGAGACATCAACAATGATCTCTTTCATGATATGGTCCTTTGATTGTTCTTTTTGGGATTTGCAGATCAGAAGGGCTTTTCTGTTTCGTTCAGCAACCCCTTCTCCTTCATGGAGACAAAGCCCCTGCTTGATACGACAAGGTGATCATGGACAATGATGCCCAGGAGCTTGCCGCATTTGATTACGTTTCTGGTGAATGCCAAATCTTCCGAGCTTACTTCGAGATTCCCTGATGGATGATTATGCGCCATGACGATATAAGCGGCATTGGCCAAAATAGCGCTCCTGAAGATCTCCGCTACGGTTGATCCGCAAGTGTTGATGCTGCCCATAGCGACAGTTTCAATACCGATCAGGTGAAGGTCCGTTGCCAGCAAGATAGACAGAAGAGTCTCCCTGTCTGATGATTCGAGCTCGTCCTTGACCAGTTCATATGCCTTCACAGGAGTGTTGATCAATACTTTGGGGAATTGGTCATTCTCCCTGATGAGGCATACCTTGCAGCGGGCCGCTCTATAGATTGGCGATAATTCAGGTTCCTGTTGCCGGCTACCCTTGGCTTTCTTGCCATAAGCCCGCTTCAGGATCGATTCAGCGGTCAATTTTACACCTCCTTTCTTGAGTATGTTCGTTTTGGGATGCGGCAAGATCTCTTTGAAAGTCCTCAATCCCAGATCTCGCCGGTACAGAATACTTAATCCATCTGTCTTAAAACGATGGCTAACGGGTGAACATCCCAGTTCTCCTCGTCGGGATGGGTATTGAAGGTCTCACACAACCTGATCTGGGCATTTACGGTAAGGTCGTTATACATGATCTCGAATCTCGCCAGATCGCTTGTCAACCTTATGTCCAGAATGTCCATTGATAAACAATCACCCGGTGCGTCTCTTTGCTTCATATGTATTTCCTCCTTTCCGGTCAGTAAACAGCGGCAAGATTCTCTTCTTTGATTTCTTCTTCCGCTTTTCTTATCCAGGCCCGTTCTTCCTCTTCCAATTCATCGTCGCAGCTTTCCAGGACATCCCTATCAATGACAGAGACGTCTGCGTCAGGATCAGAACAGTAAACCTCCGTGATCAAGCCGCCCTCCAGTTCGATGATTATTCGTGTCATCTTTATGTTCCTTTCAGGATAATTTCAGATGATGTTGAAGGGTGATATTGATGTCCACCCATATGTCGCCGATCCTGAGCATGTCCTCCCACTTGATCTTGGTGTGGTCATAGAGTTGGTGGTAGAACCAGTGATGATGCTCCTTATTCCCGGGGTTATCTATTTCCTCGAGTCCGAAGTCGTTCCAGTTCTCTTCACTGGCGAGAAGTGACTGATCGGCATACTTCAGCATCCCCAGTTCTTCGGTGAACGAGGCAATGATATTGTCGTCGTTATCGTCGTATTCAGGGTCATCGTCCCTCAGATAGAAGTCAACCGTGCAGTCGATCTCATAATCATTGATCCAGTCATTAGCGTCCTCTACCCTCTTGTTCATCCTTTCGATGATCTCCAACGTTTCCTTCTTCAGTTGCTTTTCGATCTCAAAGAGCCGGTTGTTCAGGTCGATCAGGAAAAGACGCTGCTCTCTGCTCATATCCGTAGGGTACATAATTCACCTCCTTTGGGTTGATTTTTACGTTCCTGACCACATGAATGAACATCTCCGCGTTTATCTCCCGGATCGAAAGCATTTCCTCTTCCGAGATCCCTTTTGATCTCAGATAGGTTATGCACTCCTCACGGGTCTTTCTGTCGGTGAAGGCATTGTTCTGCATATCGCCGTTGACGGAGAGCTGTTCCATGCATTGTATCAGGAGACTTCTTTTCAAGTCGTCTGTATGGGAATAGAGAGAAAGATTGCAGCAAATCCTGAAGTCCCTCATTATGCCCCTCTCCTGAGATTTCTTAATCTTGAACAGGTAGTTGTAAACCGTGGATTCGGCAATGATCGTCGTCCTCAGGTCCAAGAGATTGTCATTCAGCTCTTGCATAAAAAGCTGATGGTTGATTTCGTTGATTGTCAATGTCGCAACTCCTTTCTTTTTGATAATTGTGCATAGCGGCCAGATCTTCTAAAAGAGCTTGCCGGGTTTCAGAATGTCATCGAGGGAATATTTTGATCTTGGCCAGTCCTTGCGAAACGACATAGCGATGGCCTTCCTGATCTTCATGATCAGCTTATAGCGGCCGACACTTTCATAATTGTCGGTGTCGATCTGCTTATCCGTCTTTATGGCTTCTATGGCCCGGCGCTCGAATTGATCCAGGATGTCCATGATGGTTTCCATGGAAATACTGTCCTTAAATATGTATCTCCTGTCGATGTCGTTTCACCTCCTGTCTTGTTATTCATAATTCATTCACCCTGATCCGCAGACGGTCATATAACCAATCCGCGATCAGTCGTCGGTGACAGAGCATACCCGGTTTTTCCCAGCAGAGGATGACAGCGTCTTCTCTCAGGTCGTTATAGACCTTCTCTGGGTCGAGCTTATCCAGGATGTCCTCTTGATAGATCTCGACATAGTTTTGCCATGAGATATTGTGGCGCTTGTATTCTTTGACAAGGGACCAGCCGGGGCAGAGTTTCTTGTAGGCAAGGGCGTCTTTCAACCAGGGGAGATGTCTGGGGAAGGTATTGGATACAGCAACCAGGTTCAGTCCCGGTTCCCTGATCCTGTTGGAGAAGTAGTATGATGTCTTCATCGTGTCTCTCCTTCCAGATCTTGCCGGGTCGTTAGACCCTCAAGACCAACCTTACAGATTGATCGTTGCGGATCTCTCTTACCTGGTACTTATTCCTCTTCGCTTCCCTTTTGATTCTCTCAATGGTGTATGCCTGCTTCAATATGCCCGCATCCTTGCCTATCTTCTGTTCCAGACCGCCGGTATGCCAGGAGTCCCATAAGAGGATATATTTCGATCCTCTTTTGACTATGCCTATTTCATATGCGCAGTCTTGGATTCTGATGGCATGGTCGCACTTACCAAGGTCTTCTAAAGCAATCCCTTCCGGTAATGGGCTGTCACCAACCCAGCGGCCATACCACTGATACGTCTTTTGGCTCTCGATGAAGTTGAAGCCGAGTATTTTACAAGCCGACTTCAGGTCCTCAAGTGATAAAATCTCCAGTTCGATCTTCGCTATGTGGCTCAATTGATCCTCCTTTCAGTTTATTCTTTTGGTCTATGCCGCTTCCTTACCGTTGAATCCGCAGATGTTGCATGCAGAAGGGTCTCGGCATGTTTCGCATACCTTTTCCCTGTCCATCAGGGACGGTATTTTCTCAAAGATGGCGTTCATCGTTTTCGTCATCGGTTGGTTCAGCGCCCATGAGATTCTTCTCAATGTAGCTGAAGCAGATTCGCTAAGTTCAGGCGTGTAAGCCATATGTTTCCTCCTTTCTGATTTACAGACTGCTTTATGAAAGAGACGCATCTTCCACTGCCGAATGCGTTATATCATCCTGAACGACTCTATCAGGTGCGTATCCATGCAAGCGGACGGGCAGCTCTCTCAATTTATCGTCTTAATGATTTCATGTTCCAGATCGCGCCGGTAAAAAATCAGTCGATGCTTTCTTTCAATATGTCGAAGTTCTCTTCCTTCTTCATAAGTTCGTTACAAATTGAATCCTTCTTATATGCCGGCCTGATCTTCCTTTGTTCATCAGGTTCCTCATCCGGCGTATTTGCCAGTCTTGCTCTTGTCTTCGCCCATTGTCTAAGGGCGTCTATATCCTCCCGCATAGTACGGGATAATGGAACTAAGGCGTCATACGCCTGGTCGAGACCATCAAATAATGAGTCCTTGGCAAGTTGCTCTATCTCCGCTCCGGTATAGCCGTTGAGCCGGTCGGAACAACTGATGGGAATTTCTGATCCCCACCTTCTGTTCATAATCTTGATGATCTCTTTTCTTTCGCTTGATGTAGGCAGATCCACGAAGAATGTCGCATCGAATCTGCCTGCCCTTATGAACTCTGGAGGAAGCTGAGAAATGTTATTTGCTGTAGCCATGACCAGGACGGAAGATTTTGTCTCCTGCATCCATGTAAGGAAATGGCCGAACATGCCGGCGGTTGTTCCTGCATCGGTTTCGCCGCTCGATTTTGTTCCCGCAAATGCCTTCTCGATCTCATCAATCCAACAGACGGCCTTTCCGAAAGCGTCGATCAATCTTGTGGCTTCCCTCATGCGTCTTTCCGATTCTCCTACGAGTGAATTCTTCAGAGAACCAATGTCCAGACGTATCAGGGGCCATGATAATATTGATGCAGTCGCTTTCGAGGCGAGACTTTTTCCGGTGCCCGGAATGCCAACGAGTAAGATTCCCTTGATTTGTGGTAAATTGTTGTTGTCGGGGTTGAATGCAATTGATCTATTTTCGATGAATGATTTGAAGTTGTTTAATCCGCCTACGTCAGCAATGTCCGCCGGCTCCCAGAATTCCATAAGTCCCGACTTCCTGATCATCTGGCCTTTTGTCTCTGAAATGACTTTGGTCGAGAAGTAGCCTTTCCGGATAAGCGACAGGGCGAAAGCGGTCTCGCTCTCAAACTCGGTCAGTCCCTTTGCTGCTCGGGCCGCCTTTCGATTGGGTTTGATATTGTGGGGCTTCCCCAGTTCGTTCTGAAGGGTAAACAGTTCCTCGTCGTCAGGTAGAGGTAAATCCACCAGATGGAAGAACTTCTCCACCTCCGGTTTGAGTTGGATTATGGGTGATAGGATCATCAAGGCGCAGCCCGTGGCCTTCCAGCGAGAGATGCCGTTCTGTATAGCCTGAATAACTTCAGGACTCTCCATGAACAGGTGAAGATTATGGCAGATCAGGACCGTATCCTGATAGCCGTTGAGCCAATTCAGGGCCTCCACGGGGTCTTTGATCTCGTCGATGGGTTTCAGTGTAGATGCTTCCCTGATGCCTCTGAGGCAGTCCCAGATAACAAATGTCCAGCCGTCACAGGGCAGCGTTTCTTCAGCTCGATGCGGCTCCTGAGTAAGGACGCAGAGGGCGGGAAAGCCCGCTTGAAGATAGTCGTGGATCATAAATAATTCCTCCTTGAGATTTATTGTTGTCGCCGATGTAGCGACGGATTGATAAGTTTCAGGATCAATGGCACCCGAGGGTGATGTTGATCGTGGCTCGGTAGATGTTTCAAACTCCCCCGCGGGGGGGATTGAAAAACGTCGTTTGGGATAGATAATCATTGCTGCTGCCGTCGTTTCAGTTGCTACCGTGGTAGAGGCTGAAAATCATGACGAGCAAGACTCTTGATAGTTTTGGTAAGTTATTAGGGGCAATTTTCAAATCCACCGGTGGTTTTGATCGTGAATTTCAAGTTGTCTCGGGAACACTTGAAAAAAGCCGAAGATAGAAATCGCGTTTGTTGGGATTGTCAAAAGCGATTCGTCTGGGGGGGATGTCTTGGGGGAGCGATTGGTGAAGAGTGTGAAAAAGGCCAGTATTCCTGCATCAACAGGAAGCTCTGGCCGGTAAAGAGTCATTTGTTGGAATCTATATAAAAAGTAACGCCCCCGACATGTCTGCCGTGAGCGTCACTTTTCGACTCCTGTTAGTATTATTTCTCTATGAAAACATTGAATTTCAGAAATTTTATTGCTTATTTTCAAACAGTAACAATCTCCCGAATTTCAGGGAACCACGCAGGTTATCAACCTCATTAAGTAACACCAAATATTCAAGGATTGTAGAAGCTCTTTGCACACATAACTTTCTGCGATACCCCTTCTACTATAGACAATCACAACACCAATCAATATTGTTAAGGCAAGCACATAGCGACCGATTCTCACGATGTCTGCTTTTTGATTCTTCGAATCAATCCTTACCGGACTTCAAAATATCAAAGTTTTCTTCCTTCTTCATAAGTTCTGCGCCAGTAGGCTCTTCATCGTTGTCGCCTGACCTTTTTGCATAATTGTAAGCCGTTATGGCAGAAATTACGTGACAGATCCAGCCAAGGAAGCCCCCAGAGCCTATCCATAAGCCGGGAGTGATAATTAACCAGAATATTCCCCGCCAGAAGGTGCCATTATAGAATTGTCCCACGCCGGGGATAATTAGACTGAGGACAGCGGCTATGCCGGGTTTATTTGAATCTGAAATCGTCACTTTTCAATCTCCTCTCTCCAAAGTCATTCCGACAGCTCCCTGGGCGGGAATCCAAGCTTGATTCCTATATGTCGCTTACGCAGGAGTAGTTTATTTTATCCAGAACCATTGGACTACATAAGCAAATATTGCAAAAATCAGTATTAACACATAGCGGCCAATTTCGTTGGAGACCAGATTGTTATTTCCACAATCGGAAGACTCGCTATCTGTTTGAATGACTTCCGCTCCACATTCATCGGATTGTCTTAATTGCATATATTAACCTTCTCCAAATATTATTCGGTAAATTCAATTTCTGACCGACTTAATTTGTTATGCTACTTCTTCACTCTCCCATTGATTCTTCATGAATTTGATATAGGTTGTTTCCGACAATCAGTAGATAGAGCAAACAGCCGCAAGCAGTCAGAAGGTGCCGTTGTAGAATTGGCCCACGCTGGGAATGTTCAAACTCAAGACAGCGGCTATGTGCGGTTAACAAGATCTCCAAACTATGGACAAGTGTATTAACATTATTTTTCAATTTGTTACCGAGTTATTTATCGGTTTTGATGATTTTATTCATTTTCTTATGAAACTAACCCATCTATCTTTCAATTCAACCTCATCCACTTTAAATCCAGCATCCAACCATGCTTTTGCCTGAGGTCTATCTTGATAATTTTCAGGGTTCTCCCACCATTGACGCTGATTTGAAGACGAAGGCAGTTTATCTCCAATTACAGTTTCTATTTGACTAAGACTGAGCGTAACCTTTGAGATATGCTTCGGTGTATTTTCTAAATAGCTTTGAAATGTTGAATATTTCATGAGTTCCTCCTTCTTTGTATCATTTGTATTTTTATCAGTATTTTTCACAGAAAAATACTTCCCTCCAAATATTATACTGCTCACAATCAAGCTTACAACTATTGCAACTATTGCAAAAATGTGCCTCCTTGAAAAAATCCAAGGTACATGAGCTTTTAATAACATATCAGATGACAATGATTTTTTAGGACAATCGGTACTTACCTTCTCATTAGGTTTGTTGTCCTTGGAACATTTAACACTTTCATCTATTTTGATAATTTCAATATCCGTAGCTTTTGGAACAGGGAAGCCACTGTATTCACTTATAATATGTCCATGCTTAATAAATTTACCAGCATGTACATTGTTCGGTATCTCGATAGCCCATTTAAATATCGATTTTAGATCACTGCTGGCACTCATTTCTTCCGTGGATTCACTCTTAAAAATACTTGATTTCCTAACGTTAAGTAGCGGCCCTAAATCTAGAGGTATTGATGTCTGCTTTTCGAGATAATTGATAATATGTAATATATTTACATAAGATACATCTTCCATGGAGTCAATTTTGAAAAGAACAAAGAAATAACGACCAGGACGATCAAAACGGTCTCGGCCGGTTAAAAAATATCTATAAACCCAATATGCGCCTTTCCATCTGAGGCATCCCCACATTTCATGATTGTGCTCCGGTTTTGTGCAGTGAAACAGCTCTTCCTTTTCAAACGGGAACCCCTGATTGACGCAAAGCCCTACCTGTTGCCAATCATCAACATCCTCTGAGGAAATTACAATACCCATTTGCCAGTATTGAGCTGCTACTGAATTTGAAGGATCATAAATGTCATATTGTACGCTTTTATATGCTAAATCTATCATGTTATTGATCTGGTTATCTTGTTCAAGAGAAGATCTACTATAAATACTTCATAAATTAATGAATATCACAGCTAGTAAAAAAAATTCGTTTTGACTTTTGAATAGTGATTTAATTATTATATTTGAATTTTAAAAAAAGACAATCTTCTGCTTTTACAAATAACTTAATTAACCGTTCTACTATTTATTTTTTTTAACATAACAAAAACTATAACTATTATTAACATAACAAAGAAAGCCGCAACTGATTGAACTATGCTGGATATGATAACAATACATAATCCAACGGCAATTGCTTTCAGTGGACCAACTATAGGATTATCATTTTTTTCATTCTTTATTATCTTTTCATCTCGGAAAGAAGTAGATATCTCTGTTGATTTTCTCTGAATTTGATGAGTATCTGAATTATTATTTTCAATTAATCCAAGCAATTCATCGATTAATTTATCCATCCCCCTCGATTTTAAAGGGACTTTCGGTTTACGCACAATATTTTCTTCTGTTAAGTTCTCCGAATCAGAGGTGGAAACGGATGATACGGCAAGCAACTTGCGATTTTGCAGGAGATTTTTGTGCCCGTGATATGTAAACTTATCAATATAATTAGTTAATAGCGATTCAATTGTTTGTCTGTCATCCCACTTGTCTTCAGGTAAATCATATTCAAAAAAATCAGCTTTTGTGACAATTAATATAACCTTTTGCCTTTCATTGGCTTCTTGTAGTACTTTTTCAACTATCCATGCATTCTGCAGCTTTGTTTTGTCATTATATTCGTCTTTCACATTTAGATATCCATATACATCGCATAATAACATGATCAAATCTGCTTCCTTGATTCTCTCTTTAAGTTTAACGCTGTTATCATCGCCACATATTTCTTCACGCAAATCTTGCCCAGCCACTTCTGGCATTACAACCTCAATGTTACGTCCTTTGTAAGTTTGCCATTTCCATTTCAAGATGATATGCTTTCCTACCTTAGTTGATTCGGGCCAATCGCAATCATTGAGTCTTTTTAATACATCATCAAAATATTCTTTTGTTTTAATATCGACATCTAAATAGCTTAACCCATTTTGTGGATGTGTTTTTATATATTGATTTAGCATTGTTGCCAGGACTGTTTTACCTGACCCTTCCGGTCCGATAATACAAAGCTTCATTTTATTATCCTTTCAATATCTGATACAATTGGATGAAGTTTCTCCACAGATTTACATGAGAGCAGAAATCTTTTTAAAGAGTCAGGGCGCCAAGGTATTTCCGATAAATGGTGAACTGTCTCCATATAATGTTGACAGTCCTTCCAAGCTCGCACTAAATCATTCCAAACCACGCATCTTCTCTGCTCTGGAGTCGAATATTTTACAATGTCTGATTTTAATTTTTCGATATTAGATTTTTCTTTTCCTTTAATTGCATTTTTTGCATTAATAAAAATAAAACCATCTTCTTCAATATTTTCAAATATATGATTGTATTTATTAATATACTCCTGTTGATTATGATCTTCATCAAATTTCCATTTGTTGACGATGATATTACTACATCGGCTTTTTATTCTTTGAAAAAAAGCTTTCTCATCATCACTAACTGTAAAAGTATCGCCGTCTGCTCCAACCGAAAGGCAAAGATATACACGATGAACATTTTTAATGAAGCCTTCGAGATGATCCTGATTTCTTCTAATACCATCACCTACTTGTTGGGCTGCCCCAAAACCGGGAGTGTCAGCAAGGATCAAACCTTCTTTTAGGACTTCCATTGGGCCTTTTACTTTGACATACTCAACGGAATATGCGTTAGTTGTGTCAACATCGAATACATACTTCGTTAATTCCTTTGCCAATAATGAAGGATCATCATAATCGTATTCTTTATATTTGAAGTCATGATGAGTCATTACTTCCATTTGCCAATTCAGGGAATACTTATATTCTACGGGAATAGCGGTGGCCCGTTGATTCTTATGAGGAGCCACTGCATGACCAAGCAGGGCTTCGGTAAGTGTAGATTTGCCGACATTGGTAAGTCCAACCAATGAAATTACATAAGGGTTCATTTCCGCATTTTTATCCAATTGCCAGAGAGGGGCAAGGCGTATCTTGCTAAATCTATCCAAATCCTCCTTAAAAATCTTACCGATATGTTTATCACTCGTCGAAGTGATTGTTTCCTTGATAAGATGCATAAATCCCGATACTGGTTTATCTGACATATAAACGATTCCTCCTTCTTATTTGAAAAGCTCCTCGGACATAGACCTTGTGAGAAGACCTTTTTCTTCACTTTCATCTTTAGGTGCGACAAGCAGCAAAACCTGTTCTTCTATATTTTTTAAGTTCCGATCTATAGCGGCAATCTTTTCAGGAGAGGGGCGATTTCTAGTTAATTCTTCAAGATGGGCATCCGCATCAGCCAACTTCTGGTCAAGGTCTTTATTGATTTTGTTCAGTAGGTCCTTAATCTGTTCCTTATACTTTTCAACTTGTTCTAATACAGATGTGCACCCTGCATCTATCATCCTATCTACGGCTATCTTCAATTTGTGTTTATCAAGATCCTTCTGCTCCTTCCAAGTCGAATAGCCGCGATAGGCTGCATAACCGAAAGCTGCCAAAGCAAACGGCGTTGCTACAGCTGTAAGAATACCAGTTAAGGCCGCACTACCTGTAGCTACCGCGGCGTTTGCTGCTCCAGTACCCGCAGCGGCTATCCACGTTAATGGATTCCATGTTGCAACAGTCACGGCTGGGGCAACACCTAACATGGCACTGCCGATCAAACCAGGCAAGCTTGATGATATAGCACCAGTGACAATACCCGGAATTGTTGCCGCCCCTACTTTGAGAGCTCCGCCAAGATCAGATCTTATTGTGCTGTCGGAGGATACACACGGATTGATACTTATAACTGTTGTTTGAACGGCATTGACAAAATTCTTCTGGGCCTGATCTATCCTTTTTTCACATAACATGATTGCAGCACTAATTTCTTTTGAGAAGCTGGCAGCTATGGATCCATGTATGGTTTGTGCCAAAGCATTAATCTTTACACCACTTGTTTTGTCAACCACTTGCCCGAATTCCTCTTTGAGATTCTTGCGGGCATCATTGACATTTTTATTTAATTCTGAAAATGCCTTATCCCATTCCATAACAAAGTCGCGTTCTCGGGTCTCTCTTCCCTGCTGCAAGCCTCGTTTGATATTTTCAATCTTCGCTCTTTCATTGATCAGATCAGCATCGGTAGTATTCGCCAGTTCCAGATCTTGTGCCAGTTCTATTTTTACTTGATCGAGCAAAACCATAGTTCGCTTGTTGATTCTTTCAACTATGATTTTTATGCGATCATCTTTAATGGTCTCGGATATCGCATTTAAAAGATCTTCAGTTCCAACATCGTTTCTTTCTTCAAAATAATTCTTTGCGGATATTGTATAAATCTTGATGTCTTTAAGTCCAATTTGGTCAAGAATATCTCTGTTATATTCTATCCCTTCAGCAAGCTCATCACTGTCCACACTATCTACCTTATTGATGGCAAAGAATATTTTACGGATGTCCTTCTCTTGTATATCTTGCAGCAGTTCACTTTCAGCCTTAACCAAGGGCTCCCCAGCCGTAACAAGAAATATCAGGGCATCTGCATGAGGCAGAAAGTTTAGGAGGATATCGCCGTGGATGGCAGAAAGTGCATTATGCGCGCCTGGAGTATCGGCAATATAGACATTAGCTTCAAGACCAGGAAATGGACCTTCCACCTCTATAGACCGAACATTCTTCTTGTTGTCTGGGTTCTTATCCTCGCAAGCATATAAGCGAACCTCATCCTCAGATATTTTGATAGGTGCTCTTTTCTCATCATTAAAAAAAACATTGATAGAAGCTTTTTCTGCTCGTCTGAAAATCGATATGACATTTGTGGTCGGAAATCTACCAATTGGTGCCAGTTTGTCGTCTGTTCTCCCAAGCAATCCGTTAATAAGCGTTGATTTGCCACGTTTGGCACTTCCGACAATACCCACCACAAACTTCTGATCCGTTGCTGCCTTGATCATGTTTCCAATCTGAACGGCTATATCATCCCGGCCTATCTCTTTCATACTTGCATATGCCTTTTCTGCAAACAATATAGCGCTTTTCAATTCTGGGTATGTGGCTATCTTCATTAGATCTTTCTCCTTTCATATAAACAGTATTCATATTATTACTGCTTCTTAAGTAATTGACTATTTTTTCGGTATCCGTATTCTATTTGAACTAAATCCACCCCATACTTCCTTTCCAACCCTCGCATGATAAAATGCCCTCTGGCCATATTCTGGAAATGGTCCATGAAGATAGAATTGATCAACGCACCACCGGCCGCTCCTATAACCGGAACTGCCGACGCCGCTGCTTTCTGTGAAACAGTAGCTCCAAATCTGGACGCAATGGTCGCAATCAATCTGACCAGCGCCGGTGCTCCTTCTTCAGCTATTCCCTTTTCAACAATATATTTTGCCGCTTCTGAAACCTGCTTACTTAGAAGCGCCTTGACAGCAAAATAACCGCTTTCGGCGGCATTATCCTTGTCAGAACAGCCGCCAAGCGCAAAGACCTCAAGGCAAGCCAGCTTTGTCTCTATCGTCTGGACATCCTCACCTTCGCTTCTGGCAATATCGGCAATCGAGCGAAACATGATGACGGTCGTGATTGGCAGCTCTACTGTCAAAGCAGGCAGTCCGAAAGCGCCGCCTACTCCACCCGAAGCTGCAGCAAGAAACTTATGAAGCTTATCGCTCGATGATTTCTTGTCGTTGTGGTCGATGGTCTTTATGGCAACATCAAGGGCATGATGTAAAGATTTCTGAGTGATGCTCTGTATGGCGCCGGTCCACTTAGTCGGCAGATAATCGAAAGCTTTCTCAAAGGGCATACCAATAACATTGGTCAATTTTGCAGCTAAACCGGGATTTTCAAGAAGTTCCTTCGCATATCGTAAACGGCTAAGATCTTCCGGTGTCATCTTTTTCCTTTCCAACGAGTAGCTTCATTTAATTCAAAAGCGAGAAGATTAATCTTCCCCAGACTTCCATAGCACCATGCAATATTACTATCAAAAAAATATTGCTGCCTGCATTTGTTGATAATTACAGGTTGTAATATCATTTGCTCATGAAAAGAAAAAATATCGTTGGCAACAACATCAGAACTATCCGAACACGAAAAGGACTGACCCAAGAGGCGCTTGCCCTGGAAAGCGGCTTGTCTCAGGGATATATCAACCAACTGGAAAACGGCAGACGGCTTTATACCCAGAAATCTCTGGAAATGATCGCCGAGGCGCTGTCTATGCCGGTCATAAACTTCTTCAAGGATGAAGCTGAAAAGAAGGATCAAGAAAAAGATCTTGCCGGTAAAAAACATTACAAAAAAGAACTCCTATCTATTTTAAACGGTATGCCAGATCACATCATCGATCACTATGTCACCCTGGTAAGACTCGAAAAGCAAATCCTTAAAGAACGTAAGGGCTGATCCTAACCTCTACGTCTTTTTTCCAACCTTCTTGGCAATTACCCTATGCCATTTGGCAATACCAGCATCCTTTGATTTTGATTGCGCCTTGATCTGAAGGGTTTCATCTTCTTCCCGAAGACAAATCTCCACATTATCCTGAGGATATATTTCTACCTTTCCTATGGCAACACTCGCAGCAGTGATGGATGCTGTTTTACTTACTCGCCAACCCATATCCATTGCTTTTAATCTTATGGTTTGGGCATCGGCAGTGAGCTTTTTGGATGAGTTGAAGCACTCGTCAGCGTAAGATACTAAAGTGGGAATAAATATAAGGGAAGCTATAACATTTAGAATCAGTAGTGATTTAAAGGTCATGACGATTCCATATCAATCTTGTGCCTGCAATCTTATCGAACGGAGGTTGTTCCATACAATAAAACTATAAATTCCGCAACAAATAATGCCAGTATATATGCCTGTTCCCCTATCCGAGAAGGCCATGATCACAATAATCAATATGACCATGATGATCTTTGCCGGTATAAACAAATGCAATCTAATTAAAAACCTAACTATTGGATTGGCTTCATAACCGCCATCTCTCAAGACCTTTCTCGTAGTCGTTACATCCAGAATATTCAGGATGATGAATAATACGGCCAATAGAAACGTAATCACTTTGATTGCCCCTCCCTATCCGCCATCAGATTTTCAAAGAAGCGGTCAAATTCCTCTATCTTGGATACAGTTCCTGAAAACCATTTTTCAACCCAGTTGGGGAAGAATGCAGTCTCCCTTTTTTGACGGGAGGTAATCCTGAGAATGATGTCCTCACGGTCTTCCTTACACCCTCCATCTTTCATGATCCGGTGCTGAATTTCAAATTCGATAATGGTTTCTTCACTTGGCCAGATATTTTCTATTGCATCGGCAAGAGCTTCTTTCAGATCATACCAAAGTTCTGTAAGTGGCCTCATGTAGGCCTCTTTCGGTCTTACTATTATAACAGGTCTACGCTCAATCTCGTCAGCTTCACATCGATATGTCCTTCGCAGATGCTGACGAGATTGAGCGTTTCCAGTTTATTCAGCCGTTCCAGCCATTGATTGTCAAGATTCCTGTCAACAGCCCAATCCCGCCAGGGTCGTTCATGAGATTTGCATTCCATAGTGACCTAAGCAATATTGAATTAATTCACCAAGGGTGAATGATCACAACTTCCCAGTCCAACAGCAGCCAACCTAAAGCTAACGCCGCTATCGCCAATAGAATATATATGATTCTTTTTGTTCATGGGGTCATTAAGTATGCCTCATGTATTGATTTTGTAGGGGCGCGAGTTATTATCAAGTCTTCGGTTATGGGGCGCCGGCATCGGCACTGACCAGGCTGCCTGTCTTGTTCCGTTTTATTTCATCACCAAGAAATCGCTCCAAGTCTTCCGTGGTAAGCTTGTCCGTATAAAACTCGACATCGACTTCATCACTATTTTCTTCCATAACCTTGAAGTATTGCAGTACCTTGTCCTTGTTTCCCTTCCCCATATGGTAATAAATCAGTTCCACAGCCATGAAATCACATGGTAAATACTCGATAGCTTCTTCCATGCAAGCAACGGCACGCTCCGTTTCACCCAGTTCCACAAGCGAAAGGCCCAGATAAGCCAAGGAAATCCAAAGGTCGGGTTTCCTTTCCAGGGACCGCTCCAAGAACCGGATAGTTTCTTGTGAGAGTTTTTCCCCGCGAATCTGAATGTCTGCCATCTGGAAATAATCATAGGCATCGGCACAATCTTGCTGAATCTTCTTTTTCAGGTCTTTTTCCTTTGGAGTGAACATTCCCTTTTCGCCTCGGAAAAGCGGCCCCTTGTTCTTTCCGAAGGCGTCGTAGCGGTACAGTCCATGCGGGTTCTTAAAGAGAAAATCCTTCGTATAATAGACGAAAAGATTATCCGAAGCGTCGCCAATGATACTGTTGGGATAAAGACCTTCTTTGGGCGGGTTTATGTCACAAACAAAAGCGCCTTCCTGATTCAGGATGCGAACCAGTCCCCCTTCCATGCCCACCGCCAGCTTGCATTCACCAAGGGCGCACATGGAAACGACAAAAGATTCGTCTTCCGTCACATATTGCTCTTCATACTCCCACCTGCGCTCCAATTGACCATTTTCAAGATAGAAAAGACCATGAAAACGATCTTTTAAAAGCACATCGAATGACCGGACCCACTGCCCTTCATAGGTATAAACGTGGACAAAGGAATGGTAGTGATCGGCCAGATACAGCAATCCGCCACGGGGCACTATTGCCGACGGTCCTGCCGGCGCCTCAAAATGATACAGATACTTTCCATCGCCATTATAAACAATGACGTCATTGGGATCGCACGGGCAGCCCTGGCCGACAAATAGCAAGTCGCGGGACTTCGAGTAGGCCATTGAGAGCATATAAAGGCTGCCGACAGATCCAAGTCCGTAACCTTTATGTTTATGATCTCCCTGCTTCTGAATGTCCCTGACAAAATAAGGGCGCTTCCGCTCCTGTCGCCGGGCAGTCCAATGGAGGTGATACTCCATGAGTCTCTTCCGATAGATCCTGCGACCCTGCGCATTCACCTTTGTCAGATAAGCCAGGTCTGTTGCCAGAATGAAATTCCCCTGCTGATCATGGGAGGCAAACAGCGGATCGAAAGGTCTGGTGATGGGCGTTCCCTTGTCGTTGTAAAGCCGGACATCCCTCTTGAACTTGAGGGTGCGGCTGTCGAAGCAGTAGAGATATGGTCCGCCGATATGAGAGGAATAATCATCTGCAAAGAAGATCCAGAGATCGTTATTATCGTCGTCAATGTAAAGTCTTAAGGCATCCATTTCTTTTTACCTCAATAAAGGCGTCAACCTTTATGGTCTAATAAGCCAGAACGGTCCACTCATGTATTTCAAAACATCCGGCCCGAAGATCAACCAGGCAAGGATCGTGGCAAGCGCCAAAACCAGCAATAAAATTTTGTTTTCCTTCGTGATGATCGGCATAATCTCTTTCCTTTCTGTGATTGATATATTAAACCTTACTCTGCTGTTTGTCAAGATAAATATACAATAAAAACAAACAGATAGATTCATTTTTGTATATAAATAACAATTTCTATATGAAAAAAAATCGAATATCAAAAAGCGTGTAGATGTGATTGATATAGTTAGCTTTAGTAGATGAATGGCCGGATGCGAAAACAAAAAAAGACGGTAAAAGTATTTTCTGCCCTGGAAAGATTTAACAGGCCGGCTCTCGCCGGTATAGATTTCATATAGAAATAGTTATTTCCATATGAAATATGATTTATCTAATTGAATATATTAAATAATTTTTCTTTACTTTATCTTGAGATTAATGTATTTTATTTTTAAATTGGCATCAAACATAATGGGAGCGCAATTGGATGCACACTAAGATAACCAAGAATATCAAGATCGATATTGATCAATCTGATGCCTTCGTTAAAGACAAGGCAACACCTCGCTGGATCAAAGATCTCCTACGGTTTCTCCCCATCAAGCCACAATTCGTACTTTCCGGCAATATCCGCGACTTGTATTCATATCCGAGCAGAAGCAGGGAAGGAAAATATGATCGTTCCGGGATTTTATCGTATCTATCTCATGCTTTGAGATTAAAAGGTTATGAATACTTTATCACCTTCAATCCGATAAGAGGTTTTCATATCACCGATGGTTCAGCGGAAGACTCGCGGCAGTTCTTCATGGAATACTTCAAGTGCGAATTCAATTCAGAATCAGGCTACTTCCCTTGCTCGATGGAAAAGTCAATAGATATCATTAAACAGATATGCTGTTGGAAGGAACATTTCATCGCCGCATTTATGGATTTTACATCGCACTATCTTATGCAGGCAGATTCCATCGACCCTGCGGAGTGCCGATACTTATCTCGGGCGCTGATTCCAAGTTATGATGACTGGCCGCATTCAACTCAAAAATTTGGAGAACAATATTACAATCCAATAATTTGGCTCTGCGAAAAGGAAAGAGACTTGCCCGCATGGTTTGTATTGGAGAATCCGAAAATACGTTCGATTATTGTTCCGAAGCCGGACCACTACCAGCGACGGGCGGCAATCTGTCCGTTATTAGGAGGCTCATCCGTAGAAGATAAGAAGGAAGATGATGAATTTGTCGAGCTGACGGAGGGTATGTACATAAACGATATAATCGCCATAAGGAAGCTATGCATTGTTGAGAATATAGGATTCGACAATTTCGCCGAAGCCGTAAACCGTTACAAGCTGGGGGTGACAGAAGATTCCTGGAAGCGAATTGGTCGTGCGAAGATTGTAAATGGCGATGTTATCATTGGTGAGCGGGTGAAAGGACAACAAACAGCCATAACCAAATCTCTCGACATCATTAAATGCGCAATAACCGGACTTAATCGAGTGCAAGGACCGAAAATCAGCAGACGTCCGAGAGGTGTCATGTTTCTCGCCGGACCGACCGGCACCGGAAAGACAGAGTTGGTAAAAGCACTTACAGAATTTATCTTCGAGAATGAACAAGCTTGCATACGATTCGATATGAATGATTTTTCCCAGGAACATGCCTATCATCGGTTGATTGGAGCACCTCCAGGTTATATCGGTTCGGACATGGGCGGTGAATTTACCAATGCTGTCAAAGAAAACCCTTTTTCTGTTATCGTATTTGACGAAATCGAGAAAGCGCATCCACGCATCCTTGATAAGCTTTTCAAGATATTGGACGAAGGAGTTATCACCACAGGCCGTGGTGAACAGGTCTATTTCAGTGAATCGCTCATCGTGTTTACATCGAAACTTGGCATCTGCCGCATTGAAAATGGAAGATTTGTTCCCAATGTGACACTGGACGACACATACGCGGATGTCGAACATAAGGTGCGGTCGGAAATTGAAAACTTCTTTAAAGTTCAACTTGGCTACCCAGATATTCTTAACAGGATCGGAGAAAATATAATCGTTTTTGACTTCATCCGTGATGATGCTGCGGGCCAGATATACGACAAAATGGTGAAAGATGTTCTTAATCGACTAAAGGATGATCAGTGTATTGAGGTCTTACTAGAGGAGGATGTTAACGATTGCCTGAAGTCTCATTGTATGAGCGATCTTTCTTATGGAGGTCACGGCATCGAAAACCAATTGAAGACATGGCTTATCAATCCTCTGGCGCAGGCGATATTCGACGGTGACATCCAGCGGCTTCATAAACCAACAGTTAAAGTCGTTTCTTTAGAAGCCAACGGCGTTCCTGCATTTAAAATAGAACAAACAGGAGAGGCATGGTAGGAGGTTCTAGTGAAAAAAATAGTCCTGATCATCATCATTCTTTTAATAGCTTCCAACTCCTGGGCGGTAATTATAACCGGCACTGGAACGACAAAAGAGGAAGCCATCAGCAACGGACTGCGGGAAGCAGTTGAAATGTACACCAGCTCACTCGTCTATGGAGTGACAGATGTGGAAAACTACCAGATCAAGAAGGATCAGGTTGTCGCCGCTTCACTTGGCTACGTGAAAAAATATCGTATACTCAAGATCAAAGAGGACAATGAGATTTTCCTGGTGACGATGAATGTAACTCTATCAGAGGACAAGATTGAAGATTTCGTCAGAAAAGATGTCAATTTCGTCACTTACGAAGAGGTTATCAAAGATTACAGCAACATTGTCCAGAGGCAATCCCAGATCAAGAAGCTGGCAGAAATGTATCGCATTATGATCAAACGACCGATTCACGAGAAATATGGAGTTCTATACGAAGGATATGAGGTCAAGCATATCGGTGCAGAGTATGTTGACCTGATTCTGAACGTCAGGATTACCCAAAATCCGTTTTACCACAAAGCGTATAACGAGATTTTGAAAAATCTTTCAGAACCACACGATTCTCGAGAGGTAGATATCTATAGAGGAAAATACCGTATCCACAATTGTAATATGTCCTCTGAAAAATATTATATATCGCGAGATGTTGGGTTGCCTTCAAGCAATGTTGAAGCGCAAATCTATGCAAATGGAACTCCGATTGATGATACTGATTACGAATACACAGATAACATGGTAGAAATTGCTAACTATGCGGTGCGAGTGATAACCGGCACAATGAGATTCGGAAATTACATTATGCGAAAATTGAAAGATGAAGATGCCAATGCAAACAAGTGCAAATATATGCAAAACTTCAGAATCATTCCTACAGAGGGCCTACCGCTAAGAATCAAATATCGGGTAACAGATATGGAATCGATTAAGAATCTCAGAACCCTAAAGCTAACTATGGATGTGTGTGAGGAGGTGAAGAAAGAAGCGGAAAGAAAACAAATGAGAAAGGAAAGGGGCAAAATAGGCAAAAAAGAACGGCCAAAAAAAGAATGGCCAAAAACATACAGAAACGCACAGGGGGCACTCGTCATCGATGATGGCAAGTGAAACTATAAAGATTGGCTCTGGAGATTAATTTCTCTGGAGCCAAAGTTTTTTATTTCGGTAAAAAATGACCCTCCCGTTTGAAGGGGAGGGTCATAGGAGGAGAGCATGACAAGCAAAAGATTCAAGGGGAGGCGGACCCTAAATCTTTCTAATCGCTCTCACGAATCCTGTCAGTCATTGACAGGAGAAATTAATGGTATCACCCAGTGATCCTCCTGCTCCTATCAGGGTTTGTGAATGATGAAAATTTCTGACACCAAGTCCAGCTCTGGCTGCATCCCAAAAATTAAAACCCTTCTATAGAATCCCAATGGGGTTAATTTCATAACTATATTTATGTAGGGCTAAGTTCGCCGTTTTGCCGGTAAAACAGATTTATTCAGTCGTCCACGGCATACGACTCTAATCAAAAACGGGACCCCTATAGCCAATCTTGTTCATCTTCGACAGCGGTCAGAAACAGTCGATTTCTTCTTCTTGATGCCGCTGCATGGCACTTGCTTGCGCAATCTATTGCGAAGCCCATTTTTGAAGATGGACAAGTTGGACACAGAATCAGGGGCGTATGCTGCGGATTCTCGAGCTTGATACGTGCTAACAATGATACGCACGACAATGTTCATTATCTTCGGCATACCGCTCCTGATCATTTTTTTACCATCTCAAGGGGATGTTCAGAATTTGTTGTTACTATGCAGCTAATGCCGGATCGAAATCAGTTTCTTCTTTCCCATTTGACCCTATAGGAAAAAATGACCAAGGAGAATCTTTTCTGTCATGATGATGATTACCGGCAAGAAACAGAATGTCGATCATATGTCATACAAAATCAAAAAAAACCTATGCTTGATGACCTTGAATATGGGCCATGCCTCAGGTAAATTCTTTACTGTTGAGCATTTGAGGGATACAGCTTTGATCTTCTTAAGTATTTATGTTTTCAGAAGATATGCCGATATTACTATTAGAAGAGGAATGTTTGATAACAATGCTTTGAGGGAGTTGGTGTACTCGTATGTCCATTTCATCTTATCAGATAGATGGCGTTCTAAATGCCTACGTGAAGCAGTATAAAAGCAAAGTAAATGCCGATAATGCTCCCCGGGACAAGTATGCCGATGTGGTCACTCTCTCCAAGTACGAGGATGTCAGTGCCGATCTTGGAAAAAAGATGACCAGCAGCTTTTTAGAAATATTGAGAAGCATCAGTAAATCAGATCGTTATTAGAAGAGATACAAAGTAGCTGAAGGCATGATCAAGCCCATCCTCAAGGGCCAGCGTTAAACCGAACACGTCCTCCTAATTCTTGCCGTTTCATATCCTGTTTCTCCTTTCCCATTTTGGCTATAAGGGAAAAATGAAAAAGGAGAATCTTTCCTGTCATAGATTGATCATTGTTCTTCATCATCGGCAAGAGCTGGTCGATACGATGGGAAAAACGATTCTTCAGGATTTGAAAAACCCCATGACCGGGTTGATATCGGGTTCAGGACAAGGAATTGAGTCATTTCCGTTTCATGGACCAGATCTCGCCGGATCAAGATTCGTTTTTCATCATCATTTTGCCCATGGGTAAAAAAGTGGCTATGAGCATTTCAAGGTCATGTTTATAGTGGCCATCGGCAAGAAACAGCGGCTGATCTTTCACGATCAAAAAAAACCCCTCGCAGGATAAAACTTCTTGCGAGGGGCTAACGAGATCCACCTATGCCGTCTTGTCTGTTAGCTGGAGTCCATCATTTGAATTCTTGGTCTTCTACGGGTTATCATCACCACTAAGACCCTGTGGTTCTCATTTCATTAAACATCCAGTAGAATAGACTCATTACGCGCATCGCAGAATCTCGCCTTTTACTATTCACTTCGGCAAGTAATTCAAAGAACTTGAATGTATCTTTCGCAGGATAATTTATTGCTGCCCATAGTCATTGTCAAGGGCCGATAACACAATCCTCGCTCTCTGTTATTCTGCTGATTGGTATAGAAATTATTCCTGCATATCAACTACATAAGGGAGGTGCAGGATGAGAGTATCAATCATCGCCACAGTGATCGTAATTTTGATGATGACATCAACAGTTTCTGCCGGCGAGATCATCGGCAGACATAGCCTTTCCAACGACAGAGGGCTTGTAAAGGTCAAATCAATCGCTGGAAACAAGATGTCGATAGATATTATCTACCTTCCCCAAAAGGGCAAGATGATAATGTTGACTGATGTTTTCGCCGATTATGATCCGCGGACACATCAAGCTGTTTACTCTGAAGATCGATTTTGCCCCAACGCCTTGACAATCAGATTTCAGAGCAACGGGAAAGTCATCCTTCATCAGGCGGCATGCGCTGCCTTCTAACAACATCGGCAAGGTCAGCTATATGATCTTGCCGATGCTTTTTTTCTTCATAGTTTTCCTGGCGCCCTTTATTTCCAGGCGCTTTTCCATAGAGAGAATCCAGGTCAGCATTATTTTTCTTATTCATTCATTGATTTCTTCCCGATGATCTTGTATCTTTTTTCATAATCACCTTCTTTTCTATAGCGGCAAGATCCATCAACCTGATCTGGATTCTCATTATTCTTTTGGTATCGGCAAGAGCACATGGGCGACCTGACAAAACCTGAAATCGTGGACAAACTTCTCAAGCTATTGCAGACGGACAGGGACATGAATTTCCTGCTGTCTCTGGAAGAACATGACCTGAAGACGCTTCTGGTTGCCGTCCGGGAACGAATCGAGCATACGAAGTAGCCGATGAATACCGCTTATCAATCATTTACGATCATTGTAAAAGCTGCTTACTGGGGCATGATCATTATTTGCGGCCTCTTGAATATCTCGGTATTGCTGTCCATGATTTTCTTCTTGGTCTCAATCCCTTGGAACAGTTTTGCCTTTGGGATACTATTCATCGCTTGTATGATCTTTATCGCCATGGCACCCAGTATATGGAAATCCGACAGAAGAACATCAAAGAGAACCTTGGCGGTTCTAATCCTGGTAGTTTTCGCTTATGCCCTCTTCATTCGCCTCAAAGAGGAGAGACCATTGCCGAGGTTTATTGTCCAAGAAGAGAAAATATATCCATACGATCACAAAACCATTCTCAGCCCATCCATCTGAAGCCAGACAAGTAAGTCATCATGCTGCATATACAACCTCCCTACCGTCTTGAGACCGTTGAAGAAGTGAAGAGATTCATTCCTCCCCATCCTAATGAACGTCAACGGGCGATGCTTCGTTTTGCCAAGAATTCTGCCATGCAGATAGTTAAACCTCCCATCCTTGGGCTGCTGCCCCGACAGTTTGGAATAGATCTTCGCGAGGTGACCATGGCAGCCCGCTGGATTGTGGAAGATATTGACATCTCTTCCGGTCTTGAAGATGCCGTCTCATTAATTGATGATGAGAGAAAGCATTTCCTGGAAGCCGCAGAGGGTCTTCATGATGACTATTTCGACGTCTTCAAAAGGATCATCATTGCAGGAGGCGAATATGGCTTGAAGAAATCTGGAACGAAAAGTCAGGAGGAACCATCCTCAGCGATTGTTTCGTCTTTGCTGCAGGACCAGAGCGACGCATATGACCTGCTCTTGAAGGCTTTGCGGCGTTACCTGAATACGAAAAAAGATATCTATCTTGGGTTTCTGAAGCGAAGCCTTTCCCAGATCTGTGCCTTCGACCGCAATAAATACCGGCTCGATCATGCCATCATGAACAGGTTCCGGAGCTTGCCGGCATCGTCATCACTGATATTGAATGACCTGCATACCCTTTATATCGAGCGCTTAGAAAAGCTAAAGATGGAAATGTTCCGCCCTCATTGCCATCATTTTCTCCTTTCCGCCAAGAACAAGATTACGAAGATTTCTCTACCGGCGAACGTCAAGAGAAACATCATCGATGTCCTTAACAAGGTCTCCTATATCCAGGATATTGAAAAAGCCAGAAAGAAGATAGATCACTTACATACCATGTATCAGGAACGTGTTGATCCGGAGGTGTTATTGAAGTCGAAGGGAATTATCGAGAACTTTTTCAGCAAGCTTAGATCGTTTGATGCATTCTTCAAAAAGACATACTCCGCCGACCAGATTGAAAGGCTTTACAAACTCTTTTGCGTAAATCTCAGCATGAAGAAGATCGATGTTGAATCCATCACCGCCCGGATTGTCTTCAATCTCTACCCGTGCAAGGACATACACGATTTTCTGAAGGGTGATTACTCATCCGACTGTTCGTCATCTTCTGCAAAGATGGCATCTGGACATCTTCTGAATCCACGTTTTTTCAATATTCGCATCTTCAGCAAGGACAAGTGGATCGGCTGTATTTACATGCTGGACTTCTCAGAAAAAAATTTGATGATCATAGACCGCATCCAGATCAAGAATGATGTAGGATTGCTGCTCTACAACTTTTTCCCCATGTTCATGAAACAATTTTCCGATAAGATAAAGGTCAGGAAAAATCTTAAGATCCTGGCGCCGTCGGCAATAAGCAACTTCAGGGGCATACAGAGCAGCTTTGATAAATATGCCAAGAACCTGCCAAGGATGAAATTCTCTCTCGAAAATTCAGAATCATTATTTGAATCTTACCATCAGAAAATGTTCTATGTTGTAGGATAAAGGTATGACCGGCATTGCATAACTATATAAGCTCTGGCCGCTTTAGAAGTAATCATGATGAATCAATTTTTTTGGAAAAATTATAAAAATATCCAAAACCTGTAAATACTCAAGCAACGCATCGGGAAAAGAGTAAGCCATAATCTGCCTGATCATAGACCCCATATATAATATACCCCCAAGGATTTTTTCAGCAGATTGTGATCCTTTTACAGATGGCAATAGAGAAAGTCGTTTGAAGAAACCATATGCGTGAAAATAATGCTTATCACCGGCAAGATTCAGGACGATTGCTATGTCGGCGATTCTTTATTTAGCATCCAGAAAAACAAAAACCCCCTGACGAACCGGTTTCATCAGGGGGTTTTTTTGAGGGACACAGATTGAACGGTTAGTGTCCGTATCTCGTAAGCTTCAGGAGAGGTCTAACCTCTTTATGGCGCGTCACGCCTCCCGACGCTCTTTTATTAACCAACCATGTTCTTGATGCCTTCGATCACCGGATTGGTGAAGAGGGCGATCAGGACCGTGTAGAGGGCGAAAACACCGGCAACTTCTCCCGTGTACATCTTTTCATATTTGTGCTTCAGGGAGATGATGACCATGCCGCCAACAATCAAGCAACCAAGCTGGAAGTAAGGGAAGTTACCAACGCCTGCTGCCGCATACTCGGCCAGGGCGAACGTCCCGGTGCAAAGAACAACCACTATTGCCGCTACCATCGTTCCTAATGTCTTTTTCATTTTCTGTGTCCTCCATTTATTTTTATTTTTTTTGTTTGCGTCTGTTTGACTTTAGATAATGCGGGAAGTGTGCCAAGTGATTTATTGGCAAATTTAGCACCTTGCATATACATGATTATATTGCGTATTGTTGTTTATCGGCGCGATCTGGATGAGCGATTTTGGGGATGATTATGAAGATTTTTTCAATGAAGCTTTAAATGCGTTGAAAGGAATGATTGAAAGCGGCAAGAGTCAACAGAGATTATCCTTCAAATAACCAGCGATATTCGGCTACGCCCCATTTTCACTTGTTGATGTATTCCAGCGTACTCAATGCATCTTGAATTTCATTCAAGGATTTTCTTCCAATGTTTTTTATTCGCAAGAGCTTGCCGCTACCCAAATCGGCTAATATTTTGAGGTCATCAAAGAGCTTTTTTCAGTAAAAACAGCGCCAGTAAACTCGCCCTACGTTCTCTGTTCCGCTGCGTGACTTTTAACTGGGGCATCATAATTTATAGAATCAATTAAGTTTCTTAATCCTAGTCTCCTGTATGATTTATCGATTTCTTCTCTGTATCGCCTTGCGTTTGAAACACTATCATTACATATGTTTCTCATATGTAAATGGCGTAATCGTCGTAACATGTAATGATTAAGCCTTTGTGCCTGCTTAAATATTTCATCTGAATTTATCTCCGATGGAAGTTTGAACAGTTCATGAATGCCATATAACCTAGAGTGATGCCATTCGTTGTCTTTAAAGTAAAAACCAAATAAACTATTAAGTTCCCTTATAATTTTTTTTATTTTCTTATTTGTCGATATTTCTTCAGGTAAATCATATGTTCTATAATCTCCACCCTCAGTATACATTTTGATTCTTTCTCGTATTTTTTTAAAGGTTTTATGCCTGATCCGAACGACAACAATATTTTCATTTTCAATAGAATAGTTAAATCCACAAAAATCAATACTTTGATCACGAAGACTGCCAATAAAAGCTTTATCATTGTCGGTATTAAAAATATGATGGACCTGATACCGCTCATCATAAAACGATGAAGCCTGATTAGCTTGGTGGAGCTTACAGTTGTCTCCAGCTTTGTCTTTTATAATAGATCCAAGCGTTTCTTCAATATCCGTGTAGTCATTTTGATTTGTTAAAAAAAACACAAAGTCCTCGCCCGAACGGACAAAAGGCACAGAGATTTCATTAGCCACTTCATGTTCAATTTGAGAGAGAGTTAACTCAGCTATCAATTGATTTAAGGGGCTTCCACTGGATTTATGTTGTGGAATCTTTTGATAGGATGACAGTAAATTGTTTATTAGAACAATATCCTCTTCATCTGTGTGCTTATCTAATATCCTAATGAGAGTATTTTTTGCTTTTTCCAAATCTAATGATTCACCAAACTTTTTAATGTCGGTAACGTAATAATAATGATAGCCTTGCACGAAAGTCTCTTTTAGGAGCGCAGAAGTCACCAAGATATTTTTTATTCGGGATTTTACTGGGATTATCTGTTTATCTTGAATTAGTCTTTCTTTAATACAGTGTGTGACCAATAAATGGATTAAATGATCAACTCTGTTTAAGATGATAAGTTGACGATAATCGTCTTCTTCATCTGGAAGTTTCTTTGTTACTTGAGGGCCATCATTACCAGGGTCTTTTTTTATCCACAATCTTTGAATTCGCCCATGTTTGTAATTTTCACACAATGATTTTATTATGTTCCTCACAAATCCAAACATATGTTGAATTGAAGCGGGATAAATTACTTCGCTATCTTGAATAATTATTCCATATCGTTTTTTGAACCGGAAAGCACTTGGCGTAGTTTTTAGTACCCGTTCTTTTATGAACGTATCATAGTAATCTAAGTTGATTAATGGTTTAAAGACTTTCATAAAAAGGAAGGACACCCCTATAGGTTTTCACTTAATAAGCGCTTTTGAAATAATAAAGTAAATCCCAAGGGTGTTGCCTTCCATTTCTGCTATCCATCCACCATCTCCTTCAAATCCCTGCCCACCTTAAAGAAAGGCAGTCTCTTCGGCTTCACTTCAATATTCTTGCCTGTCCTGGGATTCCTGCCTGTGTAAGATTCGTATTCCCGAACAGAAAAACTGCCATATCCCCTGATTTCTATCCTGCCATTATTTTTCAGTGTACCAGCAAATCCATCGAAGATCAGCTTGATGACGTCCGTTGCTTGTTTATCGGTAAGGTTTTCTTTAGCGGCCAGAGATGCGATAAGGTCTGATTTAGTCATGATGATGGTCTCCCTTATATATTTAATTATCTTGATTTTATTTAATGATATGACTATGTTCATGTATATGTCAATAGAAATTGGAATTCGCTCTGTCCTTTGCCGAGGATTATCTACGATAAATAGCAGTATGTTGCGATGATAGTTATTTCCACTTATCCTTCTGATGGATTGATTTTTCAGCACTGTCGTGATTATCTCTTCCAAATACAAAGCGAGGGGTGGCTGATTCTGCCAGGGCAATGAATGCGGGGAGAAAGTTGCTAACTTTTGGTCATGATTATTTTGCCAGGATGTGGTACAATAATATATTATGTACTCCTCAATTAACGGCTTGAGACCAATACGCAATATTTTAGCCGTTAATCTTGATGTGCTCGTAAAAAGTCGGAAAATGGCCTTTTTTGAAAATTCGCACCTAATAATTACAGCAAGTTACAAAGCTCAAATCGGCGAATTTTGACTTTTTACGAGGTTATCAATCTTTAAACCAGCAACCAATGATAGAGAGTAAATGATTGATGGATGAGTTGATGACTAAGATATTACTTGTTATTCTTGGATTCCTTCTCGGTATATCGGCCCAAATCATAGTAGGGCTAAACATGAACAACAGAAAAAAAGTAGCCATCAAAGAATTAATTAGGACAGAAATTGAGGCATTCATCAAAGCATGTGAAAATGCTGCAAAGAGTAAATGTTGGGATTCCTACACGGTTGAAAAAGTCTCATTCCATATCGCACAATGTTACTCCATCGATCGAGACCGATTTCTGTCAGTTTCGAAGCGATCCGCACGTCAAGGTTTATATGATTTCTATCTCGAAGTTAATGGCATTCTTGCTCTCATTGAAATGCACAGAAAAACTAATAACTTTAACAATGATGGTTCTTCTAGTGCAATTGGCCCAGGAACTTATGAGGGACTTGTAAAACGTTCTGTTAGAATTTTAGAAATTTTGAAATAGAGACAAAAGGAAACCTCTATTAGTGGCAACATGAATAAATAGAGAAATATGATAGGAAAAAAAAGAATCAAGGATACGTTTATTGTCGTCGCAATTCTATTTGTAATATGCTTACTTAACGGGATGAGCATCAAAGCTACTGCCATTTTTTGTTTATTTGTGGCAATAGGCGCACTTTTTCTTGATGCAGGAGGAAGATATTATTAAATCTCTCAGGGTTTTATTCCTCGAAGCTTGCTTCGTTCCTTGGTGTTTTAGATACCCCGTAGCTTGCTGCGGGGTGATTCATGCGTGCCCGGCATGGGCAGCAGCTTGGGGGTGCAAGTCCCCCTTCAGGTCCTGATGGTGGAAACTGTTAGCCGAGGGCAAGGGCGTCTACCGCGAGGTGGGGTCTGAAGGAAGCCGGAGGCAAACCACCGACAAGAGGAACACGAATCGCATATCAGGCTGCATCATACGGGTTAACTTACATGACAAAGTAAAGCCCATAAACATCAAGCGGTGATGCAGTAAATGCGGCGGATGTGGGGGAAAGGCGGCTGTTCTTACCCGGGGAGGTCTGTGAGCCTGTAGATGGCGACTAAAGATTCTGTATGGGATTACTTAACCGGACATTACTGATGATTACTCTGCTCATTGTTCAAAATATATTTATGTCGTGATTATTTTGTGCAATTCTACTGAATACCTTGACAGGATTTAGTTTTAGATATATTCACTCTATAATTTCAAGTGAATATTTGAGAAGAGCAATGCTTAACCCTTTTTAACAACAGTCGAAGAGGGATCGAATGGAGCAATTAATTAATCATTAACCCCTGTTTTTTTAAAAAGAGAACGGGGGTTTTTTATTGCCTTTAAGGGCCAATTAATGCCTATGGGCGCGACCAAGAATGAACCTACAAGAACTGACTCTAAAGAGAAGCTATGATTCTGACGCGGATGACATTTTGAATGATTTTTACATTCCTGCGTTGTCCGCTTCAGTCTCTTATGACCGGCTAGCCGGATTTTTTTCATCATCCAGTTTGGCCGTTGCCGCCAGGGGCATTTTAGGCTTGGTTGAAAACGACGGCACCATGAGAATGATCGTTTCACCCAAATTAAGAGAAGATGAATTGCAGGCCATCAAGGACGCAGGAGAAAGGATCGAAAATCCTTTAGGGCAGAATCTGTTACGAGAGATAGAAGACATAAAAGACGATTTTTCCCGAGACCATATATTCGCTCTAGGCTGGATGATGGCCAATCAAAAGCTGGAAATTAAGGTGGCGGTTTCATATGACGAAGCTGGCCGGCCACTAACAGGTGACCAGGTGCAGCGTGAAGGTATCTTTCATCAAAAGGTCGGTATCCTGAAGGATACCGACGGCAATACTATTACCTTTAGCGGGTCGGTCAATGAGACGGCAATGGGTTGGCTGGGAAATATTGAAGAGTTTAAAGTATTTCGTGGCTGGGAAGAAGTTGAAGCCGAATATTTGATGGCTGACCTAGCCAAGTTTAACCGGTACTGGAGTAACGATTGTCAGCGATTAAAAATTATTCCCGTACCCGATGCCGTGAAAAACCGACTCATTGAGATTGCCCCGAAGGACATCGGTGAGATCAATTTTGCCAAGTGGTCTGCGAGGGACAATAGAAAAAAAGAGATCGAGCTTTTTGATTATCAGCTATATGCCATAGACACTTGGCTCAATAACAACGAACAAGGTATCTTTGAGATGGCCACGGGTACGGGGAAAACATTTACTGCCTTGGGCTGTTTGAAAGAGGTTTATCGGAAATACCGCAAGACGATAGTGGTCATAACTTGTCCCTATCAACACCTGGGACAGCAATGGAAAAAAGAACTTGATAATTTTGGCATCAAGTCCGACGTTTTTATCAGCGCCGACGGAGTCAACGCATCTTGGAAAGATAAACTAACCAATGCCATCATCGAAATGTCGCTGGGATATAAAAAGCGTCTCATCGTCATCACAACTCATCGGACATTCTCCTCAACGGTTTTTAAAAGCATCATCCAGGACAAAAAAGATGATTATAGAGTCTGCCTGATCGCTGATGAAGTCCACGGGCTAGGCGCGAGCAAAGCTATATCAGGCTTGCTGGTGGACTATGAAGCGAGGTTGGGACTTAGCGCCACCCCGAAACGATGGTACGACAGCGTAGGCACCAATGCCATCTATAAATATTTTGGCGGGGTCTTGTATGAATTCAGTTTGGACAAAGCCATCAACACAATAAACCCGGCCACGGGGAAAACTTACCTCACCCCTTTCCGCTACATCCCCTTGTTTACGAAGCTTACCGAAGAAGAACTTGAAGAATATTATCAACTATCAAGGACGCTATCTGTCCGGTATAGCCAAGCCAAAGGCGACGCGGAAAAACTCAAGTTTTTGGAACTGCTTATTTTTAAAAGAGCCGACATTATCAAAAATGCGGAAAATAAGATGGCGGTACTGGGTAGCGTTATGAACGATCTCAAGGGATCGTTGAGTGGGACCCTGATCTATTGCAGCCCGCAGCAAATCAACCGGATCATGGAAGAGCTAAGCTCAAGGAAGGTTCAGTCCCATAGATTCACAATGGACGAGAGCGCCAAACCCGAAAAGAAGTACGGAAACATTTCGGAGCGAGACTTTATCCTAAAAATGTTTGCGGAAGATAGATACAAGGTCCTGGTGGCGATGAAATGTTTGGATGAAGGAATCGACGTTCCAGCAGCCAGAAATACCATACTGGTAGCCAGCAGTGGCAACCCCAGGGAGTACATTCAGCGGATTGGCCGAGTGATCAGGCGATATCTCGGTAAAACAGAGGCTCATATTTACGATATCATTATCGTGCCGGACCTAAAGAAACTTGCTGAAGAACTTAGATATATCGAATTGAAGATATTCAAAAAAGAGCTGGAACGGTACGAAGAAATCTCCAAGTCATCCATTAATGCAGCGGAGGCACTACTGGCGATTCAAAAAGTTAAAAACGATCTGGAGGATTAAGAAATGAGTGGCGCTCAATTAAACGAAGAAATCATGAAAACAATCCGAGATAGCTCTGACACCGATAAGGCCGTAAAAGATTTCGTCATTGCCTTGATCTACGAGGAGATTAAAGATCCTTCAAAATGGACTGAAATATACAAAAAGAAAATTGATTCCTTCATTAATGCCATGGAGGATAAGTAATGAGGATTGACAGCCTCACAATGAATAATTATCGGCAATTCAAAAATGTTGATATTAACTTTAATCTTGCAGGCGAAAATGATCTCCACGTAGTTATTGGGAAAAATGGCACATGCAAGACAAACATCCTTAATGCCATCAACTGGTGCCTTTACGGGGATGAACCGCATTTTTCCAAAGAATCCCAAAGATTACCGATCCTGAACGTGGAAGCCATTAATAATACGAATGACGGTCATTATTGTAGCGTAAATGTCATGGTATATATAAAAACAAATCAAGGAAAGTACATGAGTTTTGAAAGGAAGGCGAAATATAAAATTCAAAAGGGTGACGGGAAACAACCCATACACCAGGGTACGGAATTTCAGGTTGAAGCCACTGATGATGACAACAATACAAAACTATTCTCTGATGAAAAAGCAGATAAGCAGGTAGAGCGTTTTGTACCGAAGAAGATTCGAGAATTTTTCTTTTTTGATGGTGAGCGCTTGGATCATTATTTCAAAGAGGCGACTGCTCAAAACATGCGTCATGCGATATTTAATATCTCCCAAATTGACCTTATTGAAAGAATCGAAAAGAGGATGGTTATCCTTTCTAAGGAATTAAGGTCGGAAGCAGGGAAGCAAAATCCAGCAATTGAAAAAACAAGGGAGTCACTTGAGAATTATGAAAATAATGCCGAGGAACTAGTTAAGAGAATTGAAGAAAGTACGAAACAAATAGGGATAGCGAAGGAAAAAGTGAAAGAATGCGAAGATAACCTCAAAGGTATGCCTGACGTCGAAAAGCTAGAGTCTGAAAGAAAAAAATATCTAAATGATCGTGATCAAAAAAAGGATAATCTCAAGGAAAAATTCAAACAAAAAAATAGTATTCTTTTTGATTATGGCAAGATTATTAATTTTTGGAGGCCAATCAATCAAGTAATAGAAATAATTGAAGATAAAATTAGTAAAAAGGAACTGCCGCCCAATATCGATGCAGACCTGTTAAATAAAATCTATAATAGTCGAATATGCACGGTGTGCGGGACTAAACTCTCCGAGGATGCGTTACAAAATATAGCTGATCTATTAAAAACATTTAAGTTATCCAAGCTGATATCAATCGAGCTATTAACGAGTTTAAGTCCGCTAAAAGCGTTAAAAGATAAAATTGAAGGCTTTAAAATCGATATAGAAAAAGTAAAAAGAGATATTATTCAATATGAGAAGGACCTGGCGGAAATCGATAAAAAATTAAGTAATATTGATAAGATGCTAAGTGGTTATGACGAAAATAAAATAAAACAAAATCACATAGATAGAAAGAAGTGGGAATTAATATTAGAAATAGAACAGCAGAAAGTTGGTAGTTTTAAACTCCAATTATTGGCATTTAAAAAGAAAATTGAGGAGTTGAAGAAAGAATTAGAAAGAGAGATTGGAAGGGAAGAGAGACTTAAGGAATTGAGGAAAAAAATTGAATTCTGCCAAAAGGCAGTTATTTTTGTCGAAAAGATAAAAGACCAAATCATGGATCAGACCAGAAAGAAAATTGAGTTAAGGACGAAAGAAATCTTTTTTGAACTCTTATGGAAAAAAGGAACCTTTAAAGATGTGGAAATAAGCGACAGTTACGATTTGACATTGATCCATGCCCTAGGATACCCGTGTTTGGGGTCCGTCAGCGCAGCTGAAAGGGAGTTGCTGGCACTATCATTTACATTGGCGCTGCATGAAGTATCGGGCTTTAACTCCCCGATCTTGATAGATACGCCTGTTGCCCGAATTGATGAAGAGCACAGAGAAAATTTTGGCAATGCTTTTATTCGGGTCAGTAAAAATAAACAAACGATATTGCTCTTTAATCCAGCGGAATACTCGCAGGAGATAAGTAATATACTGGATGATAACTGTAGTTGCCGATTTGCTTCAAAATTGATGACTAACGAATTTGAGACTACGCTGGAGGTTCTCTAATGGCTAAAGACCGCGATCGGCTTTTTATGGATAAGGATGATAGAAAGCTCTACGAGAAACTTGAAGATGAGGATCTATTTAAAAATAAATCGAGGAAAGAGCATTTTCTCTATGCGATGGCAATTGGGTTTAAGTGCAATGTTAGGCTCCCTCTTGAGTCAAGAGACGGTCTATTTCGGACCACGGATTTAAGACCGGAGGATGAATCGCTAATAAAGACCCTCGCCCTTATTTCAACGGAAAATAATCTTGAGATTCTGTCTAATAAGGATGAGATGTATACAATTGCCGAAGAGTATGCCCATGGCGGCATCAGGCTTATTATCGATAGAATCGATTCCACACCTTTTGGAGCATATGAGCTTCATTGTGAGAAGGATCTATTTGATACATTCAACGCGCTTAATATTGAATGAAAGCGAGTCCTGGTGGGATTAAAAATCGAAGATTCCCGAGATGTCTGATAAACGATCACAATTGCGGCATTTGCTCCTTATCTCGTTAATAATGTTTATCGCTTGAAGAGTTTTAAAATCTGCTGTCACCACTGCCTTTTTTATATCCCTTACATCATTACCAGTATCCCCATTTATTTTTGTGATTGGCTTGTCAGCGGAGTGATTATCGCTCTGTTTGGATACCGACATTATCCTTGATTGTAACCGTATCTCTTTGGAAAGAGGCAACCCGACAGTTTTTTCGATGGCGTTATAAAAAGCGTTTTTGGCATCGTTATCAATAAAATCATCTCGGCGGCTATTGGGGATCAAGTGTATCGAATCAACGTAGATCTCACCAATGACATAACTATTGAATCTTTCCTCCCTAAAACACTTATCCAGTAAGTGAGCATCGCCAATCAATATATTGCCGACTCTTACCCGGATACCGGAATACTTTTCTCCTTTTCTGATTGAACCCAGCATCTGCTCTCGCAATCCGTACCAGCCTTTGGCCAGCGGCTGACCGTTTCTATCGTTGATCTCGAAAAACTTGACCTCCTTGATGGTGTCCGCACCACCGCCATTTTTCATGGAGGTATGAATTACATCGCGATACGGTTTGTAGATTTTATTGCCATTGAGCGAGATGTCATAGGTGTTATGAAAACTGAGACAACCTAAAAGGTGCTGATCAATAATTTTACCGTTAGAAAATAATTCATAATCGAATGGGACAGGCGCGACTTGGCTAATATAATTTTGAATTCTTTCAATATCGAACACCTGGTTCCTAAAGCTAGAGACACCCTCTAAAATTACTTCAAAGTAGCTATGATTGGACCTGACTCCGTTATGCTGTGAAAAGGTGGTGACATTATCGAATAACTCTTGAAATGTTAGGGAATACTGCCTGTTGCTTATAATATGGCGTAATTTAAGGCAATCCCATTCCTGGACAGATTCGATGTTATCTCCAAAATATTTTGTTTTAAAGGTTGCCCGGTCGCTGAAGGCGATACCGCCCAGTCGTCCAATACCGCGAAAGCCTCTCAGATTCCTTTCTTGCTTGTTGCTGCTGCCGATGCTACTTAATACTTTCTCGGCCATCTTAGCCGGGATGCCAATACCGTTATCCTTGATTACGATTCGCTTTTTGAAAGGGTCAAGATTAATATCGACAAGGGCCGAATCAATTGTACCATCGGCTAATCCGATATCAATTGAATCAACGGCATTCTGGATATATTCTCGATAGATCGATAAGGGATCATTGTACATGCCAGATGTTAAGTTTTCGAGCAGATACATGCCTGCCTTGAATGAGGATATTGAGGCTTCCTTTGCTTGGTTCATAAAGTAAGGCTCCTTATTTATTGGACCAAATCATCAATGAGAGGTAGGCTGTACCGGTCCGGAAGATACATGGTTAGAATTTCGCGTATCTTATTATTTTGTAACTTGATAACCGCCTGGGTGAGTTTGCTTTTCGTTCTGTTTTCACAAAGCGTGGCCAGCAACTCTTTCCTTTCATTGCCGGTTAGATTATTAAATTTGGACAGCCATTCGGTTTCTTCCGGTGGCGGATGATAGCCCCGGTTCATCAAAATATGCTCTGGCATATGAAGGATAGTCAAGAATTCATCGACTGTCTCGCCAAAGGCGCGATTAAAAAAATCCTCTCTGGCCATGACCGCACCCTTCATCACATTGAGGATTCGCTGCACCCCACGGATGAACTGCCAATTCCAGTTTTTACCAATGTAGGTTCTATCCCTGGCGTTTAATGGGATATACTTCATTGGGAAAGAATATATTTGCAGATCGTACTCTTTGTTTAGGGCGATGTTTATCTTCAGTCGTTTCCAGAAGTCCTCGGGGGTGTCGTTGTAATTGTAGAGGATGTAATTTGAGAGATGCCGGATATCATACTTGGCAGCCAGGGCAATACTTTTGGTATAGGTTTTTTCAAGCTTGATATCATCGAACGCGATTCGCAGGGGATTAATTGATATTTTCGATAATAATTTGAATTTATCTTCTTTGATATAACGGGCGTCCACACCCTGATTAAAATCAACATAACGGGCTCTGCGGGCGCTATCTTTGGCACCTTTATGGAAGCCAAGATCAACAATGTCCGAAATGATATTGTTGAATTTTTTTGAAGCTAAGACATTGTTATCAAAAAGGATCAGATGATTCTTGGTGCCATAAAGACGTTCAATGGAATCGATGTACGGTTTAATTCCTTTGTACTCAATAAAATTGGGCTCCAGTATATGAACGCCGCAAAACGGGCAGGTCCTAACACAACCGCGGGTCGTGTAGCCAAAATAGCTGTCCGATAACAATGTATATTTACAGGATGTATTATCGAAGAGTGAATAGTCAGGAGTCATGTCTTCGATGATGAGACCATGGTCATCGTTTACCAGGTCTGGACTATTGAGAAGGCCGCGGATGGGGACGATGCCGGTTTCTTTCCATAATTCATCAGCCATCAGCGTCGCCATAATGCCGCCGACGCATATTCTGGAAACATCGTTTTTAACCAGCCACTTATACCATTTAATTGTATCGATAGTTATTGACCAGTTGTATGTAAAGAGCGTGGCAATGTAGATTCTATCCCAGAATGTATATTGAACATTCTGATTCAAGCCTTTGACGAATTGGACGTTATCACCAACCTGCTTGTGATAGGCGGAAATTTTCATTAGCCCCAAAGGCGGAAATTTGGTTTTGTAGTTTGGCTCTACCAGAAGGATATTTCTTTGCATATAGTTAATTTTCTTGGCTAAAACTGTAATTCGTCAATTGGCGATGCTCTTCAGTCGGTCCAAATTGGGGAGCTTTATACCATAAATTCCACCCGCCGTCTATCTTTTAATTTACCGGGAAAGAAGCAGATATTGGAAAAATATTCATCCAGAAAGAATCAAGATTTTCGTGCCTATAAAGAATGAATAACGATTAAAGCAAAAGTATTTTGCACATAGCAATAGTTAGTTAATATTTTTATTATACATGATCAATTAATATATTTACTTTGTAGGCTGGGGCTTAAAGCAGCCTCCCTTTTCTTTACACATTTTAGTGGTCTGGCCGAGCAATACGGGATGAAAGCTACTACACAAACCTATTTCCCCATTTTCTCGCTTTCAATAAAAAAGAAATAGACAAGATGCTATTGCTTGGGTAGGATCGCAATAATCTCAATTGAAGTTCCAGCTAATATTTTTTAAAGAATATTTCCCTTAATATCCAGAAAAAAAGGCATGAACATTGATTTTCCGGCTCACATCAAAGCTATCACAGAAAATCAGACTGGCTTCTTTACAGGCACTCCCAACCGATCAATCCACGAATCCTTTTCTTGAATGGAACGCAAATTTGTTCACAGTGCAGCGCTCTCAATATCTAATCCTGACAAACACGACATCACTATACTCCATGATCCTTTATGGTAGGGGGATTACCAGTGATAAGCAGTTTATTAAACTTGTACTGCCTTACATGAAGGAGTTCATGCTCATAGACGGTAATGAACTCGCTTATGAAAGGTTCATTGAACCGGAAAGAGAGAGAATATTTTTTTCAAAGATAGTTGACCGACGTGTCTTGGGATCAATGAATGACCTTATATTTCAAGCTAAAATCCATCTTGCGCATGGCAATAAATCTCCTTTTGATGTTTCTTTTCTGATAAATGAGTCTCCAATGTCGTACTTGAATTACAGCAACCCTGGTGTTGAGTTCCGGAAACTGATATATTAATAAGAATAATCATGACCGAAGAAGATTTCATACAAACATACCGACAGTTTCTTAAAGACGGCATCCGCAAGGTCATAGATTTTTCACAAACCGACCAGAGTAAAAGAATTGCACCTCCCCCAATTGAAAAACCATACTCATTAGAAGCAAAAAGAATCGATCTCCTTAAATACGACCAGTTTATGGACATCGGCGAGATCTGTCTGAGAGAGGCTATTAAGAACCGTGAAAGCCGCAGGGCCTATAGTCGCCAATCTCTATCTCTTGAAGAATTGTCCTTCCTATTGTGGGCTACTCAGGGGGTCAGAAAGAAGATGGATTCCGGACATGCTTTAAGAACTGTGCCGTCTGCGGGCTGCCGCCATGCCTTTGAAGCTTATCTCTGTATCCTGAACGTCCAGGGTCTCGATCAAGGAATTTATCGCTACATTCCCCTTGAGCACCAACTGTTGTTCGAGTTTGCCGAAGAAAATCTTCACAAGAAAATCCGGCAGGCTGTTTTCGGCCAGAAGTATCCGGAAGTGGCGGCAGTAACCTTTATCTGGACGACAATCCCCTATAGGATGGAATGGCGCTATGGACTTGCCGCTCACAAGGTAATCGCCATTGATGCCGGTCATGTCTGCCAGAATCTTTATCTTGCCTGTGAAGCCATCGGAGCCGGGACATGCGCTATTGCCGCTTATGACCAAGAGGCAATGGACCATCTTCTCAGAATCGACGGGCAGGATGAGTTCACGATTTATCTTGCCTCTGTCGGTAAAAAGCTTTAAGAAGCCGACAATCCTGTTTCACGATACAATCTTTCGCAAATAATATTATAACGAACCGGCTCTTCTTTTCTGTACGTTGGGAAGCTCTTGCCGGTAAAAAAATGTTTAAGGGGGTAAAGCATGGCATTAACGAAAAAAGAGTTGATAGATGTTCTTTATGAAAAAATTGATCTGCCAAAGAAAGACTGCATCTCGCTCGTAGAAAGTGTAATTGACATCATCAAGGACGAACTTGGTAAAGGCGATAAAGTGAATATATCTGGGTTTGGTAAGTGGGTTGTCAAATCAAAGAGAGAACGTGTTGGCAGGAATCCCTATACGGGTAAGGAGATGGAGATCAAGGCCAGAAAAGTTGTCACCTTCCATTCGTCACCGGTCTTGAGAAACGCAGTAAATGGTCAATAAGAATTCACGACCTTGACCATGGCAACCAGTTTCCTCAAGAAAGTAATTTGGACATTTCTTTTTATATCATTATGTTCAGCGGCAAGCTCTACCTTTGCGGCACCGATAAGAACTGTCATAGCTACTGTAACCAAGGTATCCGACGGTGACACTATCCAGGCAATCACACCGGAAGGGACGAAACTGAAAATCAGGTTGTACGGAATAGATGCTCCCGAAACAGAAAGGCGCAATAAGAAAACGGGCCATATAAGCAAAGCAGGAGAGCCCTTCGGCAAGGAATCGATAAACTGTCTGTCCTCCATGATCTCTATGAAACATGTGCGCATTGATGTTATCGCGATTGATCGTTACCGGAGAATGGTCGGCATGATCTGGCTGGACAACAGGAATATCAACATGGAAATGATCAGGGCCGGTATGGCGGAAGCATATATTGAGTACTTGCAAGAGCCCTATCGCAGGGAATTTATCCAAGCAGAACATGAAGCAAAGGCAGACAAAAGAGGTATTTGGTCGCAAAGCGGAAGTTATGAAAGACCTTCCGATTTCAGGAAAAGAACGAGGGGTATCCAAAATTAAATACTTTTTTACGGTTAAGATTGCATTGACAGTCAAAATACGCTGTCCTATAGTTCCACTCACAACATGGAGATCTTATGAACAATTATCAAAAAGAGGAGGCATCAATTATGAAAAGAGTTATCGTCAGTTTGTTTATTGTCTTTGCTTTCATCGTTGGGAGTATCGGCGTCGCTGTCGCGCAGGATGCGAAGAAAGCGCCATCGCCAGCCCAGCAGGCGCAGCAGGAGCGTATGAAGTCCTGTAACAAGGATGCAACAGCAAAAGGATTGAAGGGTGACGCACGTAAGGATTTCATGAAGAGCTGCCTATCCGGCAAAGCAGGAGCTTCAGAACCCGCTGCCAAGAAAATGACCCAGCAGGACAAGATGAAGGCCTGCAATAAGGAAGCAACAGCAAAGGCGCTCAAGGGTGATGATCGCAAAAAGTTCATGAGCGATTGTCTGAAAAAGTAATAAGATATTCCAGCTTGAATTTAAAGAGGCAGAGTCAAACGGCTCTGCCTCTTTTGTAGTATCCGTATTGTTCAAGGAAATACATCCATCTACCTTAGCCATTTCACATTGACAGAGGTATCCAATCTCCTTATAGTTGGCAAAGATCAAGATTTACAAACCAAACCGTCCAATTCAGGAAAAGACCATGAAGAGGAAAAATTGGCATCTGATCCTTTTCACCATTTGTATTATTGGAATTTCCATCTCATCGTCAGGTTTTGCGATTGCTGCCCCGGAAGACCGCACGGGCTCGGTAATGGGAGACAATCCATCAAGTTCTTCCACAGATAAGACATTTACAAGTTCCTTCCTTGGGGCGAAGTTTGTCCTGATTCCAGCCGGGACGTTTATGATGGGATCACCTATCGATGAACCGGGACGTGACGGCTATGAGTCCACTCAGTACCAAGTAACGATCAGTCGGGCTTTCTTCATGCAGACTACAGAGGTGACCCAAGGCCAGTGGAAAAAGGTGATGGGTGGCAATCCGTCCCGTTTCAGCGATTGCGGCGACGATTGCCCGGTGGAGCAGGTCTCTTGGAATGACGCCCAGGAATTTATCCAGAAACTTAACAGTATTGAGGGAACGGATAAGTATCGGCTTCCCACAGAAGCGGAGTGGGAGTATGCGGCCCGTGCCGGAACGACAACGCCCTTCAATACGGGGAACTGTTTAACTACCGATCAGGCAAATTATGACGGCAATTATCCTTTGAGTGGGTGCACTAAAGGAGGGCATCAGCAGAGAACTGTCCGCGTTGGCAGTTTTGCCCCCAACTCCTGGGGTTTGTATGATATGCACGGCAATGTCTGGGAATGGGTCCAAGACTGGAAGGGTAATTATCCCACCGGCAGTGTGACAGATCCAAAAGGACCTTCCATAGGAAAGTTCCGTATGTGTCGTGGTGGTTCCTGGAATCAGAATGCCTGGGTTTGCCGTTCAGCTTTTCGCTTCTATTCGTTCCCAAGCCTTCGAAAAGACCATCGTGGTTTTCGACTTGTCAGGACACGTTAGCTTTTTGAAAACTTAGCAAATGAGCGAAGCGATCACTTTGGCTTTAACAACGGGCAGGTTCAGTGGCTCGTTTGTTCAGCTTGGCTGCAACTATTCTGATGATGGCAGGCTTAACCTTTAGATTGCACGTTTAAGGCGGATTCCCACCAGGATATTATAAGGATAATATTCATGACAGAAAATTTCACGAAGGTATTTGAGAATCTTAAACGGCAAACCTACCGGAAGAAGATCAACAAGATATGGAACATGATTAGGGAAGGTAAATTCAATGAGCTTGACAATAAAGAGCAAAAACTGGCCATGATCGTCATGAATCATCCGGAGTATCAAGAAAATTATGAAAATGAAGATCTCCTTAATGGCAGGGAATATATCAGCGATAACGAATTCAATCCATTTCTTCATATAAGCCTCCATGAAATGGCGGAGGATCAAGTTATATCGGAAGCACCTTTAGAAGCTGCTCTTCTATGTGAGCATATAGAGAAGAAGGGATATTCGAGACATGAGGGGCTGCATGTGATCATGACCATTTTGATAAACATGATCTTTGCTTCTTTCGCGAACAATAAGCCTTTCGATGAACAGAGATATAAAACCTTGCTGGCAAAATGCAAAAAGGTTGATCCTTCGGAAATACAAAACGTCATTCAAAGGGAGTTTACAAGTAATTGATAACGGCAAGGTCTGGAAAGAGTTAGGATAGGAGAATAAATAATGGTTCTCATTACGAGCAAGTATATCAAACCTTTCGAAGTAATCGACGCACTGCTGGCTGAGCATCGGCAATTTCTCGATGATTGCTACAAGAAGTCACAACTTATCTGTTCCGGCGCCCAAATACCAAGAGTAGGAGGTGTCCTCATAGCCAATGTAGGCTCTGTTGATGAAGCACGGGAGATCATGGAGAATGATCCATTCTCAATCAATGGAGCCGCTGAATATCAATTCATTGAATTTACTCCTACAAAATATGATGAACGCTTTTCCTGCTTTCTCAGGAAGGATTGATAAGGATAAAGGAATGTCTGGTGCGCTCAAGAACGTTGTCAGGACATTATTCCTGCTCCTTCTCTCGTCGGGGGCAGCATATGCTGAAGACGTACCTGCATGCTTATCATCTGATCCGAAGGCAAGCGTTGAATCAATCGTAACGGCCCAAAACATCAGCGACCAGGAATTGTTATCAAGACTGGTCTATGCTGAGGGACTGTCCACGGGTTTTGCTGATGACCAAATGGTTTATGAGGCGATTGCATGGGGTGTCATGAATCGGGTGCGACTGGGAGAATCCTCGCCAGGAATGAGACGCGCTTATGGTAAAGGCACTCACGGGGTAATTTTTAAGAAGGGCCAATTCAATCCGGCTGTTTCCAAGAGATCTCCATTTTCGAAAGCATTTCTTTGTCCCGATCATGCTCGGCATTGGAGAATGGCAAAAGAGGCAGCGAGAAAAGCAAACAAGGGTCAAAGGAATCCCTTCATCCAGACTCCTTGGGAGAAGAGATATAACCTGTCACTGGTCGTCAATTTCTACTACCCCCAATCCATACAGGCGAAGGGAAAGCTTGCGCCATGGGAGAGCAACAAGGCGTTGACTTTCATCGGCGACAGTATGATTGATGGAAAAGCATTGCCGGCGGATCGCATCCGGTTTTACCGGCTGAATTATCCACCAAATGATTTGATAAAAAAGTAAAAGGGACTATCATGATCTTTAAAGCCATCGAATTCGCGACAAAAGCTCATTCCGGCCAATATCGCAAAGGAACAAAGATTCCTTACATAACGCATCCCCTGATTGTTGCGAAGACCTTGATCCAACTGGAATGCTCAGAACCGGTCATCATCGCCGGGATTTTACATGATACGCTGGAAGATACACGAGTCACCTTTGATGATCTTCAAGAAGTCTTTGGGAATGAGATAGCGGATCTCGTCCAGTCGGTGTCGGAGCCGAACAAATCAGATTGGATTTGGGAAAATCGGAAGGCGCATACACTCAATCACCTGAAGAAAGAGGCATCCCATGCCCATCTTGTTCTATCTCTTGCCGATAAGCTGGACAACATCAGATCGATCCGTGAAGATTATGAAAGAATCGGGAATGATCTATGGAAAAGGTTCAATCGCCCAAAAGAGAAGCAGAAATGGTATTATGAGCAACTGGCGGATGCCTTTTCTGAAAAGTTGAGTGATGATAAATGTTCCTCTCTGGTTGGCTCATTCAATGCTGGGTACTGTCAAGTTTTTTGTGTAAAATTTTCATGAGCCAATTTATCAAGGAATGGCAAACGTTTAGGCACTTTTCCCAGAGGGGCTGATTTCCAATGAATTTCCATTTTCAGAGATATGAATGCCAAGATGCGATAACAAGCCGCTTCTCCGGCTACAATCTCCATAACCTTTGTCCGTCGTTTAAACTCCTTGTTCAATCGTTCTATGATATTTGTGGTTCTCAAAGAGACCCATTCTTCAGAGGGATAGTTGAAAAAGGTCAAGCATGCGTCAATATTACGTTCCAGGCATTCCACGGCAGAAGGAATAGCTTTCTGCCACTTCTGTTGGAACGTGTTCCAATGTTCCAGAGATTTTTCCTTCGTATCGGCGTAGAATATGGAACGTAGATCATCTGCCACTTCCTGCTTGAATTTCTTCGGTACTTTGGCCAGTATGTTTCTTGCCACATGGACCTGGCAACGCTGGATGCGGGCATGGGAGAACTCCTCTTTGAAGACTGCCTCCAGTCCGGGCAAACCATCCATAATTCCCAAAGTAATCTTTTTGGCATCCAAACCCCTGGCTTTCAGATCTTTAAAGAATTCACGCCAGACAGGGGCAGATTCCTTATCGCCTGATTGCATGCCGACAACCAATCTATCGCCATCTTCTTTCACCCCCACAGCCACTAAAACAGGCACCTTTTCAACGGTGTCGCCCATGCGCATGGGAAAATGGACACCATCCACAAATAAATATTTTACCGGTTCACAAGACAAATCCCGCTGCCGCCATCGCTCTACCGCCTCCGACAATTCCACATTGACCGAGCTGATCTCCGTGGGCGATATCTTCCGGCCAAGCAAACGCTCAGAAATCATAGAAAGAGTCCGAGTACTAACTCCTCCTAAAAACAGAACGCCCAAATCACGGCCAATCTCATTCTCATATTGCTTGCTCCTTGGAATGACCGCAGTCTTGAATTCTCCTTTACGATCACGGGGAATCTTGACTTGGACCTCGCCTATATTCTTCAAGGTGAAGGAACGATGATAGGAACCGTTGCGATACTTCTCATTGCCGGCAACACGCTCATAAGCATCACGTCCCATAAATTGGGTCAATTCCGCTTCCATCATTGCCGTCAGGTACTTACCAACAGATTCCCGTACATCCAAACGTATCATCTCAAAAAGTTGTTCCGGTCGTTCCTGAATGACCTTGAATATTTCCGCAATTTCCGCTACCGTTACTTCCAGTTTCATGGCGCTTTATCCTTTCGTACAGGTTTTTGGGGAAAAACCCTTCTAAAGGAAAAGCGCCTTTTTTTCTACCTTTTTGGCTACTCCAATTTTACACAAAATATTTTACACTACCGCTCATTCAATGCTGAGGTAAAAAAAGTATTCGGATAAAGGCAAACAGTGGCCAATACGATTTTCATGATTCACGGCATGACCGCGGGCGGCTGGATCTGGGAGAACTACCGGCAGTTCTTCGAGCAGAAGGGATATACCTGCATCACCCCGACTATGCGTCATCATGATAGAGATCCCAAAGCTCCCCCACACCCTGAACTCGGAACCACCAGCCTCAGCGACTACGTAAATGACCTTGAAACAGAGATTAGGAAGCTACCGGACAAGCCCGTCATCATGGGTCACTCCATGGGAGGGCTGATCACGCAGATATTGGGCAGCAGAGGACTGGGAAGTGCCCTGGTTCTTTTATGCCCTGCTCCGCCTGCCGGTATTCCAATGTTTGAATGGTCTGCAATCAAGGGAACCTGGCGCTCCATGAAATTCGGGTTCTGGAAGAAACCTCTCAAGCAGAGGTATGAAGACGTGAAATATTCAGTCCTGAACCTTACCCCTGAAGATGAAGGGAAAGCGTTGTACGACAGGCTGGGATATGAATCAGGACGAGCCATGTGGGAAATCGGCTTCTGGTTCTTTGACGCCCGGGAAACCACCTATGTTGAGGAATCTAAGATCACCTGCCCGGTTCTTGTCATTGCCGGCGGGCAGGACAGGATTCTGCCTGCTTCCGTGATAAAAAAGATCGCGAGAAAATACCAGGCAAAAGCAACCTATAAAGAGTTTCCCGATCATGCGCACAATATATTGTTGGAGCCGGGATGGGAGGGCGTAACTGAATATATCCAGGAATGGCTTGAATCCGCATCTGAAGGTAATCAACTATGATCGACAAGATCATCTCGGGTGGACAAACCGGCGCGGACAGAGCAGCCCTTGATTTCGCCATTGCTCACAACATCCCCTATGGTGGCTGGCTTCCTAAAGGACGAAAGACAGAAGACGGAACTCTCCCGGATCATTATCAGCTTCAGGAAATGCCCACACCCGATTATTCAAAACGGACGGAGAAAAATGTCCTGGAAGGCGACGGGACCGTCATTGTCTCCCATGGGTTTCTTACCGGCGGATCGGCACTGACAAGGGAGTTTGCCAAACAGCACCGGAAACCCTGGATTCATCTCGACTTCAAGGAATTATCAATTTCTGATGCGGCGGCAAGATTGCTTTCCTGGATCGAGAGAAACAACATCCGAATTCTGAATGTCGCCGGCGCCAGAGCACGAAAAGACCCGAAGATATACGAGGCGACAATGGCTCTGTTGGAAAAGGCTCTATCGACAGGAGGAGAAAGAGAATGAACACACTGAAGATCATACTTTTATTGAGTGCCCTCTCAGGACTCTTGATGGTAGCAGGTTATTTTATTGCGAGGGGTACTGGTGTCATTATTGCTCTGATTATATCAGTCCTGATGAACTTTGGCAGTTACTGGTTTTCAGATTCAATAGTATTGAAGATGTACGATGCCCATCCCGTGACCAGACAGGAAGCACCTA
>JAKQLB010000363.1 GCA_029567375.1 Bacteroidota bacterium | reverse complement strand
ACATAGCCGATCTTCCTGGCCACATCCTGTCGACTCATTCTCTCAATCTCCTGGCCGTCGAGAAGGATGCTTCCCTTGGGCTTGAGAATGCGATCTATGCACTTGATCAGAGTGGTTTTTCCCGAGCCATTGGGCCCAACCAGGCTTAAGATCTCTGAGTTTTCAATGACCATGTTGATATCATCGAGAATCATGTGGCTGTTGTAGCTGAATGTTAGGTTTTTAATAGTGATATTTACCATTTCTGCCTCCAGATGCTGATTTAAATATTCATCGATTTAATCTAAATTTTTATTCTTATTATAATATTTTTTTGATTTTTACTATTTAATATGAAATCACTTTCAGATAATGGAATTCATGTTTAATAAATGCTTCTATCAGCTACGCTTCTCTTGATGAGGAATATGCTCATCTTAAAGCTCATCTTGAATTTTAACTATAGATGATCTTATAGCATTTAGAGTGAATTCGCCTTCAAATGCATACATTGAAAAATTGCTACGAATAGCTGTCATCAATCTCGGAGTTCCTGCGAGAACTGTTTTCTTTTCCTGAAACCTACCAGAATTCTTTTTTCCTCTTCATGAACAAATAGACGAAGAATGGCACTCCCAGGAAGGCGGTCATTATTCCCACAGGCATTATAACCGGTGCCAGGATGGTTCGCGCCGCAGTGTCCGCCGCAAGCAAGAGCAATCCTCCCACAAGGGCCGAGGCCGGCAGCAAAAATCTGTGGTCTCCTCCGATTACCATGCGCGTGATATGAGGTGATACTAAGCCTATGAAGCCTATAGTACCGGTAAAACAGATGACACCCGCCGTGATAAGGGAGACCGCCATCATGCACAGCACTCTCGTTCTTTCCACGTTGACTCCCAGGCTGGTGGCGGTCTCATCTCCTGCACCCAGGGCATTAATATCCCAGGACTTAAGCAAGAGGTAGGGGAAGCATAGAGTGATTATAAAAGAGACTATTGCCACCTTCTCCCAGGAGGAGCGCCCCAAAGAGCCCATCATCCAAAAGACCACCTCTGCCACCTGCTCCGATTGGCCCAAGTATTGCAGAAATGAGGTCATGGCCTGAAAGAGGTACATTATGGCTATGCCCGCCAGGATCATGGTTTCGGAGGTAATGCCCTTGTATTTGGCCAGACCATAGACGGTCATAGAGGCAAGCAATGTGAAGATGAAGGCATTGCCGATGATCAGCCACTCGCCTCCCACGAGTCCTGCTCCCAAGACAATGGCCAGAGCCGCCCCAAAGCTTGCGGCAGAGGAGATGCCCAGGGTGAAGGGACTGGCCAGGGGATTTTTTAGAATGCCCTGCATTACAGCCCCGGCGATGGCCAATCCCATGCCTGCGACTATGGAGAGCATAATGCGATGCAGCCGCAGTCCCCATACTATAGTATCCGAGAACCAGTCGCTCTGAAAATGAGCAGGAAAAAACCTGGCCAGGATGGCAAGGTAGACATCCCGGACGCTGATATTGGCGGAGCCTAAAGTGGCAGCCACACCGGCAAGAAGGACGATGCCCAGCAAGAGAAGAATGAGAAATAGCGCTTTTCGGCTCACGAATCGCTGATATTCCTCCCTCATCCGGATTCTCTTTGCCGGAACTCCTTCGGACATAATAATTCACATGTATTTGAGTTAGTATTGATAAACTTAATGGCTTAGGTATTACTGGATCAGACTAGATCTATCTCTTTACTCGATGCAAGAAAAGAACAAGGGAGCAAAAAAGTGGATGTTTTCTAGGTTTGGCAAATTTCGATCAATCTTCACTCGAAAGCTCAGGGTAGATGAATGTCCTATCCTCAGGATATTCAAGGCCCAGCCGATCAAGATACTCTCTGTGAACCGCAACAGGATCTAAATCAACTTCAGGATGCAGCAAATTGGCCAAATAGGTAACGCCTACTATCTGGTCTAGTCCATTAAGCACATCCCAGTCCATTACATAAACCCGGTCAGATTTGACGGCAGAAATGCCACCGGCGCCTGACCTGGCCAGAAGCTCATTTCTCACAGACTGCAGCTCTGCCGTATCCGAAGACGGTTCTGAATCCCATCCGATCTGAGTCTGGTCTGAAGATTGTGTCTGTCTCTTGATGATTAAATCCGGATTTTCAGTGACTACCCATTCCCACCCAACTTTGGGATAATCTCCCTTTAGACCATTGGCGATATTGAAGCCTCTTGCTACGCTCAAAACCCCATCAAAACCAGAGCCCGAACCCAAGGTGGACAGATCGGCGGTAGAACTCCACTCTGCGTAAACCTTTGGCATGCCCAGCCCTTTGACTGCCTGCTCCACTGAAGAGCTTTTCTCATTGTACCAGTTGATATAATCGGAGGCCTGCTCTTCTTTGCCCAGGATCTGGCCCAGAGTCTCTAATTCGTGGGTCATATTCTTTGGTTTTGTAAATTCTAGGGCTACCGCTTTGACGTTTTCAAATGGCTTTAAGCCCTTTTCAACGCCAAATATGCCGTAGGGCTTGTCAGGATAGCTGTATCCGATCACAACGATGTCTGGAGTTATATTTTCTTCCCCACCTTTGGCGATCTCTCCTATCATCTCAAAATCCAGAGCATTCCACTTGCCTATACTCTGTTTTTTCTTGAGCTCGGGGAAATAGTATCCTTTCTTCTGGACGGTATCTGAAATTCCGACCACTTTGTCCGCTGCTCCGAGCATGACCACGGCCTCAGCCGCATCTGTACTTGTGACTATCACCCTTTCCACTGGCATAGTAAAGGTGACCTCTCGACCCGCTGTGTCGGTGATTGTCAATGGATATTCCGTCGCGCATGCTGATAAGCAAAGCAGCAACGCTATTATACTCAGAATCACCTGAGGCAATTGTTGTTTTTTCTTCATATCTATTCCTCAATTAACTACAATTATTAATACTATATCAGGTATAAATCATTTTTTGTCATTAACTAAATATGAATAATATATGATGATGTAACTAGATATCTATTTAGACACTGGTGAGATTATTGAGAGAATTATTGCTGTGCTGATCTATGCAGATTCCATTCATTCAATCCCGAAGAGTTCTATTGTGCATATAAAGGTAATAGATCGTTGAGAGATGAAGCTGCTATGCGATTCATGCGGGAGGCAAATTAAATTAGGCTAAGAAGCTGATATTTTCCCAAATGCAGCCTCTTGGTATGATGCAGCAAGAGCTTTTTTGCTTACCAAAAAAACGATAACAAAAAGCCTTGATAGTTAGATCTTTGTATTACGAAAAAGTTTTATATTATGAATTAGTACATATGCAGGTTCGGTCCGCAACACTCCAGCTTTGTGGCGTAGGCATACACCTCATAGAGCAGTAATCCTACGTCCTTTATCGAAAGAAGAGGCATGCCTTTTCCAAAGCTCATAGAAGGACCGGACCCTGCAATCCCTTATGATAGATAAGGATGCTTTGGATCTCTCTGCTCCTAGAATCATGGTCTCATGAGCCATAAATTCGATTACCTCCGGCTGATGGGAGATGAGAAGATCCCCCAGATCCATATCCTTCTGCATATCCTTGAGTAGATTGAGGATCTGAGCCTGCACGGCCCTTTATAAGTATTGTGTCTCATAACACTCCTGTTTTTTATTACTAGTTAATTAAATTATTATAAAAATTTTCAGTTACGAATGGCTTTTAATAATTTTATCATAATATATATATATAATTGAATTATATATTAAAAATTCTAGTTTCATCATTCTAGTATACGCGTTCATAGGTCCTTTTTTTCGAAAAGCCATCCCGAACAAGGCCAATCTTATGTTAAATCTGGATTAATATTAGAATCAAATTAGATATCCTCCTAATCTATCCGATAAGCTTAATACTAAGTAATATTAGTCTTCCATTGTGATGAAATATGGATCAAGATTTAATGAGAATAGGTGTATCATTGCCAGAAAATTTGCTAAACAAGTTTGATGAAATTATACAGCAGCGCGGTTATTCTTCTCGCTCAGAGGGAGTTCGAGACGCCATAAGAAATTATATAGTCAATTTCGAATGGATGAGCGATGTGGAAGGAGAACGGGTGGGTGTGATCACTATTGTGTACGATCATGCCCAAAGAGGCCTGGAGGATAGCCTCACGGAGATTCAACATGATTTCGGCAGCACGATAAAATCAAGCTTACATATTCATTTGGATCAGGACATTTGTCTGGAGGTTGTTGTGCTCAGAGGCGAGGGCGATGAGGTGAGAAAGGCCGCGGAAAAAATGATGACTCTAAAGGGCGTAAAACATGTTAAATTGACAACAACCTCTCTTGGCAAAGAGCTCTAGGCAATGAGGAAAAATCCGGAGGTATCTAAATCGAAATCAGAGTTATTTTAATCTTGCTTGCCCTCGTATCAAGCTTAGCATGTGCTTCCGGAAAAGAGTACACGGCTGACTACTGGCAGCAGATGGGTGATGGTTTCTTGGAGAGAGAGTCCTTCGCAGTTGCACTTGACTGCTATGAAAAATCAATTGAGTTGGATGGGCTCAATGCTTCAGCCTGGATGAAGAAAGGACAGGCTTTAAGTGGATTGAAGCAGTACGATGAAGCTCTCATCGCTTTCAATGAGTCGACTGAAATAGACTCCCATCTAGCGGAAGCTTGGTATGAAAAAGGGATGGCCCTGGCCCAACTCGGACTCTACAATGAATCCATAGCAGCCTTCGATGAGACCATCGAATTGAATCCGCAGGTGGCCCTATCCTGGTACAGCAAGGGGATTGCCCTGGCTAATCTGGCAAATTTTCAGGACGCTCTTCTGGCGATAGATGAGGCCCTAAATCTGCAGGCAAATCTGTCCGGTGCCTGGCACTATAAGGCT
>JAKQLB010000362.1 GCA_029567375.1 Bacteroidota bacterium | reverse complement strand
GGGTATAGAGAAATATACCAAAATGATGATGCCGATGCTTTTTGTAATGATTATCATCATTGCCGTGCGTTCGGTCACCCTTGAAGGAGCAAAAGAGGGTATCAACTATCTGTTTAAGCCCGATTTTTCCAAAGTGACTTTTAATACCCTGCTTGCTGCGTTGGGACAGGCATTTTTCTCGCTTTCCATAGGCTGCGGAACAATAATGACCTATGCTTCCTATGTCAGCAAAAGCGAAAATATAGTAAAGACATCCGCACTTACGGCAGTAGCCGACACCGTTTTTGCCATCATTGCAGGTTGCGCAATCATGCCGGCGGTATTTGCATTCGGCATCAGTCCCGGAGAGGGCCCCGGTCTCGTGTTCATTACATTGCCAAAGATTTTTGCTCAAATGCCGCTGGGAGGCATTCTCGCCATTATCTTTTTCTTCGTTCTCATTATCGCAGCCCTGACCTCTTCCATTTCCTTGCTTGAGGTGGTTGTGGCCTATCTCAAGGAGGAGTTCAAGATGAAGCGTACTACAGCTGTAATCATCGGTTCCTCAATTTTCCTTGTAACGGGAACTCTCGCTTCTCTCTCCATGGGAGTGCTTTCGGATGTCAAGATATTTGGAAAGACTTTCTTTGATCTCTTTGACACCCTATCTTCCGACTTTTTCCTGACCACGTGCGGCCTGCTGGTCGTAATATTTGTTGGTTGGAGGCTCGGCAAGGCCAATGTTATGGACGAACTTACCAATAGCGGTACGCTCAAACTTCCCAGGTGGTTTACGGAAACAACCTTCTTTATAATTCGTTTTGTTGCTCCGGTAACCATTCTGGTTATAATGATATTTGGTTAGTTTCGAGTTGGGAGTATGACAAACTAAAATGTCTTCAATTGCTTACGGAGTTCATTTTTATCCCTTTTGTCTTTTGAAGCCAGTCCTGTATGGAAAGCAATTCTCCGAAAGTGGCGCGCGTAACTGAAGTAATTATTTCGTGACCGTTGACGCTGTTGGTAAAATAGACTATTCCCCGACGATCTTCCGGACGGAACACAAAGAGTGCCTTGAAGTTGCCGTTATCACCCAAATGATAATAGTAGCGGGGAGCCTCTCCTTTTTCGACGGCAGCCGTGTCAGAATATATGGCGCCTAAACCGATGGTCCACCGGATTGTAGAGTCGCAATCAGGATGATCCGCATAACGAATTGCATGTGACTGTGGCGTAAGCATTTCAGCGTGTGATGTTGCACTAAGACCTTTTCCCTCCATAACGGCTATCAAGAAGCGCATATATTCAGAGGCATTTGTACGCAGAGTATAGGCACTATTCTCACGAGGATGACGCCCCTGTCCGCGATTTTTTGCAGCACGATTAAAACCGTCAAGCGCAATGCTATCGTACTGCGGTAGCCAGCCGAAAGAGGTAGAATTCATTCTCAGCGGAACAAAAACTTCTTCGCGTGCAATCACATCGAGCGATGTGCCACGGATTGCCTCTATAGCGCGCTGCAGGTATGCAAAGCCCTCACCAGAATAGGAGAAGCAGGAATCTGCCGGATATTTAAATTTTATCACACTCGTCGGCCATTCATCAGATGAGGACTTTGCCGACCAGTTAGGCAATCCGGTGGTATGTGATAAAACCATTCTCGGAGTAAGAATAGCGGCCATCTCTTTATCCTCAAACCGCTCTATATCGGTATATTGGCATATGGGCGTGTCGAGATCAATCTCTCCCTTATCCACCATTTTCATCACAATATATGCAAATAACGGCTTGCTAAGGGAGGCTGCCTGGAAGATACTTGAATCATTGGCAGGCTGGGTATAGTTATACACACTGTCAGCAAGAATAACTCCTCCAATCGAAATGTCTTTTTCAAAAATGCAATATTGAAAGACCGGAATATTTGCGGATTTGACATCTTGGTAAAACTCAGATACTATCTGATTCAGTTCTTCAACACTGGCTTTGGGAGCACAGCAGGTGGTAAAAACTGCACTCAGAATTAAAATAATTACAATCCTTTTCATTTTATTTTGGTGATTTTAATAAAGTATCTATACTCACAGTTTCAAACTCAAAATGGGCGGTCACATCACACCGTGGCCACCCATTTTCAGTTTGGAACTCACAATGATTATTTTAGAATTTTAGCAAATTCTATATCTGTGAGCATTCTCTTTGCGTAGTCTTCTCTCTTGGCTGCATTCTCAAGCTCTTTCTTGCAGGTCTCAGCGTCGCCTTTACGTGCTGCAATAACAGCTTTGAGGTAAGAGGCGTGAGGACATTTGCATTTTACAACTGCCTTTTCAGGCTGTCCGTTGAGGATGTGGGCAAGGGGCTCATTGTGGTCGCCCGTGCCTTCAAGTTTGGCAAGCGCCTCTTTATATCTGCCTTCGAGAATATCAATAACTGCGGCGTTGATCTTGGCCTGGGGACGATGAGACTCTTCAAACCATTTCATTGCCTCTGCATTTTTGCCTTCGCGCATAGCTAGAACACCCATTGCGTTCTTGTAGTAGCAGTTCTTTTTGTTCATCTTCTCGAGGAGAGACTTGGCTGCACTGTTTTTCATAAGATTGAGGTTGATGCAAGCTGCATTGTACTTGGCACGGTCGCTGTCAAACTTCCTGATAGCTCTGTCGTAGATGTCAAGTTTTGCGTTATTGTCTCTTACGAGAGTTGCGGCACGGAGAAGAGCTTCTTCGTCGAGGACGTCAATATTGGTCTCTACAAGCTCTTTGAGCTCATCAGCACTGTAGTTGGTGTATTCTATGTCGGTGATGAATCTTGCACGACGAAGTTCCGGAAGAATGGTTTCTGCAAGTATTTTATATACCTGAGACATATTTCTGATCTCTCTTTCGCGTACGTTGGAATCGCTGTACATTGAAAGAACGCGAAGGATAAGTTCTTTGTCCTCAATGTTGGAGTTCTTTACGAGCTCCTGGAAGCCTTCCCAGTCCTCACCGAGGCTTTTGGTGCTTACTGCGCCTGTCTCAAGCTTCCTGGTAAACTGATTGAATGCCCTTTCGGCGCTCTTTTCGCGATTTGCAGAGAGTCTGTTGTTGAAGTCAACTGCACCCTCGGGAGAAGCGTAAGCAACAATTTTAGTGCCCTTAACCTCTCTGCGCTCGTCCTGTGCAAGATCCTTGAGAGCTTGCTCAAAGTTTTTGATATCTTCACTTCTAAGCTGCGAGGGGCGTACGGTTGCGCTATTTACAAGATAGAGAATCTGTGCCTCTTCAGTCTCGGGAATCACTTCCATATATTCGTCCTTCATCATTTCGTATGCGCCTTCTGTCTCTACGAGCATGTAAGTAGTATTGGCTCCGTCAGCAATCTTGATGTCAGCAGGGAAGGGGAATTCTTTGCCTTGGTAGAGAACAGTTGCGCGAGCTACAAGCTGTGATTTCTCCATGCCGGGAACATATTTGAAATGAACGCGTTCGCTGATGGTTGCACCATCCTCGGTCACAAGTTTGTAGTTGTCGGTAATTTTCTCGCCCTGATATACAAAAGGCTTGCCCTCAACCTCTCCTCCACTGTAAACCAATACGGGAATCACCTCAAGAATTGCCTTTGGATGGAAGTATTCGGCAGGGAATGTAACGTCAACAACAGCATCGATGTTACCTGCAATCACTTCGAGAACCTCAGGGTTGCAATTGATTTTTACTTGGTCGGCGGCTTCAATCATCTTGGAAGGGTTGCCGCAGGAAGCCATAGCCACAGATACGACAGCTATGAGCATAAGGTTGATGATGTTTTTTCTCATAAATATTAAATTGTTTTTGTTAAAATAATTCTTCGTAAATAATAATGTATTATCATACAAATGTAATGATAATTTTTTTTAGATAAAAATTTATAACTTTGCAACTATGGATTTAAGGCAAATAAAGGATAAATATCAGATTATAGGCAATGATCCGGGGCTCAACAGAGCCATTGAAGCGGCGGTTAACGTCGCCTCTACAGACCTTTCCGTGATTGTGACGGGAGAAAGCGGTGTCGGAAAGGAATATATCCCCAGGATTATCCACGACCACTCTCCCCGCAAGCACAAACGCTATATTGCAGTCAATTGCGGAGCAATTCCCGAAGGAACGATAGATTCTGAGCTTTTCGGTCATGAAAAGGGTGCTTTTACCGGAGCGGTCGACAGTCGCAAAGGTTACTTTGAAGAGGCGGACGGCGGTACAATTTTCCTCGATGAGGTTGCCGAACTTCCGATTGGAACTCAGGTACGCCTGCTCAGAGTCCTTCAGAATGGAGAGTTTATAAGAGTGGGTTCTTCCAAAGTACAGAAGACTGATGTGAGGGTAATAGCAGCTACCAATATTCATCTCGAACGCGCGGTAGCAACCGGTAAATTCAGGCGCGACCTTTACTATCGCCTCAATACCGTGCCAATTGTGATGCCGCCCCTCAGGGAGCGCAAGGAAGACATACGCATGCTCTTCCGTAAGTTTGCGAGCGACTTTGCAGATAAGTATACAATGCAGCCGGTGCGTCTCAATGATGAGGCTCTGAAGCTTTTGGAAAACTACCCTTGGCCCGGTAATATTCGTCAACTCAAGAGTGTTGCAGAGCGTATATCGACCATGGAGACAGAGCGTTTGATTACCGCAGAGATACTCTCCGACTACATTCCCAAGGATCATTCTTCTCAGATGCCGGTGCAATCTACCGGTTTCTCCGACAATTGTTCAGATCCATACAGGGAGTTCCTCATCCAGCTCTATGCTCAATACCAGCAATTGAGAATTGAAGTGGATGAATTGACCCGAATCGTCAAGGGGAACGCCCCTGCTGCGCAAATGTCACCTGTTCCGACTATTGGCCATACTCATATGCTTACTGAGGGGTCCGGGGTGCGAAGTACGGATTCCGAGGTGCAGGAGGCAGGTCCTGTAATTGAGGTCGAGGAGGTGGAGAATGTTGCAGAACCCGAGGAGGAGGGTCCGCTTACTTTGGATCAAATCACTTGCAAGGCAATAGCCGAAGCGCTTCAACGTAATGGCAACAACCGCGAAAAGGCAGCAGCGGAGCTTGGTATCTCCGCACGCACCATTTATAGGAAGATCAAAGAATTCAATCTGGAATGAGAGACACAATGAAACGCATATACAAAATATTGCTTCCTCTGATCGTTTTTTTTGCGACAACCTGTATGGCTACAGGTTGCTGGATTTACTCTTTCAGCGGCACATCCATCCAACCGGACGTCAAAACGATATGTATAGAACCGGTCCAGAACAGAGCGTTAAAGATCAACCCTTCACTTGCGAATTCTCTTTATGAGGCACTTGCGGATAAGTACCGCAAGCTAACCAAACTGGAGCAGGTAGATGATGCCGGAGATCTCTATGTGCTTGCTACCATTGAAGGTTACGATGTTTCTCCAACCGCAGTTACTGCTGATGAGGTTGCTGCTAAAAACCGTCTCACAGTTTCGGTAAAGGTAAAGTTTGTAAATGAGAAGCATCCGGAGGAAAATTTTGAGAAAAATTTTGCGGGATATGAGGATTATGATTCGCAACGCTCTCTCGATGAAGTTGAAGCCGCGCTTTGTGACACGATAATTGAAAAAATCGTAGAAGATATATTTAATGCTACCGTTGCCAACTGGTAACATCTTATATTTAATGGAATTGAAAGAATTCTCCATACCCGAACTTGAAAAACTGCTGGAACTCTATCCCTGGTTTGCAGCTGCACGTAAGGAACTTGTCCTTCGCAAAGGTAAAGCCGGTGATGAAGAGCTCCACAGGGCGGTTGCCGCGTCGGGAATACACCTTTTCAGCCGTATATATTTTATTAAGTCGGTAAAGAAGTCCATCCAAGAACGACTCGAAGAGAATGATATCATCATTAAAAAACCGGCTGGTGGCGAGCACAGGCTCAAATACTATGTTGTCGGGGGCGATTATTTCAGTCAGGAGGATTTCAAGGAGCTGGAGCGTAACGGAGAGGCATTCAAGGAGACTTTCAGTATTAATCCGATCTCTTCAACACTCAGTTCTTTGCCTGATTTTGATTTTGAAAAAAAAGAACCTGTGGAAGATGATTCCGATCAGTTTTGCACTGAAACTCTCGCCAGAATCTATGTGGAACAAGAGTTTTATAATCAGGCACTTTCAATTTATGAGAAACTAATTTTGTTATATCCGGAAAAAAGTGCTTACTTTGCGTCCCTTATTGAAAATGTCAAAATATTAAAATAATCAATTATGCAAGCAGCATACGTTACAGTCTCTATTATTATAGTGGTATTGAGTATCTTACTGACCCTCGTGGTTCTGATCCAGAATTCCAAGGGCGGTGGCCTGGCAGCCAATTTTGCAGCCGGTAACCAGGCATTCGGAGTACGTCAGACGGCCGATTTTCTTGAAAAGATCACCTGGGGTCTGGCAACTTCAATTTTGGTTCTCTGCGTGGTTGCCACATTCCTTATCCCGAATAGAAAAACTTCAGGTTCAAAACTCAGAGAAGCCATCGAACAGCAGGTGACAACTGAAGGCACTCCCATTGTCAACCCCGAAGTTGCAGTTCCTGCAGAACTTCCGACCACTCCGGAAGGTGATAAAAATTAGTAGGAGAGGTACGTTTAAGCTAAAAAGTGACGATTTTGTCACTTTTTTTAAAAAAATACTACTTTGTTATGCAAGGTATTTAAAAAAATATATATATTTGCATCGCAAGATTACTTGCATAACCCACAATATTATTAAACAAAATAGTAAATCAACTATGAAAAAAGTAGTTAATGTAGGCATCGGCGGCAGAACCTTCGTACTGGAAGAGGATGCGCACAGCAGAATGGCAACTTATCTCTCATCATTCAAATCCAAGATCAATATGGGTTTTCAGGAGAATGAAGTGATGGAAGATCTCGAAATGAGGATCGCCGATCTGTTTGAAGCTAAACTCGGCTCCAGGAGTGAAGTAGTCACTCTACAGATGGTTGAGGAGATTATCTCACGACTCGGTATGCCCGACGGCAGCTCTCCTTTTGAAAACGGTGGTGATACATCATCTTCTGCGTCCGCATCGGCGGAGTACAAAGGTCCCCGCAAATTTTACCGCGATTATGACAACCGTGCCATCGGCGGAGTCTGCAGCGGTCTCGCCCAGTATCTCAATATTGACGTGGTACTTGTGCGCATCCTCTTTGTGGTACTCACCCTTCTAGGCAGTGCCGGCATCTGGGTATATATCATTCTTTGGATAGTGGCTCCCAAAGCTGTGACGGCTGCACAGAAATGTGAGATGAGAGGCTGGCCGGTCACCGCGGAGAATATCAGAAAGGTATCACAGTCACAACACAGAAAATAACGGTTATGGAACACATTGTCGACAATATTAAATCACAGATGAGGAAGGGGTTGCTGGAATATTGCATTCTTCTCATTCTCAATAAAAAAGAGGCCTACGCCTCCTCAATCATCGAGGAGCTAAAGCAGGCCAATATGATTGTGGTGGAGGGAACCCTCTATCCGCTCCTTATCCGCCAAAAAAACCAGGGGCTACTCAACTATCGCTGGGAAGAATCTACCCAGGGACCCCCACGCAAGTATTATATGATTACCGATAAAGGCCGTTCGTTAATATCTGAGATGGACCTGGCCTGGCAGGAAATAGTATCCACAATTGAAACAATTCGAAAATGAAAAAGGTAGAAAAAGTAAGCATCGGCAGATATGCGTTTACCCTCTATGAGGACGCGTATCGCAAGGCATCAGAGTACCTTGACGAGCTCCATAGTTATTATTCAAAGAGGCAGGGCGGTAGCGAAGTGATGGAGGGTATAGAGGAGAGAATGGCAGAACTACTCCTTGAAAAATGTGGTCCCGGAGGAATCGTAAGTGCAGAGATGATAGAAGCAGTGATCTCTATTCTCGGCCGACCGGAAGTTATAGAAGATGCAGATCCGGATGGCTCCGGTAGCAGCAATCTGCACTACAATGCCAAGAAAAAGCTATTCCGCGACCCCTCTTCAAAGATTTTGGGTGGCGTCAGCAGCGGTCTGGCAGCCTATTTCAACATTGAAACTGCGCTGGTTAGAGTTATCTGGCTGGTGCTCTGGTTTGTCTTCTTTTCAGCGGGAGCCTTTACTCTCCCTGTGTTTGGTGGAGCATTCATACCCATTGTATATATTATAATGTGGATTGTAATCCCTCCGGCAAAGACTGTCCGGCAACGTTGCCAGATGAGAGGTGAAGATGGTACGCTCGGTGATTTGGAGAAGAATATTGCCAAGGGAGCTGATTATGTTGGTCGTAAGGCTCAGGAAATTGGCCGGTCCGATTTTTGGAAAACTCTCGGCAGGGTGTTCGGTATCATTATAGGCCTGATTTTGCTCGTTATAGGTGTCTCAGGTCTGATGGCAGGTGCATTGGGTCTGTTCGGCATCACTTTCTTTAACCATACGGTGTTGGATATGGGTTTGGATTGGCTTTCCGAGTATGCTCCCATCTTTGCGGCGGGTGTGCCTGTAGTGTTGCTCAAGATTGTACTTATGCTTGTGGTATTTTTACCCTTCCTCGGCATGTTGTACGGCGGAATCCAGATGATTTTCGGCGTTAAACCTCCCAGGTGGAAACCCGGACTCATCATTTTCGTTCTTTGGTTGATTGCGCTCATTGCACTGGTAGTTCTCGGCCTTGCGGGAATCTTTTCGGTAGGATGATTTTTGTGTAGAGTATAAATTTATTGGTTTAATTAAACCTTTTTAAACTATTATAGTCAAAGATGTGACTATTCGTTAGTTTTTCTTAGGTTAAGTGAGGGGGGCTGCACCAATTCCATTTCTGGTGCAGCCCCCTGATTTTATGTATGTCTGCTTAAAGACTCTTGCAGAAATCAACCAGCGCTTTTGCAAACGATGTCCAGGACATTGTCTCTTTGGCTTTACGAATGTTTTCCGTAAAGAGGGATTTATCAGGATGAGTGAAGTATGACTCTATGGCCCTAACAATCCCTTCGGCCGAGATTTCGTCAGCTATTATGCCGATGCCGGGCTCTTCAATGCTCTCTTCCAGACCACCGGTCCGGGTAGCAACCACAGGTATTTCAAAATGAAGTGATATTGCGGTGATACCACTCTGCGTGGCGCTTTTGTAGGGGAGGACGCAAAGATCGGATGCCGAAAAGAATGCCGGTACTTCATCGTCGTCGATATATCTATTGAAGATAACCATACGTTCTGCTAAAGAGGGATTTTTGGCAATCAGTTTTTCAATTTGTTCCTGGTATTTATCAAAACTACCATAACTTTCGCCGGCAATGACCAGACGGTAACCGTCATCTAGGTGTCCCATTGCTTCGATCAGCAGGTCAAGTCCTTTGTAATCACGAATAAGTCCGAAAAAGAGCAGATTTTTTTTATCCGGCTTGATCCCTAGTCTCTCACAAGCTTTCTCTTTTTCCATTTTCGCACCAAAATGGTCGTAGGGAGGATGAGGCTGGAGAATATAGGGCTTGTTCGGAGTCAGACTGAGCATATCGTTCAGTACGGAGCTACTCATTGCAATACATCCATCACACTGTTTTATAAACCATTTTGCAAAAGGTTTATCAAAAAATTTCCTTTCGTGCGGGATAACGTTATCCAGAATTGCGATCACTTTTATCCCCTTTTTCCGGAGTAATTTAGCTACCGTTCCCAAAGCAGGGGCAAGATATGAGACCCAGTATCTCATCACGACCACATCCGGCTCCAGTTGCGCTATTTTTTTTGCGGAACTGAAATATGAGAAGGGATTGATGGAGTCAAGTACGGCAATGCTCTCTATCACTTTTGCATTGTCCCGCTCAGTCACATATTGTGTCTTGCCGGGGAAAAGAAACGAAGGGTACTGTCTGCTGAAGGTAAAAGCCTTAACCTGATGTTCTTTTGCGAGTTCTTCATAAAGATTGGCATTGAACTGGGCGATACCTCCTCTATAAGGGTAAAAAGTGGAGAGAAATGCTATTTCCATGATAATTGGGAGAGTTGGGTTGCAGTTTCTGATGTACTTCGCAAATATAACAAATAATCTTACTTTATAGTTAAAGCACTTTTTCTCACGAGGGTAAGATAGAGACTGCGTACTAATAAATGAACGAAATAGGCGAGGTAGAGTGATTGTATGCCCAGCAGAGGTTCGAAAGCGACATAGGTGATAATAAATAGCGCAGCAGACCATATCATGCTATTGCGCAGGTGGTTAGTAGCTGTGGCTCCGATAAAAATCCCGTCCCAGGTAAAGGCGATGCAACTCACTACAGGCATGAGCAGTAGCCAGAACAAAAACGGGGTGGAGGCTTCCACAACTGCAGTATTGTCGGTCATAAGCCGGAACATCGGCTTACCGAGCCCCGCATAGACCAGAGTTGATAAGATGCTTATGCCGAAACACCAGATAAAAATCCGGCGTACCGTACTTATCAGCGAATCACTATCCTTCTCTCCAATGAAACGTCCCACCAGAGCCTCTCCCGCATAGGCAAATCCATCCACGAAATAGGAGTAGAGCAGCAGGAGTTTCATCATAACCGAACTTACAGCCAGCAATGTGTCGCCATACTTTGCCGCAATTGAGGTAAAACCGATATAAATTATCAGCATACAGAGGGAACGGATGAAAAGATTGCCGTTGATCGAAAAAAACGTTTTCATCTTGTTCAATTTGATGCTCGCTCGTACCGATATAAGATGGAAATACTCCTTGAAATTGCAGTACATCAGGATTGCAGCCAATAAAAGACCGCTATATTGTGCCACAACCGTTCCTGCGGCAACACCTGCAACCCCCATCGGCGTATGGACGGCCAATATATAACTTATCACTACATTCACAACGTTGACTGTAATATCCACAGCCATCGGCAACACAGTGTTCTGCATCCCGATAAACCACCCTTTGAATACCATCAGCGACAATGTGGCCGGTGCTGCCCAAACCCTGATGAAAAAGTACTCTCTTGCAATATTCTCCACCTCGGGTGAACAAATAACCAGAGCGAATGCCACTTCGATATAAACCCACTGGATAATCCAGATCAGCAACGCTACTGCAAGAGCAGTTGCCATACCTCGGGTGAAGGTATCCATTGCTTCCTTAAAATCCCTCCTGCCGTACGCCTGGGCCGTTATACCTCCCGTTCCTACCCTCAAAAATCCCATATTCCAGTAGAGCAGGTCAAACAGCATTGAACCGATGGCGATACCACCGATACTTGCGGCATCACCCAGATGCCCGGCTATGGCGAGGTCGACTATACCCACCAGAGGTACAGTGATGTTTGCCATGATGCTGGGCAGAGCCAGACGCAGTATATTGCGATTGATGGTAGAGAATTTCATCGATACTTGGTCTCTTCTTCGAGCATTCCAAGGTAGGAATAGTATCTCTCGTATGAAATGGTTCCTTCCTCGAGAGCCGCTTTTACCGCACAGTCAGGCTCGTGAGTATGAGTACAGGGCATAAATTTGCAGTTGTCCATCACTCTGAGCATTTCAGGGAAATAAGTGCTCAACTCATGAGGTTCGATGTCTACCAATCCGAAGCCACGGATACCCGGAGTGTCAATGATGAAACCGCCACTGCTTAGGGGGTACATCTCATAGAAAGTGGTAGTGTGCCTTCCCTGCAGGTGAGCTAACGATATTTCCCTGATTTTGGGGTCCAGAGAGGGATCAATGGCACGGATAAGTGAGGATTTGCCCACTCCTGAGACACCGGAAAAGAGGGAGACATAAGCACCGTTATTTCCCTTGCAGAGTTCTCTGATGGGTTCGATTCCTTCACCCGTAAGAGCGGAAACCTCCATTATTTCATATCCGGCTCCGCTGTATATATGCTTGAACTCTTCCATACGTTCCAAGGCGAAGTCGTCGTAGAGGTCGATTTTATTGATGACGAGTATCACTTTGATCCGATAGGCTTCGCAGGTGAGCAGAAATCTATCCACAAAGGCAGGTTTAACCTCCGGAAAAACCATGGTCACTATCAGGAAGGCACGGTCGAGATTGGCTGCGATTATATGCGATTGACGGGAGAGGTTGACCGAGCGACGAATCATGTAATTGGTGCGGGGGAGCACCTCTTCAATGGTGGCAAGTGTATTGCCATCGCCGTCACCGGGAATATATTTCACTTTGTCGCCTACAGCTATCGGATTTGTAGCAGTGGAGCCCATGAGACGAATCTTTCCGCGGATTACAGCGGGAAAAGGGTCCCATTCGGGTAGACGGGAGAGCAGATAGTGACTACCCGTGTGTTTGACTACGGTGGCAACAGATGAATTTTCCATTGGCGCAAAGATAGTAATTTGTCCAAAATCCCTTATATTTGTAGTCCAAATAACCAATATTTATGCTTTCACACGAAGACATAGAAAATATCATATCCAGGAGCATTTTAAATCTCGATCTCAAAGGAGAACCTGAGTCGCTCTATCGTCCGATAGAGTATATGATCTCTGTCGGTGGCAAGCGCGTCAGACCGCGTTTATGCCTCACCGTATTCAATCTTTTCAGCGACAGTATCGGCAATGACATCATCTACCCCGCCATTGCGCTTGAGATGTTTCACGAGTTTACTCTTGTCCACGATGACATAATGGACAACTCCGATACTCGCCGTAACCAGCCTACGGTTTTTAAAAAATGGGGCACCAACAAAGCAATCCTTTCGGGTGATGTAATGTCTTTATTGGCTTGCAAATATATTTCGTTCTGTAATAGTGAGGTAATGCCGGAGGCGTTACGCCTCTTTACCGATACCGCAATAAAAGTGTGTGAGGGACAACAATTTGATATGGATTTTGAGGAGAAACCTTTCATCACAATGTCCGACTATACCGCTATGATAGGTCTTAAGACCGGAGTTCTTCTCGCTTGCTCGGCGGAAATGGGGGCCCTTATTGCCGGCGCATCCAAAGAGGTTCGGGATGCTCTCTATCAGTTCGGATACCGGCTTGGCCTGGCTTTCCAGATTGCTGACGACTATTTGGATACTTTTGGCGACCAGCAGATTTTCGGCAAAAAAATCGGTGACGATATTGTCAATGACAAAAAGACCTGGCTCCAGGTTGAGTGCATCCGTAGGGCAGATGGAGAGGATAAAGAGCGTCTCGCTTCTATTTTAGCAATGGGAGAGGATATGCGTGAAGAAAAGATTGCTGCCATGCAACAATTATATATTGACCTCGGTATCAGGGATGATGCACGTAAAGCCATCCTGGAATATCATAACAAAGCATTCGAAGCCATTTCGGGCATAGATTTGAATGAGGTACAGACAAGGCAGCTCCATCAGTTTGCAGAACAACTAATTCATCGTGAAAAATAGAGGGAACATAGAGATAATGGCCCCTGCGGGCAATTTTGAGTGCCTTATGGCTGCCATCCAGGGTGGAGCGGACTCGATCTACTTCGGCATCGGACAACTCAATATGCGTTCTCACTCAGCCAACAACTTTGCTCCCGAAGATCTCGAAAAAGTCTGCGATATCTGTAGTGAACATGATGTCAAGTCCTATTTGACTCTCAATATAGTGCTTTATGACGAGGATCTCGAGCCGATGAGGGAGACTTTGGAGATGGCGAAAAAGGCAGGTGTAACCGCAGTCATCGCATCAGACATGGCTGCCATTGAATATGCCCGTTCTCTCGGGATGGAGGTGCATATCTCCACTCAACTCAATGTTGCCAATGTGGAGGCTTTGCGTTTCTATGCAGAGTATGCGGATGTGATAGTGCTGGCCAGAGAGTTGAATTTAGAGCAGGTGACAAAGATAAAGGAGGCGATTGACCTCGAAAATATCAAGGGTCCTTCCGGTCGCAAGGTTAGAATTGAGATGTTTTGTCACGGTGCTCTCTGTATGGCCATTTCCGGCAAATGTTATCTTTCTCTTCACGAGTATTCCGCATCTGCCAATCGCGGAGCTTGCTATCAATTGTGTCGTCGCGGCTATCGTGTCACCGATCTTGAGACGGGATGTGAGTTGGAGATTGATAATAAATATATAATGTCGCCCAAGGATCTCTGTACAATTGAGTTCCTGGATAAAATGATGGCATCGGGAGTTACAGTATTTAAGATTGAGGGGCGTGCCCGTTCCTCGGAATATGTCAAGACCGTTACCGGAGCTTATCGTGATGCTGCGGATGCCGTCATTGAGGGAAAATATACTCCGGAGTTGGCTGCATCGCTCAAGGAACGGTTGACAACCGTATTCAACAGGGGTTTCTGGGATGGATATTATCAGGGTGCGCGACTGGGTGAGTGGAGTGATGTTTATGGAAATAAGGCGACTCGTACTAAAATATACATAGGAAAGGTTACCAATTATTTTTCAAATATCGGCGTAGCCGAGGTGATGGTTGCAACCGGTTCTTTTTCTGTCGGAGATTCGTTGCTGATCACGGGGCCGACTACCGGTGTCATCGAGTATGAAGTCCCTGAAATAAGGGTTGATATGAGGAATGTAGGCAGTGCCGTAAAAGGCGATCTATGCTCTATTCCCGTTGCCGAAAAACTTCGCCGCGGCGACAAGATCTATCTGTTTCAGTAGATTTATTTAAAAATCCTATAATTTGTATCTGAGTGATTGACAAGGAGTCAATCATTTCCGGTTGTCTATTTTCCATAACAAATCCCCCGGACCGATCGTATTGGGCAGGATTTTTGCATTTTCACATTTGGGGAATTGCTTACTTTATTTTTTTTGCCTTTGAGAATACGATTTTTTCTCAAATGGTATTTTGTTTTTAGAAAACACCACTCAGACAGAGTCAGAGCTGTAGCAATAAAACACTATGTAAAGTCTAAAAGTTTTCGTACTTTTGTCAATCGTTAACAAAAACAGTTTAAATATTATGGTAATTACAAAAAACGCTCAGCAATTCATAGATCAGGAAGCTAAATTCGGTGCACACAATTATCATCCGATGCCGGTGGTTCTTTCAAAAGGCAAAGGCGCATTTGTGTGGGATGTGGACGGAAAAAAATATTTTGATTTTCTATCAGCCTATTCGGCAGTTAATCAGGGCCATTGCCATCCCAAAATCGTAAAGGCTCTCTGTGACCAGGCGCAGGAAATTTGCCTTACATCAAGGGCCTTTTACAATGATTGTCTCGGCCCTTATGAAGAGTTTGCAACGAAATTCTTTGGTTATGACAAGCTCCTTCCTATGAATACCGGAGCAGAAGCGGTGGAAACCGCCCTCAAACTTGCCCGCAGATGGGGTTATGTCAAGAAGGGTATTCCTGAAGATAAAGCTGTCATCGTGGTTTGTGAGGGTAACTTTCATGGGCGCACGATAACTGTAGTCTCGATGTCCACCGATCCCGAATCATATTCACAATATGGGCCTTTAACCCCTGGTTTTATCAAGATACCATATAATGACGTTGCTGCTCTTGATGCCCTTCTAGAGAAGCATGGAAACCATGTGGCCGCTTTCCTTCTGGAGCCCATCCAAGGTGAGGCAGGAGTAGTGGTTCCGGATGAGGGTTACCTAAAAAGATGTTATGATGCTTGCAAGCGTCATAATGTGCTTTTCGTTGCTGACGAAATACAGACCGGTATTGCCCGTACAGGCAAAATGATCTGCTGTGAGCATGAAAATGTCCGCCCCGATATTCTTGTTCTTGGAAAGTCTCTTTCAGGTGGTGTGTTGCCTGTTTCGGCAGTACTGGCCGATGATGAGATAATGCTCACTATCAAGCCTGGTCAACATGGTTCAACTTATGGAGGATTCCCCCTTGCATCGAAGGTGGCTACGGTCGCTCTGGAGGTTGTGAGGGATGAAAAACTTGCTGAAAGAGCTGAATACCTCGGTAAGATTTTCAGGGAAGAGCTTATCAAATTCAAATCACCTTTTATCAAACAGGTACGTGGAAAAGGTCTTCTCAACGCCGTAGTGACAACTCCGATCAATGGTAAAGAGGCTTGGGACATCTGCCTTAAGATGGCTGAGTATGGTCTTATAGCCAAGCAGACACACAGACATATCATTCGTTTTGCCCCACCCCTTGTAATTACTGAAGAGGAGCTGCGTGAAGCGATTGAGATCATCAAAAAAGCATTTAGGGAGCTTGAATAGTTAATTATATGCCAGGGATTTCTTTCAAACAGACGTCGGGCCGCGTGCTCATGGTACGTCCCTGTTCCTTTGGGTTTAACGCCCAGACAGCGACAAATAATGCATTCCAACGCCGGGGGTTCGAATCGGGAGCCCAGGAGGCCGCATTACGGGAGTTTGACTCTTTTGTGGCCCTACTTCGTTCGCACGGAGTGGTAGTGGATGTGATAGAGGATACTCCAGAGCCTCATACACCCGACTCCATTTTCCCCAACAACTGGTTTTCCACCCATTCGGACGGTACCATGGTACTTTATCCGATGTGTGCGCCAAATCGCCGTTTGGAGCGTAAACAGGCTGTGATGGACCATCTTATCGGCACTTTTGATATACGTAATATTTACGATCTGACGCCTTTCGAGTCCAAAGGGAAGTTTCTCGAGGGGACCGGCAGCATGGTCATTGACCGTGAAGCAGGAATAGTATATGCTTGTCGTGCGCCCCGCACTGACGAGGATGTGCTCAAGGAGTTTTGCAAACTGTTCGAATGGGATTATTTTCTTTTCGATGCTATTGATGCAGCCGGGAAAGCCATTTATCATACCAATGTAATGATGTGTGTGGGAACCAACCTGGCGGTTGTATGTTTGGAGAGCATCAGAGGCGCTTCGGTCAGAGAGGCACTCGTGCGTTCGTTGGGGAAGAGGGATATCGTGGATATTTCGCTGGAACAGATGGGCAACTTTGCGGGCAACATGCTTGAGGTACAGCCGGCTGGTGAACTGAGACCGCTTTTAGTTATGTCGGCCGCCGCCAGAAAATCTCTTCGTCAGGAGCAATTGCGTCTGATTGAGTCGCATTGTGACATTGCTTCTCCCGATTTAAGTATTATTGAGGCTAATGGTGGAGGTTCTGCCCGTTGTATGCTTGCAGAGATTTTTTATGAAGAGGTTTAGATTATTTTTACTAGTCTCCTTGCTATTGTCTCCTCTCTCCGGAGTAATGGGCCAGCCTACAATATATGAAGAATATGCGCAGGAAGCGGGAGATGCGCTTATGATCTATAGGGGGCGCAAGGCAATTCATTACGCTTTTCAATTCAATGGCACCTTTTATTGGGAGTCACCGCAATTCCTCATCGGAGATGTGGTATATAACCATAAAAAATATGAGGGTCTTCTGCTCAACATTGATGCAAATCTTCAGCAGGTGCAGGTTAAGCATCCCTTCAGTGCCATTACCGTAGCGCTCAATACCTCCTACCTGACTTCGTTTAATATTGGAGAAAAGAGATTCATTTGTCGGGATGGAGGCATTTTCGAGATACTTCATAATGGGCCGATCACTCTTTTGCGCCAGATTACCAAAAAACTTAATCGTGATATTCATTTACGTAATGGAGATGCAATCGGTTATTACGACCCCAATTTCAAAGAGAATGTATTTTATTACTTCAAATACAATTCCACGCTTTATTGTCTCAAAGATAATGATCTGATTCTCGTCAAACGCGAAAAAGATATTCTTAATCTTTTCCCTGACCGTAAAAAGGAGATAAAGGCATTCGTGAGGAAGGTCAGTGTTTCTCCCAGAAGAAATTTTGAAGAGTATTGTGTAAAAGTATTAGGTTATGCTGAAAGTACGTTCAAGTAGACTCGTAGTACTCTTTATGTTGTTGCTTCTTGGTGTTTTTGTCTCAGGAAATGTTTTATATGCCCAACGGGCAAATGTTCGTCTGAGTCATGTCAGCATTGATTCGCTGGTCAGTTATGTAAGGAGCATTCATCCTAAGACCTATTTTATTTCCGATGGTCTGGATCAGGCTAATTATACGGTAGATGCTCCGCGTGAAAAGATACTCGAAAGCATACTTTCAGAGCTCAAGAGTAAGGGTTATGCCGTCACGCGTTTTGATGGCGGCATATATATCCTCAGAACAGTAGGCTTTGCAACCGAACTTCCCATAGGTTATTTCAGTAGCGGAGAACAGGTGCAGCGTGATACTTCCATCTATCTTGATCAGTCGGGCTACAAGTTTACATTTGCCAACAAGGTATATGAAATAGGGGAGTCCAACAGTGGAGTCACGGGGAAGGTCTATCTAAGCGGCTACATTACCGATGTAGCTACGGGAGAACCTTTGGCTGGAATTACTATCCTTGAGGCGAGTACAGGTGCCTATGCTCAAAGCGACGCATCTGGTTTTTACAGGATATTGCTGCCTGTCGGGGAGCACCTGCTACGTTTTGCGGGCTATTCTCTCGAAGACCTGGATTTAAATGTCCTGCTTCATGATAGAGGAACTCTGGATGTGACCATGAAGGAAAAAGTTTTTGCCCTAAAAGGTGCGGTTATTACTTCCGAAGGGATGGTCAACCATCGCAGCAGCCGTTTGGGTGTCGAAAGAGTACGTGTAGAAAATATTAAAAAAGTGCCCGCAGTTTTCGGTGAGGCAGATGTTATAAAAGTGATAATGACACTTCCCGGTGTTAAATCGGTAGGTGAGGCCTCCGGCGGATTTAATGTTCGTGGCGGAGCCAATGACCAGAATCTAATTCTTTTCAACGAAGGCACAGTTTACAATCCAAACCACCTGTTCGGTATCTTTTCCGCCTTTAATACGGAGATTGTGAGTGACGTAGAACTCTTTAAGAGTTCCATTCCCGCCGAATATGGCGGAAGAATATCTTCGGTGCTCGATATCAGGGGCCGTGAAGGTAACAGCAAAAAGATAGCGGGCTCACTCGGCCTTGGAGTTCTTACCAGTAGATTCCATCTCGAAGGCCCGTTTAAAAAGGAAAAAACCACATTTATTCTCGGCGGCAGGACTACCTATTCTGACTGGATACTGAAAGTCCTTCCGAAAAATAGCGAATATTCCAATGGGACCGCCTCATTTAATGACCTAAACGCGCAAGTCAGTCATAGATTCAACCAGAAAAATTCCCTCCATTTTTCCGGCTATTACTCGAGAGACAGGTTTAGTTTTACTGCAGATACTACATACAGATATCACAATGCCAATTTCTCCGTTAAATGGAGAAACCACTTCAGCGACGGTCATTCACTCGTCCTTTCGACCGGATATGACAGCTATGGCTACAAGGTGGAGGACACCCATAATGACTGGAGCTCCTTCTCACTCTCAAGCAACATCAGGCAGGGCTATCTCAAACTCAGATTCCAGTCGCTTGTCGCAGCAAAACATACATTCTCTTACGGTCTTAATTCAACTATATACAATGTGGAGCCCGGCAACAGACTTCCTTTTGGAGATTCCTCTGCCATTGAACCGCGTCGTCTAATGACGGAACGGGCATTGGAGACATCGTTGTTTTTCAATGATACTTATCAGCCTAACGACCGTCTTTCGTTTGATTTCGGATTGAGACTTTCCGGCTTTTTAAGTCTCAATACCCATAAATTTTACGGTACCCCCGAATTGCGTATCTCCGGAAAATACTCATTCCTCTCTAATCTCTCTTTCAAAGCGGGATTCAACAGCATGGCCCAGTACATTCACAAGATATCCAATACCGTAGCCATTTCACCCACGGATACATGGAAGCTTGCAGACGCCGATATCGGACCGCAAAGGGGTTGGCAGGCTGCGGCAGGACTTTATTGGACGGTATTTGACCACCGCGTGGACCTTTCTCTTGAGGGCTACTATAAGATGATGCGCGACTATCCTGACTACAAGAGCGGAGCTATACTTGTGATGAATGAAAACCTTGCACAGGAGTTGATTTCTACAATGGGAAAAGCCTACGGAGTCGAACTGATGGTCAAAAAGCCGGGCGGAAAACTTAACGGATGGATCTCATACACCTACTCCAGATCAATGCTTAGGGAGATGGAGGACAGAGGTCTGCAAACCATTAATAATGGAGAGTGGTACAATGCTCCTCACGACAAACCGCACGACCTCAAACTTGTGGGCAACTACAAATTTACTCACAGATATAGCATATCGGTCAACCTGGACTATTCTACAGGCCGTCCCGTGACAATACCGGTAGCTAAATACATTTATGGTGGTGGCTACCGTCTCTACTATAGCGAGCGCAACGGTTACCGCGTGCCGGATTATTTCCGCCTCGATCTGGCGGTTAATATTGAACCAAGCCACTATCTCCGCCAGCTGTCCCATCTCTCCGTAACTTTCGGAGTCTACAATGTAACCGGTCGCAAAAATCCCTATTCGGTATTTTACACCCGCAACAGCAGTGGAGGTGTCAGCGGTAATATGCTCTGTGTCTTTGCGGTGCCAATACCATATATCAACCTCAATCTCAAATTCTGATGAAAGAAAGACTCTCCATACTAATACTAGCGTTTGCTACCCTAATGATGGGAAGTTGCATCTATCCATTTACACCGGAGATAGCAGATGTTGATATAGGACTCATTGTCATAGAGGGAGATATACGAATAGGATCCGAATCATACATATTTGTTCGAAATACACAGCAACTGGGTACTACCGGTACGCCCGTGAACATTACTGCCGATGTGTGGGTGGAAAGTGACAAGGGAGAGATAACCCGTGCAGGAAATTATCGGGATGGTGCCCATATTATCGATACCCGCAATCTTAATCCCCGAAACTCTTATCGTCTCCATGTCAAACCCCATGCTCAAAGCAGTGCCGTAGAGTATGTAACAGACTGGCTGGAGGTAATCATCACTCCGGAACTCGAAGAGGTCTCATTTCGGGTGGACGAGCTTGAAGAGAAAATAACATTTCATGTGAGCACTATCAATCCTGACACCAATCCCTACTATAAATGGAATTGCAATGAGGTCTGGGAGTACACATCTCAGTTCTATGCATCGCACGTTTTTAACCCCAGCCGCAATACCGTCGAAGAATGTAGAGGGGAAAACACGCATTATTGCTGGGACAGGGATGTCGTTTCCAACATAATGATTGCCAGCACGGAGGCACTTACAGAGAACCGTCTTGTCGATCATCAAATCTACGAACTGCCCTTCATGAGCGACAAACTCGACTATTTATATTCATTGGAGGTAATTCAGAGCTCCATTTCGGCGGAAGCTTATGTTTATTGGGAGGTAATGTTGCGAAATACGGATCAGACAGGGGGTCTTTTCTCCCCTCAGCCCAGCGAACTAAGGGGCAATATACACTGTGTGGGCGATTCTTCCAAAGTTGTACTGGGTTATATCTCCGTATCGAAAGTCTCCAGCCATAGAATATTTGTCTCAGTAGATGATTTTCCGCTGCAAAACAAGCGTCAAAACTGCTCAGCTTTTATAGAAATAAACCTCGCTGAGCACTCCAAAATGAGAAGATATTACTATGGAGGCTATGATGTGGTATTTCTCGACGAGATGACTCAAATGACCAGCTGGTCTGAGCGACGTTGTGTTGACTGTAGAGTGAAGGGAGGCACAAAAGAGAAACCCGATTATTGGCCCAACAATCACAATTAAAAGATGAGAAGATACTTTACTATATTGACATCACTGGCGGCATTTATTTTACTGATATCCGCTCCTCTCTATGCTCAGCGAGTAGAGAGGGTGTGGTTTTCCACAGACAGGAGCATTTATGTAGCCGGAGAGAGAATTTGGTGCTCGGCACTCTGTATGGATGTCGCTACCCGCACTCCCTCTGAGTTAAGCAGTATCGCCTATATGGAGCTTCACTCTGCGTCCGGGGTGGCACAAACCGCTAAAATAGCACTTATGGAGGGGCGTGGAGCAGGGTATATCGATCTGCCCAATACTCTTTCCACCGGCAATTATCGTCTAATAGCCTATACTTCGGCGAATTTTAACGAGCGCGGATATGATTTCGATACAGCATTTAGTAGGGAAATCTCCATTTTCAATGTATTATCCACCGCAAGAATCGGTGAAGTCAAGGTGGTGGAGGAGAGTGATTATCTGGCTGCAGTAGCAACTGCCCCTTTCACGAAACCGTGCGCTGATGTACAAATCAGTGTTGCTTCGGAAGCGGGACGTTTAGATCAGATTCCCGTCAGCATAGCCAACCGTACCGGTGAGCAGATTATTTTCTCACTTTCAATATTCAATGAAGATGGTATCCTGGTAGGCAAGGTAACGGGTCCTGAAGAGTTTCTGGAGATGCTTCCGGATGTAGAAGGGGTGACTTTTGATCATAACCGCATTCCGGAGTATGAAGGGGAGATAATTACCGCGCAAAGCAACGAAAAAACCGCCTACATCTCGGCCATCGGCAACTATTCGGACATATACATAGCGGAGAGTGCTGATGATGGTACGGTTCGTTTCTTTACCGGCAATATCTATGGAGATGTGGAACTGGTTGGTAATATCGCTTCCATAAAAGACCCTTTTGCCGAACCGCAGCTCAAGGCTCCGTCTCCGCTACTGATCAGCACATCGCTAAGGGAACGTCTTGAATTCAGAGGGGCTGCCATGCAGATTGGCAGACGGTTTGATTCGGATACTCTGTGCGAAATGCTTCCCAAAAGGGAAAATACGCTTCTTGGCGCAGAGCGAATCACCTATCTTCTCGATGATTACACCAGGTTCCCCCTAATGGAGGAGGTTATTGTCGAATACATTTCCCAGATACGTGCCCGTAAAAAAGCGGACGGCACAAGAGACATCCAGGTCAAAATAGAAAATGTCTTCCGTATAGGAGAGTTTGCGGAAGATGCATCTTTGATGATGGTGGATGGAGTGCCGATTTTTGACCATGAAATGATCTACAGATATGATCCGATGCTGGTTGAATCGATAGATATTTATCCCTATGCCTATTTTATCGGTAGCAGACAGTTTGACGGCATTGTCAATATGAAGACATATAAAGGGACCATTCCTTCGTTGACCTTTGGCCCTGAAGTGCGTATTATCGAGTTTCAAGGAGCGGCCATTCCGATGGCATACACCTGTTGTAATGTGGCCGAAAATGCCGACTATCCTGATTATCGGCAGACTTTGTATTGGCATCCTCTGCTCACTGCGGGAGCTGCCGGCGCTACGGACTCTTCAATCACCGTCATATGCAATACCCCCGACTACAGTGGTACATTCTCGGTTGTCGTAGAAGGGATTACTTCTTCCGGTTGTCCGGTTTTTAGCAAAAAAGCCTTCAAGGTGCAGTAAAATGCAATTTTGTTGACAACTTGTTTGTAAATCAGATTATTTGTTCTATCTTTGCAACCCGCAAAAATGCGGAGTTATAAACATTAAATAAAAGATTAACAAACATTTATGCCAACGATTCAACAACTAGTCCGTAAAGGACGCAAAGTTATTGTAGAGAAAAGCAAATCTCGTGCATTGGATGCTTGTCCTCAGAAACGCGGAGTTTGTGTACGTGTTTACACTACAACTCCCAAGAAGCCTAATTCGGCTATGCGTAAGGTGGCCCGTGTAAGGCTCACCAACCAGAAAGAGGTCAATGCATACATCCCGGGAGAGGGCCACAACCTCCAGGAACACAGCATCGTGCTGGTTCGCGGCGGTCGTGTTAAAGACCTTCCGGGTGTTCGCTACCACATCCTTAGAGGAGCTTTGGATACTGCCGGCGTAGAGGGAAGGACACAGAGTCGTTCTCTTTATGGTACCAAGAAGCCGAAGAAATCTAAGAAGTAACCATTAGTTTTAACTGTTAAATTTTGAGAAAAAATGAGAAAAACGAAGCCTAAAAAGAGGATTCTACTTCCTGATCCTAAGTATCACGATGTACAGGTTACCCGTTTCGTGAACAACTTGATGTTACAGGGGAAGAAGAGTATCGCTTATTCTATTTTTTACGATGCGATCGACATGATCGGCGAGAAGATGAAAGATTCTGACAAGGCTCCTCTCGAAATTTGGAAAAAAGCATTGGAAAACATTACTCCGCAGGTTGAGGTAAAAAGCCGCAGAGTAGGTGGTGCGAACTTCCAAGTACCGACAGAGTTGCGTCCGGAAAGAAAGATCTCTCTCAGTATGAAGAATATGATACTTTACGCCCGTAAACGTTCCGGCCGCTCAATGTCTGAGAAGTTGGCTGCAGAAATAATGGCTGCATACAATAATGAAGGTGCAGCATTCAAAAGAAAAGAAGATATGCACAGAATGGCTGAGGCCAACAAGGCCTTTGCCCACTTCCGTTTCTAATCCGGTATTAGTACATTAGATGGCAAGAGATCTAAAATATACAAGAAACATTGGTATAATGGCTCATATCGATGCTGGTAAGACCACAACATCTGAGCGCATTCTCTACTACACGGGCAAGACCCATAAGTTGGGAGAGGTGCACGAAGGTGCTGCCACCATGGACTGGATGGTTCAGGAGCAGGAGAGAGGTATTACCATCACATCGGCTGCTACTACCGCTTTCTGGAATTACAACAATGAGCAGTACCAGATCAATCTTATAGATACTCCGGGCCACGTTGACTTCACCGTTGAGGTGGAGCGTTCACTTCGTGTTCTTGATGGCACAATCGCCACTTTCTGTGCGGTAGGCCGCGTACAGCCTCAGTCAGAGACCGTATGGCGCCAGGCAGACAAGTATCACGTGCCCAAGATTGCCTATGTCAATAAGATGGATCGCACAGGAGCTGATTTTCTTGCTGTGGTGGAGGAGATTAACGAAAAACTCGGAGCGCGGGCCATTCCCATTTCGCTCCCTATCGGAGCTGAGGAGAATTTCGAGGGAGTTGTCGACCTTATCTCAAAAAAGGCCTATTTTTACAATTTAAGTAAGGACCTTGTTAACTATGAGATAAAGGAGATTCCCAAGAAGATGGTCGCAGAAGTTGAGGAGTGGCGCGGTAAACTGATCGAGTCAGTTGCCGAGTACAATGAAGAGATACTTGAGAAGTTTTTCGAAGATCCCGATTCAATCACCGAAGAGGAGATTATTGATGCCCTTAGAAAGGCTACCATCGATATGGCAGTGGTTCCAACCACTTGCGGCTCTTCCTTCAAAAACAAAGGAGTACAATTGCTTCTTGATGCCGTAATGCGTTATCTCCCCTCTCCTCTGGATAAGGGAGAAATCAAGGGTATAGATCCACGTAACGGTGCCGAACTTGTACGCAAGTTCAACACTGATGAGCCTTTCTGCGGATTGGTCTTCAAGATTGCTACAGACCCCTTTGTAGGTAGATTGGCCTTTATCAGAGCCTATTCGGGTAAACTGGATGCCGGCTCCTATGTACTAAATACCCGTTCCGGTAAAAAGGAACGCGTTGCAAGGCTTTACCAGATGCACTCCAACAAGCAGAATCCCATCGAATGCGTTGAGGCGGGCGATATCTGTGCTGCCGTAGGTTTCAAGGAGTTGCGTACAGGTGATACCATTTGTCGCGAAGATAAACCGATTGTCCTGGAGTCCATGACGTTTCCGGATCCGGTTATAGGTCTGGCTGTAGAGCCCAAGACCCAGAAAGATCTCGACAAGCTTGGTATTGCTCTTGGTAAGCTTTCAGAAGAAGACCCTACCTTTACCGTCCAGACTGACATTGAGACCGGCCAGACCATTATCAGCGGAATGGGCGAGCTCCATCTTGATATCATCGTGGACCGTCTCCGTCGTGAATTCGGCGTTGAGATAAACCAAGGCGCGCCTCAGGTTAATTACAAAGAGGCCATCACCGGTACATATCAACACAGAGAAGTATTCAAGAAGCAGACAGGCGGTCGAGGTAAATTTGCCGATATAGTTGTCGAAATTTCCCCTGCAGATGAGGGCGTGACAGGACTTCAGTTTATCGATGAAGTAAAGGGTGGAAATATTCCCCGTGAATTTATCCCCTCTGTCGAGAAAGGCTTCAAATCTGCAATGGCAAATGGTGTTTTGGCAGGTTACGAGGTGACATCCATGAAGGTAAGACTTCTGGATGGCTCTTTCCACCCTGTCGATTCCGACTCGCTTTCATTCGAGATCTGTGCCCGTCAGGCATTCCGCAAGGCGCTTCCCAAGTGTTCACCGGTACTGATGGAGCCGATTATGTCTCTGGAGGTTGTTACTCCTGAAGAATATATGGGTGATATTGTCGGTGACATCAATCGCCGCAGGGGTCAAATTGTCGACATGGATTCCAAAGGCAATGCAAGAATTGTCAAAGCCAAGGTTCCGCTCTCCGAGCAGTTTGGTTACGTTACTGTTCTGAGGACACTTTCCTCCGGACGTGCCACAGCCACAATGGAATTTTCGCATTATGCGGAGGTTCCCGATAATATATCAAAAGATGTTGTCGAGAAACATGGCGGACGTAGGTTTTTTGACAATGATGATGACGAATAATTAAAAAAATCACAATAATGAGCCAGAAAATCAGAATAAAATTGAAATCTTACGATCATGCGCTGGTTGACAAATCGGTCGACAGGATTGTAAAGACAGTAAAGGCCTCCGGTGCTGTGGTCAGCGGCCCGATTCCGCTTCCCACAGACAAGAAGATCTTCACTGTCAACCGCTCGACTTTTGTAAACAAAAAAGCACGCGAGCAGTTCGAACTCAATTCATTCCGACGCCTCCTGGATATTTACAGCTCAACTCCTAAGACCGTTGATGCTCTTATGAAGCTTGAGCTCCCCAGTGGTGTCGAAGTTGAAATAAAAGTTTGATAAAAGTATTTTTGCGGTAAGGCATTATTTTGCTACTTTTGTCACGCGACGGGTCATCAGGTCCCTTGAGGAGTCGATGACTTTAGTAGATTATCTTTTGTACATCATAGATAGTTTCAGGTCCCGTAGCTCAGTCGGTTAGTAGCACCTGACTCATAATCAGGGGGTCACTGGTTCAAGCCCAGTCGGGACCACAATAGAAAACGCTTCCGAAAGGAAGCGTTTTCTATTGTGGTCCGTCGCTGCGTTCACACTCGCACCCCGCACCACTACTACACACCACACACTCAGAACTATTTAATTATCTTTGCAGTATGAAAAGAATTTTTATTATTGCGGCATTGGCCGCCATGGCGCTGTGCTGCGGTTGCGGCGGTGCAAAGAGTGAAAATGATATCATAGCGATGTCATTCAATATACGTCTGAGTCTCAGCGATGACTTTGACGGGGAAAACAGCTGGGTATTGCGAAGAGAGGCGGTTGTTGAGATGATAAACGAAGTCAACCCCGATCTTTTCGGTATTCAGGAGGGTCTATTGGGACAGGTCAACTATATGGGGGAACATCTGCCGGAATATGGTTTCTACGGAGTGGCTCGCAATGATGGTCCAAACACGGGCGAGTCCAATGCCGTCTTTTATAAAAAGAGTCGTTTCGAACTTTTGAAAAGCACTACTTTCTGGTTGAGTGAAACTCCGGATGAGGTTTCAGTGGGCTGGGATGCGGCCTTTCATCGGATTGTTACAATGGTTCGTCTGCTGGACAAAAATAGTGGCCAAGAGTTCTATTTCTACAATACTCATTTTGATCATGTAGGTAAAATTGCCCGAAAAGAGTCCGGTAAACTCATTGTGGAGCGTATGAAAAGTATAATACCGGATGATGCGGCAGTGGTGCTTACCGGAGACTTCAATGCAGGACACAATGATCCTATATTGGACCCTATTGAGGAATATATGACTTCAGCGCGCAGAGCGGCTCCTGTTACCGACTCACTCAATACATTTAATAGTTGGGGCAAAATAGCTCCCGAAGAAGGCGGGAAAATAATCGACCATATCTATTTCAGAAATCTGATTCCGTCACTATTTAAAACTCTTACCTGCTCCTATGCGGGTGTAGATTACATCTCCGATCATTATCCCGTAATTGCAGTTTTTACTCTTAAGGATGCTCAAAGTCAAGAGGTTCGACATGAATTGTCGAAGTGATGTTGAAGCGCTTCTGAATCATTTTCTCAATTGCAGTAGCGATGGAGTGTCCTTCCTCCAGCGAGAGTTCTCCTGAAAGTCGGATGTGAAATGTCATTTCCTGATGAGTGACGTAGTTGTGGATATGAAAATGATGTAGCTGTAATTCCTCCGGATACATTTCTGATACTGCATCGTTAATCTTATCTATAAGCTCATCAGAAGGTTCTTCTCCAAGTATTTTGGTAATAGCTTCCCTTATTATTGTATAAGTGGCATAAAAGAGCATCATAGCTATAATAATGCCCAGTACGCTATCCATCCACCAGAAGTATTTGGCGAGCAGGATGCCTATTAGCACCACTACTGAAGAGAGTGCATCGCTCCTGTGATGCCATCCGTCAGCCTTGATGGCGATATTGCCTGTTTTTCTGGCAAGGTGGAAAGCATATTGTGCCAACCCCTCCTTGACTATGATTGAGATGCAGGTCACTACGATAGCAAGGGTGCCGAATGTAACTGATGAGTGCTCTTTGAGTTGCAGGATGGAGTTCTTGAGAAAGTCGTAGGCTACGATTGCCAAAATAATGCCGATGAAGATGGCAGCTATCTGTTCCCAACGACCATGGCCAAAAGGATGTTTTTTATCGGGTTTTTTATTGGAGAGTCCGGTAGCAGCAATCAATACAATGGAACTGAGGGAGTCTGACATTGTGTGCCAGGCATCAGCTACAATAGCGAGAGATCCCGTTACAATACCTGCCCAGTATTTGAGTACGAACAGCAGAATATTGATTATAACTGAAACAATGCCTTGGGTGATACCGGCATTTTTATTAGATTTTAAGTTCATTTGTTCTGAGTTACGGTGAACTTATTTCACATTTTGGTTTTTGAGTTCAATGACCTTCATCGAAGAGTTGGTCTCACCGTTCCAGTTTAGGAATACTGCTATCCTTGAGTGCCTGACCGTATCTTTCGGACCGGAGTGGTATGTAATGCCGAAGAAGGAATCATAATAAAATCTCTGTACTCCTTCTATATTAACGGTATAGACATCAAATTTGGCTAAATCAGGTGCTATGTTTTTGATATACCCATTATCAACCGCAAATGCGGTAATCGAGAGACCCGATTCATTTTTATACAGATCATATTTTAAAAACGCATCTGAGTGATTGTATAGAGTATCCCTTACCTTGATTTCAAAGAAATAATCTTCATTCTCCACTATTCCCGGTATATAATAACCGTTTGCAACATCGAATGTCATAAGAGCAGAGTCAGGGTGATTTTTCCTCGGAGCTATTGAGAGACTCATTGAGGGAGTACCGCGTCTGACCTTTACCAAAGTGACCTTATCTCCCTTTGCCATAGTGATGACCACTGTGTATTCCAATATCTCGATACTTTTGAAAGGCGAGATCATTATATTGATGTTGGCACGCACGGGATGGCCTAGGTCATCCAGTATCCACTGAGGCTCGTTATTTCCATACTTGATGGTAAAGTAATAAACACCGGAGGAGTCCCTGATACCAATTGAGGGTTTTAAATCTTCCGGCTGTGCAGTGAGCACCTTGCCACCACTCATGAGCCAGTTTTCAGTACCTGTTTCTCCTACCTTTATTGTCCAGCAATTGGCGGAAACATCAGGATTGTATTTAATGCCGAGAAGAATTTTTTCCGTGCAATTACGGCCACTGTAGAGTTTATATACTTTGCCGCTCTTAAGTTTGATGGAATAGCCTACAAGCTCTCCGTTTTCGGTTAATTCACTTACGGATTCTACCATGAGAGTGGTATCTATAGTATTGAAGATATCCATGCAAGCGTCAATGTTGGTATTAATGTTCTCACAGTAAGCGGTCAACTCTTCAAAACCTCTTTGTGTCGGAATCCGAAAAGAAGTACCGTCAAAAAGGGTGAATTTGACGAAATAGGGGTCGGAATAATCAATATCCTTGAAAACTGAGCTGCCTTCTTCGCCGGTAGCTTCACTGAGTCTTTGCCAAGAACTGCCCTCATCATATGAGACCCACCAGTAGCCGCCTTCTATCTTAAGTTTGGGAATGGTTCCGGTTGCCCTTATTCTTTGTCCGAAGGAGTTTGTCATCCAGGTGGGGCTGGATGTGCCCTTTTGAATTGTCCAGTAGTAAAAGCCGTTTGACGTGTTTTGCTGAATACCTACAATCGGGGTTGTACCATCTTGCCCATTATAAACATTGACATAGTATCCACTCGTAAAACTTATGACATAACCAACAACTACTCCATTTTCCTTAATCTCGTCAATACCGTTGATGTGGTCATTTTGCTCAAGAGCTTTAATGGTGGTATATAGGGCATTGATGGTGGTATTGGTAGCATGGACCAGACCTTCGGCCTCAGTAACACGATTCAGAAGTGCCAGAATTTTGTCTGAAAGGTCAACACAACTACTGCATATAAGCGGTGCTACAGCAAGTAATATATATATGAAAATTTTGTGAATACTCTTTTTCATCGTTAACTTCCGTATTTGATAGTGATTGTGAAGTTTTTCAGAGAGCCGAGGCCATCTGAAATCAGAAGAACAAGTTCGCTCTCCATACCGGCGGCAAATGTCGCGGGCGAATAAATTTTCAGGGTACCGGTTTTAGCCGTTGTTTTTATTACTCTGGCGTAAAATCCATCCTGTGTGACCGGAAGAAGATCCAAATTGTCGCTGCCACCGGTAATTGTGTATCCAATACTGAGAGTGCTTGAAGCAAGCATATTACAGCTAGTCGGGATATTGATTGTCAAAGGAGCATATCTGGGTATGAGCACTTTTTGGTCGCCCATTGTCAGCTCTATGTAGTTTACGCCGATATTAGTTATGGCTGTGATTATCAAGTTGATTTCAGGTATCGCTGCGGGCACCTTATCGCCGTCGTCTGTCAGTAGCCAGGTGTAGTTTTTACCTGAGTCGTATGAGATAGTCCAGTAGTATACTCCATCAATATGCTTTTTAAGTCCAACCATCGGCATTGTACCGGCTTGAGGAGTAACCCTCACTTTTTTCCCTCCAACCAGGATCCAGCGAGCTTCTTGGTCATTTTCATGTTTGATGGTCCAGTAATAATTGGTATCCAGCGGATTAGCAAGGTCTTGTGCGGCCCCGATAGTTGGTAGAGTCGTGGCTACCCCGTTGTAGAATGTCATTACTGTGTTATCGGAGAGATAAAGGTTGTAACCTATGGTATCTTTTTTCTCAATTATAGGCTTGATTTCTTTGGCATATACTCCCTGACTCACAAGATTCACCAATTCTTCAAGAGATGCCAAATTGGAGTTGGTCTTATTGACAATGTCATTTAATTTGTCATAAGCCTCTAGCGTAGGTATTGAAATGTGTGTGCCATCAAGGAAATTAAATCTCACATAACCATCATTTTCGGTGATATTTTTGATGAAAGATGTGCCGGCACTTCCCGTTGCCTTTCCGAGGTTGTGCCAAACAATGCCACCGTCATAAGTCACCATCCAGTAGCCGTTTTCGATTTTAATTTTCGGTGTAACCGCTACAGCCGGTATTCTCTGTCCGACATTATTGGTGATAAATTCCTCATGGCCCACCGAATATGAGACCACCCAATAAAAAATTCCGTCTTCGGCTTTCTTAACGCTTATAATGGGGGTCTGTGCGTCTTTGCCGTTGTAGATCGTAATGCTTGGACTATTGGAGAAGGATATGGTGTAACCTATCACTTCATAATTGTCATAGATACGCGTAATTTTTGTAACAAAGTCGTAACTATTGAGTTTGTTTACGAGGTTATGCAGGGTGCTTATATTCTCGTTCATCAGGACGAGATTATCCTCCATAGCCTTGATGCGTCTGCTGAGGTGGCCAAGTTCATTCTCGAGCTGGTTAAAACATCCTGTTAGAGATAAAACCAGCACGATTGCGGTCAAAATTGATGATAGTCTGCGTTTCATACTCTACAATTTGTTTACAGTGATGGTTTTGACAGAGCTCCTCTGACTGTTTTTAATGGTAAAAACAGCCATTATCTTGCCTTGTCCCGTAGTGAAATCAGCAGGAGATTCAATTGTAACAACTCCCGGTATTGGTGAAAGGTAGGCCTTGAATCCTCCCTGAGTGATAAATGCAGCCTTAACGTTGGAATAGTCTGCGCCATAAACCGTATAGGAGAGCTCCTTGACAGAGCTGACAGCCATTGAGATGTTGGTCTCGATTGATATGGTAAATTGTTTGGGCATATGGTATTGAGTACCATCCCATGTCACGAAAACCACAAAGTCAGGGTCGGTAACGTCCACTCTCCTGAAAATGGAAGAAGTACGGTTGACAAAAAGTTCGGGAGCCTTTATAGTGGAAATGGTTCCACCTTCGTATTCAATGGTCCAGTAAAAGTTGCCGCCATCATCCACTTTAAGGTTTACTTTCGGGGGAGGTATCGTATCTCCCACACTGCGAATCTTATTGCCGTCGGCATCTCTAAGCCATTCCATTTCCTCTCCACTTTGTTGAAAAGTCCAGTAATATAGTCCGGTAATGGTGTCGAGTACGGACATTATTTTAGGGGCATTGCTGCTCTGCCAATCATAGACTTTGAAACTCTCTCCGTTGGAAAGTTCACAATAAGTACCCACGCGTTTCCCATTCTCCACGATGTCACCGGCGTTCTTGATATAGACATAACGGGAGGCTAATGCAGTGAGTATCGTTTTCTGTGCATTTGCGTTGCTGTTGATTTTTTCAGCCTCAGTCTTTAGAGCTAAATACTTTTCATAAAGAGGGATTTTGAATACCGTGCCATTAGTTAGCGTGATTGTCACATGATCGGAACCGATGACAATGCTTTTGAACATTGAGTCCCCTGCCTCTCCGGTTGCCTGTCCCAGGTCGGTCCAGGTAGAGCCTCCGTCGTATGAGATCATCCATCTTTCGTCCTTGACTTTTATAAAAGGGGCGACACCCATTGCAAGCACTTTCTGACCGTAGTCGTCTTTAACCCAACCAACGGTGCCATTGTCATATTGGATAGTCCAATAATAATTGCCATCCGTATCCTTAGCTGTTCCGATGAGAGGTGTCTTGCCGTTTGTGCCGTGGTAGATGGTTATAGGGGCTGTTTTGACAAAATTGATCTTGTAGCCGATCTCTATGCCGCCTTGTGTGATGGATGTCACACCGGATATCATGTCGTTGTCCTGGATGGAGGAGACAATCACCCGTAGAGAATTGAGGTTGGTATTCATTTCCTCACACAACTGCTCTATCAAATCAAGCCTGCTTTCAAGTTCCGCTATGTCCTCCAAGTACTTGTCTATGCACCCCGATGCAAACAGGAGTGACACCGTCAGTGCGAAGGCGATTGTTAATCGTTTCATATTCTTTTTTTTAAAAGTCAAACTAAAAGAGGAAGCCTGTATTTATATAGAAGGCACCTTTACTATTATCTTGTGCATCAAATGCCTTGCCATACTCGAAAGCTACGATGAAATTTCTGTTCATTATGAACCTAATTCCGCCACCGGCGCTCAGGTGAAACTTCTCTTCTCCTCCGTAAAGCGTATATGGAAGGTTGCCTTGAGGAGGGTAATATGATGACACCGGCGTAAAAGGTGAAATTCCGGTAATGTCAAAATCATTCTTAAATCCCTTGAAAACTCTTGCTCCATCAAAGAATCCGCTCAATGTAAAGGCTATATTTTGTTTCCAGAGATGGAAACTGACGAATCTCCAGCGCAGTTCGGTGTTGAAATAACAGGTATGCGCTCCCTGGATGCGCCCCCTCATCAGGCCTCGCACAGTACGGTAACCGCCAAATCCCTCCCTGTCATATCCTGTGCCGAGGTACATATCGTACGGGAGCACATAGAATGCCGGTGATTCCTTACCGAGGAAGCCCTGTAAGTTCAGCCTGTATGCAAAAACAAGTTTATCTTTTGCTATGGGCAGATAGTTCCTGAAAGTGATATTATATTTGGTGTAACCTACCGAAGTACCCAAAAATTTGGGGGCGTAAGCGAGGTTGGCTTCTGCCCAGATACCCCTGGAGGGTGCTGCCTCAAAGTCACGCGAGTCATACATCAATCCCACTCTTATGGCACTTGAAATGCCGCCGTCAGCCTGCTCTTCGGGAATGATGTTGAAATCTTTATAAATCTCGAAAAGCGTAGTCGAAAGGGTGTAGTTTTCATTCTTGAAATTTCCTGTCCTGAAATGGCTGAAATGATATCCGGCCTTCCAGTAGAAATTGCCCTTGATCTTTCCGGTAAAGTCAACCTTGAAAGTATGCACCATACGATCCATACGGTAGAATCCTCTCTCCAGGGAGCTGTCGTAAAAGGACTCATAACCGTTGAAACCGTAAAAGTCGAGCGCTTTGTCCCTTGTTACCTGTATAGCGGTGGAAAGACGTACCCCGGGAATCAAAGTGCGGTTGTCATAAGAGATCACATAGAGTTGAGACCCCTTAGTAAATCTTGAAAGTTCAAAATACCACTGCGATTTGGGTATGGGATACCAAGATCCGTCGCCGAAATTGTAGATATTGAGCAGAGCTCCGTATTGGAATCCCTTATCGTTGTCAAAGGCAACTACCGGTAGTGGTCCGAAGGAAAGTCCGGTTTTGACTATATCGCCTTTAGCCAGTTCGCCGGCCTCGGAACTCTTTGCGATAGTATCCGGTGGTGCCACCAGCACTTCAGGTTCCGGTTTTTTCTTGCCGTAAGGATCCATACGCAAAGTGTCTTGAATCTGACCGGTACGCAGGGTATCAACATTCTGACCGTAGGATAAAGTGGGAAAAAGGATTCCCGCCATTATCAGGATTATGCTGAGTCGTTTCATAATATTTCAGTATCAGATATTTTTCAATTCATTTTTGATTTCTTTATAATCATTTCTCAACCTTCGGTTGAAAACAATTCTCCAGAGGGAGGCCAGTACACGCACAAACTCAAAAAAGTCATACACGAAATATGGTGCGGGCAGCAGAATAATGGCGCCCACTAAAGCCCATTCCCAAGGAGCGAAGCAGAAGAGAAGTATCACTTCTGTCAGATACAACAGGGTCCAGACAACCCAAAAGAATACCATACGTACCGAATTGTGGAATGCGCGGTCCTTAAATAGGGTACAGAGCACTTCAGATACGACCCATACAGGCAGAGATGCGGCTCCCATCACTAAAAAGAGGGGAATACCGGGTATAAGAGCCAGAGTGCCCAGGATCGCAGCAAGCAGAGGACGCTTGCGGTGTATGGCGTGAATGCTTACTTTGGATTTCAGACGGCGCTCCCTGAGTTTGTCTGCCTTCTTAAAAAGCACGGACGCTCTCTTCGGGTCTCTTTCTCTTAACTGCTTGATGCGACTTATGATATCCTTATTGGCATCGAAGCGCTCTTTAACGCGATATTTGCATATTTGGCCACTGTGGAGCTTTGCCAGTTCCCAGACGGCCTCATACTGCTCATCATCGTCAATATAAACTATCAGCTCCTGGATACGCTCTTTGACTTGCTGCCGAATGGCCTCCATTATGTCGCGCTCCGACATACCCTCCCGGCGTTGCGAAGAGATAAATTCCGATACGTTGAAGGGCTCTCCTATGTTGGCTATGGCCGTGGACCTGAACCTGTAATAGTCGCCGTATTCCACTCCCACCGGCATAATATATATCGGGTGGTCATCACCCAGAGCATCGTAGGCACCGCACGCAATCCTGGCGATGCCTTTACCTATGGGTAACAGGCTGTGCATTGGACGGTGAGTACCTTCAGGGAGGATACATATACCCACATTGTTCTCCAGTACCTCGATGGAGACCCTGATGGTTTCCTCGACTGCCGTCACCGATCTGATGCCGTCTCTGATGCGGTTGATGGGGATCATCTTGAAAAAGGTGAGGATTTTACGGAGCATCGGTTTTTTGAAAATGTCCGCTCTCGCAATGAATACTTTTCTATCCCTGTTGGAAGCCAGTACCAGGAGAGGGTCCATAAGCGCATCGCAATGATTGGGAGTAAAAATAACCGCAGCATCTCTCGGGATTCTATCCGTATTGAGGAAAAGAATCTTTTGATAGGAAGCTTTGATAAACGCATCGACAGAGGGTCTGAGGAAGGCGTATAAGCGATCCACATCGTAAATCTTTCTATGTTTTTTTGATTTACACATTGACTTTTTGCGCCCTGGCAAGACGTCTTTTGGTGGAATAATTAAACAATGCAGAGACTGCCAGTCCTGATATTATGTGCCATATACCCCACCAGGCGGTGATAAAGAGCATTCCTCCGTTCATCAGATCGGGAGGGAATATCTTGGGATTGAATAGCAGTACCAGTCCTAGTCCGGAATTTTGTATGCCGGTTTCGATGGTGATGGTACGACGATCTTCGCGCGGTATCCTGAAAACAGTGCCGGTACCGTATCCGATGGCCAGTGCCAGTCCGTTATGAATCAATACTATGAAGAAAATGTACCAGATGTACTGGAGAAAAAGCTGTAAATTGTTGCCAAATGCGAGGACCACCATCAAAATGAAAAAGAGAATGGAGAATACCTGCATGGGTTTTTTTAGCTTCTCTGAAACCTTTGGGAGATACTTATTGGTCAATAAACCAAGTATCAATGGTATACCGAGCAGAATGAAGACTGTAATCATGACTTCCGAGATGGGAATCTCGAGAGGCTGTAGAGCTCCTGCGGCTTGTTTGTTGAGATATCTGACATAAAGTCCGCCCCAAAGGGCGAAGTTGCCGGGAGTGGTAAGCGGTGCAAGAGAGGTGCTGAGGGCTGTCAGAGTTACGGAAAGCTCAATATTGGCTTTGGAAAGTGAAGACATGAAGTTGGAGATGTTGCCCCCCGGGCAGGCTGCCACCAGTATCATACCCATAGCCACCATTGGTGTGATACGATCGTTAAGTATGATTACAAGAAGAAATGTGAGTGCAGGCAGAAGCACCATCTGACATATGGCGCCCAGAATCGCCGATTTGGGCTTTTTGAAAACCTCCTTGAACAATGAGGGTTTAATTCCTAGTGCAACACCGTACATCACAAATGCGAGCACGATATTGATCATATCCATTCCCGCTTTGGAGAAATTAATCTTAACTGGATCAAGATTCAATAGTTGTTCATACATAGTCTTCGCAGTTAAATAAAACGCAAGTTAGTAAAAAATGGATAATTATCACTATTTTTGCTCATCAATACCCATATTCGGATGTCTTACACCATAATGTTTTACAACCTCGAGAACCTGTATGACACTTCGGACGACCCAAATACTGAGGATGAGGAATTCACTCCTTCCGGCCCTAAAAGATGGACGACGCAGAAGTATCAAAAGAAACTTGAGAATCTGGCTGAGGTCATTTCCACCGTATCCAACGCACATGGAGGGTTTCCCGTGGTGATAGGTGTTTCCGAGGTGGAGAATCTGGCAGTGATGCAGGATCTGGCCGATCAAAGACGCATCCGCGGTGCCAGGTACAGATGTATCCATTATGAGTCAAATGACGTCAGGGGTGTCGATGTGGGATTGTTTTACCGTCCGGACAAGTTTAAGCTCGAAGAGAGTTGCCCCGTGAAGCTGGAATTGCGCAGCGGTCGTGAATATATAGGCCGCGACATACTTTTCGCTCGAGGCAAGATTGATGGAGAAATGTTCTGTTTTTATGTCTGCCATCTCCTTTCAAGGAGGACAGGTGTTAAAAACTCTGCCGGATTTCGCCGTGCCGGTACTGAGACAATCTATAATCACGCACTGACGATGCGCGAAAAATATCCCGATATCAAAATTGTGGTGATGGGGGATATGAACGATTCGCCTTCCGACGAATCCCTTTCTGTTTTGCTAAGGGCAAGGAAAAAGATTTCCTTAGTAGAAAAGGACGATTATTTCAATCCCTTTTGGGTGCTTCATGACGAAGGATTCGGTACCAGCATCCACAATCATCGGTGGAATCTCTTCGACAATATCATCGTCAGTCCGAGCCTGCTCGAGACATTTCCCGAAATACCTGGTTTGAAACTTGTTAAGATGAATCAAAAGCACTATTGTGAAATCTTCAAACGCAACTTCATGCTGCAGAAAGGGTGGCCAAAACGCAGCTACAACGGCAACAGCTTTCAGAATGGTTACAGTGACCATCTTCCCGTTCTGATCAAAATAGACAAAATGAAATCAAACAATAAAAAAAACAATGAGCGAAATCAGGGATATCAATCTTTGGGAGAGCGGTAAACGCAAGATTGACTGGGTGAAGCGGAATATGCCCGTACTCAGCTCCATTGAAAAAGAATTTATCGAAGAAAAGCCCTTCAAGGGGATTAAGATAGCACTTTCGGTCCATCTCGAGGCAAAGACGGCATACCTCTGTCTGGTGTTTGCTGGCGGCGGAGCCGAAATGTATGTAACCGGCAGCAATACGCTCTCGACACAGGATGATGTAGCGGCGGCCCTTGTAAAAGAGGGTCTAAATGTCTTCGGATGGCATAATGCCTCGGCAGAAGAATATGACCGTCATCTTTGCAGCGTGCTGGAGTGCGGCCCCAATATCATCATCGATGACGGAGGTGACCTGACTCACCTGATGCATACTCGATACGCACATTTGATTGATAAGGTTATCGGAGGTTGCGAGGAGACCACTACAGGTATCAACCGCCTGATAAGGATGGCCCAGACCAATACCCTTAAATATCCGATGGTAATGGTCAATAACGCCCATTGCAAGTATCTTTTTGACAATCGGTATGGCACAGGCCAATCCGTTTGGGACGGCATCAATCGTACTACTAATCTCATAGTTTCCGGCAAAAATGTAGTGGTGGCGGGCTATGGTTGGTGCGGTAAAGGCGTTGCAATGAGAGCAAAAGGGCTGGGAGCATCGGTCATCGTGACCGAGGTGGAGCCGATAAAGGCTCTGGAGGCGGTTATGGATGGTTTTAAGGTAATGACGATGGAGGATGCAGCTCCCATTGGTGATATCTTCGTGACAGTTACAGGATGTAAAGACGTCATTACTGCCTCAAGTTTTAAAAAGATGAAGGCTGGCGCCATCTGCTGCAATGCAGGCCATTTTGATTGCGAAGTATCGGTGGAACAACTCTCGCAAATAGCTGTCGAGAGTTTTGAAGCGCGTACTAACCTCACCGGCTACAGAATGGTTGATGGTCGCTGCATCTATGTCATCGCGGAGGGCAAGTTGGTCAATTTGGCAGCCGGGGATGGGCATCCCGCCGAAATTATGGATATGAGTTTTGCCATACAGGCACTCAGCGCAAGATATTTGGTAAAGAGTCGCGGCAAACTGCCTCCTTCGATAGTTATTGTTCCTGAGCAAATAGACAATTATGTGGCTGTAAAGAAGTTGGAGAGTCTGGGAGTGACCATTGATGTGCTTACCGAAGAACAAAAGGCATATCTGGGCTTATGATGGAGAGGGAGGATATGAAGCAGAGGAAATACAAGCATTTGATTTTTGACATAGACGGCACATTGCTCGATACCGAGAAGACCGGTGTACTCTCTTTGCAAAAGAGCGTTAAGGAGCTTATGGGCAAAGATATGACCTACGATGAGCTCTATCCCTATTTTGGAATTCCGACTATGGTCGTGGCTCAAAAAATGGGTTTTAAAGATGTTGAGGCGGCAGCACACAGTTGGGAGAAGAATTTCCGGGAACTGATGTATCTCATTGTTCCTTTTGAGGGTGTTTCCGAAATGCTTCCCAGCCTTCGCGAAATGGGGTTCAAATTGGGTGTGGTGACCTCACGCAGCCGTTTTGAATTCAATTACGACCCGCGTCTGTCACAATGGAAAGATCTTTTCGAGACAGTCATCACAAGTGATGATTCGGAGCGTCACAAACCCTGGCCCGATCCGCTTTTGGCCTATTTGTCCCATTCCGGTGCTGTGGCTGAGGAGTGTATCTATTTCGGAGATACGGAATATGACTTCGAATGTGCCAAGGGGGCGGGGATTGATTTTGCCCTTGCCGATTGGCGTAACCGTGGTTTTCAGGGAATCCCGGCCCAGTATCTCTTTTCAAGCGTGGAAGATATAATTAAAATCTCGGAAATGCTGCGCTAAAATCGCATAATCCGAGCAGATAAAACTTTTTCAGAACTCCATCGTTTTCTCGACTACATGAAATTGTGCGACAATTTGTTGCACAATTAAGACGAGTTATTGACGAAAACTTCAACAAAACACCAAGGCAATTGAGTTCTTTGATTATATTTGCAAGGTAACAATCAAAAATATTGCGCGATGAAACGATTATCAACAATTTTTTCTATTACTCTTTTGTTTTCCGTATTGATTTTTTCGAGTTGTAACTTTGGATCTGATGTGGGGAAAAATTATAAACCAAATGGTGACACGCCCTGTCCAGCAACATTAACTATAGAGGCTTTTAATAGAATGATTGATGGAGCTAAAAGATCAGATAATTCCAACACTTTGAATATGATGTTTTCTGGTGAAATACTAACACTTGACGTGACGAGATCATATACAATAGTCGAGCAAGGAAAAGGGTGGTATAGAATCGCTGTTGATAACATGGAGTTATATGTCGTTCCGCATATGGGGAAAGTATATTAAGGCTATTTTATCCAACTAAATCAATTAGCTTAACCGGTTGCACTAATTGGATCCATCCATAAGAACTTCAAATCCATACTCGGAACTCAGAACTCTAAACTCCGAACTCCCTTTCGCATCCGGCACCCCGCAACACTTATTTACATACCATTATTTCCAGAATCATCTCGTCCGTGATCTGCATGCCTATAGATCCGATTCTGCCGAGATTGGCAATAGTTTTTTCGATATCCTCCTCTATGATGCCGTCGTTGGATGATATGCAGATACCATCGAGCGCCAGCACTGCGGATTGCAGAGCACTAGCTACTCCTGAGGCCACTTTTAGGGCACATCCTACCTTGGCTCCGTCGCATACCATACCGGTGATGTTGCCTATCATGTTTTTTATGGCAGCACACATCTGCTCGTAGCCTCCCTTGCGCAGGTAAACAATGCCGCAGGCTGAGCCGGTAGAAGCAACCACACATCCGCAGAGAGCTGAGAGTTTTCCCAGATGTCCTTTGATGTGAATAGCCACCAGATGACTTATTACCAGTGCTCTTGCCAATTCTTCACGACTGGCACCGATTTTTTCTGCTATGGCAATAACCGGGACTGTGGCCGTAATACCCTGATTACCACTACCGGAGTTACTCATGGCAGGAAGAGCACAGCCCGCCATCCTCGCATCAGAGGCTGCTGCTGTATAAGCCATCGCATAGGTGAGATGATTGTCTCCAAAAACACAACGGTTTTCCGGTACCAGAAGTCTCCTGCCTACCTGAAGTCCATACTCCTTGCGAAGCCCTTCGTCCACGAGAGCCTTATTGAGAGTGACGGAATCCATAATAAACTCCAACTCCTCAAATGGAGTATGGGTGGCAAAATCGAGTATTTGTTCAATAGTGATTTTTCTTGCAAAATCAGGTTCAATCAAGCTGCCTGTGGAGTTATCATTATCGTTTTTCTCGATAGAACTGATGATTTTACCGTCTATTTCTTCGCACACGATAGAGTCGTGACTGCCGCTTATGATAGCAAGTGCTCTGTGACTCTCTTTGCCACTGGAAGAACGGGCTTCTGCGGAGACATAGAGCTTCTCCCCGGTCTCTGCAAGTGAAATTGTTACGTATCCTGCAGATACCATTTCCTGTGCCCGGGCAAGGCTTTCTTCATCCACCTCTTTTAGTACTTCGAGGCAGTATGCTGAATTGCCGCAAGTGCATCCCAATGCTGCTGCTATGTGAAGTCCTACCATACCATTGGTTCCGGGGATTCCCACGCCCATGCCATTTTTAAGGATATTTCCGCTTACTTTGACATCAATATGGTCAGGTTCCTGAGAAATACTCCTCAGGAGTTCGCAACTGCGGGCCACTGCGAGAGCCACTGCTATGGGTTCGGTGCATCCCAGAGCCGGTTTAACTTCCTGTTTTAACAGTGCTATAAATTTGTTCTTCATATTGATTAAGAGGGGGCGACTTTGCGGCCACCCCCTGATATTTTGTAGTGTAAAATTAAAGACCTCTTACTCTCCTCTTGTACTCGGTAATACAGGCATCCAGACGCTCTTGGGCCGTGGTATCCCCGGGCACATTATGAGAGGGGTGGATAAAGAGTTTTTCTCCGCGATCCGCCAGAATCTCGGCAACGGTACAGATGGTCATCCATACTGTAGTTACGAATGCTACTGTGGATACGGGACCGATCTTGTCCCGGTGGTTTTTGAGGTCAACTGATGCATCGACGAGGGGACAACAGGTATCCACCACGTAGTCGGCTATCTGGAAGAGGTTTTTACCGCCTGAGTGACGGGGGATCTTGTTGCCCGTCTGCTCTGCCGAGCCAAATACTATGACCTTCATACCGCGCTTTTTTGCTTCAAGGGCAACGTCAATGTTGACGGCGTTGATGCCGGTATGTGAGAAGAGCCAGAGCACGTCTTTTTCGTCGAAATTCCAACCCTTCATAATGGCTTTGCCATAACCTTCGGCTCTTTCGAGGAACAGGAACTGGTCAATACCCATTTCACCGGTAATATGGGTGAAAAAAGTAAGGGGAAGTTCGCACAGGGGGTGAAATCCTATGAAACCGCCGATGCGGGGATACATCTCCTCTATGGGGAGAGTGGCGTGGCCACAACCAAAAGTGTGGACCCAACGGCCTGATTGGATAGTGTCTGCCATTACTTCCGCAACCTTGCGGATATTCTCCATTTGAGTTGCCTCAATTTTGTTCATAACGCCCTGAGCGTTCTTTAACCATTGGTTTGCTAACATTTTCTGCGTTTTAATTAATTATTCTCTCTATTTCTAATTGTTAATACTTAACTCTTAATTACTCATTCCTCATTGCTAATTGCCAACAGCCAACAGCCAATTGCCAACGGCTAATAGCTAATAGCTCTCTCGGCCATGCGTTTGTCACGTTTGCGTTTTTCCCTACCGCGAGCCGACTTGAGGTAACGCTTCCATTGATCTTCTGTGAAAATCTTTTCGTATTCCTTGTCGATAGCATCGAGCCATTTATCATAAGTTATCTGAAATATGTCGCGGTTCGTTACACCTGCGCGCTGTATGGCACTCATTTCCTCATTCATTTTCGGCATCATATCCTGTAGAAGGGAATCTATGAGAAAGACCTGACGGAAGTCAAGGTCGAATTCTTTCATCAGATTGTCTGCCTCTTTAGCGGCTATCTCTTCAATATTGAGCGAACCCTGCTCACCCTGAGGATTTTGTGCATACAAGTAGCTACCACAAAGCAGTGTCAGCGTTATAGTCAACAACAATTTGGAGTATCTCATGATGTGAAAGTTATTTTCGTTTGCAAAGATAATAAATATCCCGATAACAAGTTTTTTATTATATTCGTGAAAATATTAATAAAAACAGTTACAATAATGAAGAGAATATTCAAAATCGTAATCTGCCTGACGCTCGCTTTGTGGCTGGGCCAGGTGGAAGCCAACGCATGTACCAATGTTATCGTTACCAAAGGGGCATCCAAAGATGGCTCCTGTATGGTGACTTACTCCGCTGACTCCCACCAGCTCTATGGAGAACTTTACTATGTGCCCGCTGCTATGTGGCCTAAAGGATCGAAAATGGAGATCTACGAGTGGGATTCGGGCAAATACCTCGGCAAGATAGATCAGGTGGAGCGTACATACCAGACAGTAGGCAATATGAACGAACACCAGTTGATTATTGCAGAGACCACCTTCGGTGGACGCCGGGAACTGGCCAATCCTCACGGTGTAATGGACTACGGCTCACTAATCTATATAACTCTCCAGAGAGCACGCACGGCACGCGAGGCAATCAAGACCATCGACGATTTTCTTCAGACATACGGATTCCCTTCGGGAGGAGAATCATTCTCTATCGCGGATAAAGATGAGTGCTGGATAATGGAAATAGTGGGTAAGGGTGAAGAGCTCGGAGCTGTTTGGGTAGCCATTAGGATTCCTGATGGATATATCAGTGCACATGCCAATCAGAGCCGCATAGACAAATTTCCTCTTGATGACCCCGAAAACTGTCTTTATACTCCTGATGTGATCTCTTTTGCCCGCTCAAAGGGCTATTTCACAGGAGAAGATAAGGACTTCAGTTTCTGTGACGCTTATGCACCTGCAGACTGGGGGGCGCTCAGAGGTTGTGAAGCCAGAGTATGGGCTGCTTTCAATATTCTCGGCAAAGGCACATTCGATGCGGACAAATATCTCGATTTTGCTTTTGGGCACAACCCTGCCAATAAAATGCCGCTCTATATTAAACCTACGGAGAAAGTTGGTGTTAAAGAGCTCGCCGATGTCATGAGAGACCACTTTGAGGATACTCCCATGGATTTCAGATATGATGTAGGTGCAGGACCTCACGAGATTCCCTACAGATGGCGTC
>JAKQLB010000357.1 GCA_029567375.1 Bacteroidota bacterium | reverse complement strand
ATTCTCGATCTCAGTATCTATTCTTCGCCTACGCTCTCTATTCTTTGGCAAAAGAGTGAAAGTATCAGGATTATCACGTAAGGCTTTCAGAAGTTCAAAGAATCTTCTTCGCCTTATATCCAATAGAGTCTGGATATAGTGAGCAGGTATTTCCTTGTTGATATAGAGGATGAAAAGTTCTCTTACCTCTTCATCTGTAAAACGATGTTGAAGCTGTTCCTTCATAGCATTTTCTCCTCAACAAATGCTTAGATTCCCTTCTAGAAACAGCTTCAGAGTAGTGCACTTTTAAACTTTAAACCCTCAAAAAACAGTGCACTTTTGATTCTTAAATGACACTGCTCTTGACATCATGGAAGAATTCCGTCCAGTTATTGCCGATCGTCTTGTGCTATCTTTAATAAATAGAAGACAAGTTGCTCCAAATGGTTTCAAAAAAGCTGAGAGCGCCGCAGTCATAATGGATGATTCAACAAGAAAGACCGTGCTTGTTGAATATCAAAACAGAAAACAAGATGAGATTTTTCATCCCTACATTGAGGAAAAAATTCTGCTTGGGCTCTTGTTCTTTGTCCAAGCAAACCTCATGGCGCGTCGCTCACCTCAACTGGGGGACCTTTGTAATGAATAACCTTCTGTCCGTTGCGCTCGGCAACATCGTAGGCATTGTTGTGTTTGTGGGCTGTTCGTACTGGTTCGTCTACATTAAGAAAACGACAAAGCGGCAATAGCCTGACATGAGACTAAGACCTAAATTTCTTCGGGAAGCGTCCTAAGGGGATTTTTGAATCGCCTTACGTTACTGAGCAAACCGCTCCTTGAGTGTGGTCATTGTATAGCCGTATTGGTCCTTCATATCGCGAAGCGGCGTTCTTACGTAGATATCCGCAGGGAGTTGCAACTTGGCGATGATTTTTGTCTCCGGGACATTTAGCGCAGTGGCAATATCTTTTATGGTCATGGTTCCTTCAAGAACAAAGCCCTCTGGCACAGCAAGTACTTGATCAGGTGCATCCGGTGCAGCAGGTGGGGTAGCTGGGGCCGCGGTTTCCGGGGTATTTGAAGGCGACGCGGCAGGTGCAGCAGGTGCCACTGGCCCTGCAGAGGTCGCTGGCTTAGCAGCTTCGTTCGATGCTACAACTTTGTCAGGCCCAGCTAGCGCACCTTGATCAGTCTGAACGCTCTGACCAGTCTGAACAGAAGGAGAGGGCGTCGTACCATTTTCGCCACTATAGGGGATACCAAGTAAGGTTGCTACCGCCATTCGTGCTTCATCGGGTTCAAACGTTCGGCCAATAAGCGCGCCGGTGTCTTTAAGCTTCGTGTCCGCGGGCACCTTTGTACCATCGACATTTGCAGCCTTATACAATTCTGTGAGACTAACGTTGAACGATTCAGCGAGTTGCCCCCATGTCGAAGATCCACGTATGTCTTCAATTTTTAGCGCTCCGCTGGCTGCTTGTTTTTTAAGGCTCGGACCGACAAAATCCAACTTGCCCGTCAGTGCACCAATACCCAGTGCACCCAAGTAAATAGCCAATCCCACAATAACGATGGTACTGGTCTTGACCTTCTTTCCGGTAAGTGTCGTATAGAGTGTGTTCTTTTTTGTGGGGCATGCGGTCACGCACTCCATGCAGCCGATACATTCCGGAGAAGTTATGGTCTTGGCCGTCGATACATCGACATTCATTGGACAGACGCGATCGCACTTTGAACAGGAGATACAAGTAGTGGGGTCACGCTTGATCCTAAAGAGTGGGATCCGGCCAAGTATCGAGTTCACAGCTCCCAGTGGACAAAGATACTTGCAGAAGGCTCTTTCATAGAGTGTTGATAGAACGAGAACTACAATCAAAATAATTAGCCCGACGGCAAATTCTGCCCATACTGAAGCGATTCCCGCAGATAGGTGCGCGTACGCTGCAAGCGGATCATAAGGCCGGATTATCAATGTCCCGGTTGTCCATGTAAAATACACGATGCCTGCGAGTAGAGGATATTTGATCCAGCGAAGCGCTCTGTCAAGTTTCTCAGGTACAACGTGGCGCTTCTTAAAGAGCTTTTTCCCGATCCAACCGAATATGCCCTGAAGCGCACCAAACGCACAGATCCAACCACAGAAAAATCGCGACAGCACCACGCCTAAGACGATGATTGCAGCCAACAGGACAAGGTTTGAAGGCA
>JAKQLB010000353.1 GCA_029567375.1 Bacteroidota bacterium | reverse complement strand
GTCGTTGATTGCATCCACAATCGTATAGGTATGGAGTTTGTCGCCGAACACCTGCTCCGTGGTTTTCATGAGCGGGTTGCCGTTGTTGCTGGCATTGACAGCAAAAATCGGCGTGCCCGTAAACCCAAACAGGTGATAATTTCTGAATGATTTTATGATCTTGCGATGCATGTCACCAAACTGCGAGCGGTGGCATTCGTCAAAGATGATGACTACGTGCTTTCTGTAGACATCGTGCGTTCGATTGAGTGAGATGAATCGGTCCAGCTTCTGGATGGTTGTGATGATGATCTTCGCCGAAGGGTCCTCGAGCTGCCGCTGAAGGATGCGGGTTGAGGTGTTACTGTTGGCTGCTCCTTTCTGGAAGCGGTCGTATTCCTTCATGGTTTGGTAGTCGAGGTCTTTGCGATCTACCACAAAGAGCACCTTGTCGATATACGGCAGCATCGAGGCAAGCTGGGCGGTTTTGAAGGAGGTCAGGGTCTTGCCGCTGCCGGTGGTATGCCAGATGTAGCCGCCTGCCTCTATGGTGCCTGTTTTCTTATAGTTGCTGGTAATCTCGATCTTGGAAAGAATGCGCTCGGTTGCCACAATCTGGTAGGGGCGCATGACGAGGAGGAGGTTTTCTGTGGTGAAGACGCAGTACTTGGTGAGCACATTGAGCAGGGTATGTTTGGCGAAAAAGGTTTTTGTGAAGTCCATCAGATCGGGAATGGGCTTGTTATTGGCGTCTGCCCAATAACAGGTGAACTCGAAGCTGTTACTGGTTTTTTTGCTCTGGCTGCGTTCCGCTTCGCTGGTTTCCTTTATGTGATAGGAGCGGGTGGTGTTGGAGTAGTACTTGGTATGGGTACCATTGGATATGACGAAGATCTGCACATATTCAAACAGGCCGCTTGCCGCCCAGAAGCTTTCACGCTGGTATCGCTTGATCTGGTTAAATGCTTCCCTGATGGCGACGCCGCGTCGCTTCAGCTCCACATGTACCAGCGGAAAGCCATTCACGAGAATGGTGACATCGTAGCGGGTCTTATGCTGCCCTTGCGTTTCCTCATATTGGTTGATGACCTGGAGGCGGTTATTGTGAATGTTCTTTTTGTCGAGGAGGTAGATGTTCTTGGTGGTACCGTCATCGCGCTGGAGAATCTGGACATGGTCGGTCTGGATTTTACGGGTCTTTTCGATGATACCCTCGTTCTTACTGGCAAGGTTGTTGGTGAAAAACTTGTTCCATTCGCTTTCGGTAAAGGTATAGCTATTGAGCAATTCCAGCTGGTGCCGCAGATTGTCGATGAGCTCTTCTTCGTGATGAATGGGCAGGTAGGCATAGCCCTGGGCTTGAAGCTGCTTGATGAAAGCTTGCTCCAGCTCTGCCTCGCTCTGGTAAGCGTTTCCGGCAGAATATTCCGGTACGTATTCTGAAACCACCGTGCTTTCATCGGTTGCCACCACGATGTTGTACTGGCTCATGCCTTGGCCTCCTGGAAGGTCAGGAGCTTGTCGCGGTAGTACTCGTACTGTTTCCTGCGGGCTTCGATTTCCGCAGGCAGGCCGCTGGTCAGGTCATTGCAGAGCGCGTCGAAACGGTCGAGGATAGCGACGATGCGCTCCTGTTCGGAGAGAGGGGGGATTGGGATTAACATTTTCTCCATTAATATATTTGAACTTAAATTTGCCTGTGCACCGCCACCTGCAAGATAATAGATTTCTTTGGTTTTTGAAATTAGAAAGTGAAATAAAAAACGGTTATTAACTATGTTAGATTTGGCAATAAATTTTCCAACTCGCTGGTTAAGATAAGCAGTAAGTTCGCTATTATAATAACCAATTTTACCTGTCGTTGCACCAGACATTGCTATTAATATATCACCTCTATTAATCTCATAATTCTTCATATTTTCTTGATAGTCAAAAGGATTAAAATACTTAACATCAAGCAAATCAACATTTGAATTATTTATGTTTGTAATTCTAATTATTGGTAATCCATTCATTTTAAATAAACTACTTTTAAAAGCAAACCCATTCTTGAACTCAGCTACATCTCTAAGTTTCTTCCACTCAATCTTTTTGCCGTTTAGAAGCCACTTTCCATATTGTTCTACAGGAGTCAGCAGCTTATCCCGATAATATTCATACTGCCTTTTGCGCGCCTCAAGCTCCGCCTCAAGCTCCGCCTCAAGCTCCGCCTCAAGCTCCGTGAAGGTGTCCAGGATTCTAACTATTTCCTGTTGAATAGGGAGGGGTGGGATGGGGATTCTTACTTTCCCCATTTTTGCTTTTGAAATGTTGAATCTTGTTACGCCACTAGCAGTGCGGATTATCTGCTTTCTTAAATCCTCTGAGCGGAATAAATATTTTGAAAAATCTGGTAATAGGATATTTGAATTACTCAATCTAAATCCAAAGCAAAAGCTATTAAGATAGATTGGATCTTTTGTTTCCTGCATGAATACACAAGACATACCACTTTCTTCAGGTGTTTCTGAAGAACCAGTAAAAAGAATGTCCCCATATTTTATCGTGTTTTGCCTTTCTCCTTTTTCAATTTTTACAAAATCATTTATTTCTTTTTCTATTGATAAATTGCTAAACACATTCATATAGGTAACAAACTTAGCATTGCCATTGCTAAAATCATTCTTAGATTTTCCAGATAATCCACTAAAAAAAATGCCTATTTCATCCAGATTTTTATACTCCACCCCCTCAGGGCAAAGTTCGGCAATCAGCTCATCCAGCTTGCTCATGCCTGCCCCTCGATTTCCGCAATAATCTTGGCAATCTCATCGCGGAGTTTCTGCTCCCGCGCGACAATCTTCTCAATTTGCTCATTGAGCTTTTTGATATCGATCATTTCCCGTGTATCTTTCTGATCGACATAGGTGGAAACCGAAAGATTATAATCCTGTGCCGCAATCTCGGCATTGGGAACAAGCCTCGCAAAATGATCTTTATTCCCTCGGGCAGTATACGCTGAAACTATTGTCTTGATATTTTCCTGCGTCAGCTTGTTGTTATTGGTAACCTTGACGCACTCCTTGGATGCATCGATGAACAGCGTACTGTTATCGGTTTTGGACTTTTTGAGCACCATGATACAGGTAGCGATGCTGGTGCCGAAAAAGAGATTGTCCGGCAATTGGATGATGCAATCTACATAATTGTTATCGATCAGATATTTGCGGATTTTCTGCTCCGCCCCGCCCCGGTACAGAACACCCGGAAAACAGACGATGGCGGCAGTGCCGGTGGTTGCGAGCCATGCTAGCGAGTGCATGATAAACGCCAAATCTGCTTTGGACTTGGGGGCCAGCACTCCAGCAGGAGAAAATCTTGGGTCATTGATAAGCAGAGGATTGGCGTCGCCTTCCCACCGGATGGAATACGGCGGATTGGACACGATTGCCTCAAAGGGCTCGTCATCCCAATGTTTGGGATCGGTCAGCGTATCGCCATGGGCAATATCAAACTTGTCATAGTCGATGTCATGCAGAAACATGTTGATACGGCAGAG
>JAKQLB010000333.1 GCA_029567375.1 Bacteroidota bacterium | reverse complement strand
GCGCTTTTCCAGTTTTCCGCCTGCCTCCTGCCACGAAAATGATAACGTTCGCGGAGAAGACGCGGGAATTTCCCTTGTTTCCTCATGTTCTCGAATTGATTCTATAGAAAATTCTAAAAACTCTATAGGAACATAATCTTGTTCATCGAGCCATGAAAGAGCGCGGGCTTTATCATATTTCAACGGATCGAATATGATCTGACATACTTTCCCGTGTTCAGTATAACCGGGTGTAATGCCCGGTCCAAACCGGTTCTTCTGCCATCTGACGGGTTCAAGTTCCCGTATCAGTGCAGCATGACCGTCCGGTGTGGATAGCATATATAGAGTAATGCGTTTCTATATATTCAAACTTCGCTAACTATAGACTTTATTTTGTCTGATCCACGGGTGCCCTGATACTGCTCGTATGTCATAACCGGTTGAAAATGACACCGGCATTCCCCAGCATGATGAATAGGCGGCCCGTCTGCATCAGTCACAATCCAATCCTCCACCCCAAACTCTGATGCCAGATCCTCAAGTTCCTCATACAGAAACTTTTTTGAGTCCATATTGATATAGGCACCCTCAAGATCATTCCACCGGTAAACCTGGCCGTTCAGGGCCAAACAGGTTTCACACGTTTTTGAATCGGTTACTGTGATCCAGCGGAATATCTCTATACCAACGTTCAGAAACGTCTCTGTTTCGGCTTTTCTTGCAGCATTGACTATAATTTCGGTTGCTATCTGGTTCGCTTCTTTAATCCCTTTCCCGGTTGCAAGCCTAACATCCTCCATTATCTGATCGAACGTTTTCCCCGCGTCAATGCCCCGATACACGATATCCTCATAAACATCTTGCATTTTTAAACCGAACTCATCAACCCTCTTTGATAGTTTCCCGCGAAGATCCTTTATGGTTTTATTGACTCCAGGATTGCTCATATTGATGTCAATTTTGACGTTGAGTGGGTCTAGTTGTTTGGATGATAAAATAACACCCTTTGCATACCCTTTCTCTGTGAACTCCATCCCCTCTTCTACCAGGTCTCCGGAATCCCACCCTGATGTGAGTTTTGCAGGCGCTGC
>JAKQLB010000327.1 GCA_029567375.1 Bacteroidota bacterium | reverse complement strand
ATCATCTTCAAGCTTGCCGAAGCGCCGCCGATAATAATCACGCGCATAGAAAACAGCGCCGCATCCCTTGCACTCAATACTTGCAAGCTCTTCATCAGTCGGGTCATCACCCGTCCAGATTATCCGATTCTCCCAAAATTCAGACGAGCCGCATTTTGGGCAAACTTCAACGTCTTCTGCAAAAATAAATTCTGCGTCCATGATCACTCCTTTTCTGCTTTGTTTTCATCAATATCAGTTGGCTCTTTATCTTTGTTTATCCACCCTCTTTCAGTTGGATAATACTCACCACAATTATTACAAGCTATACCTACAAGCTCCATATAATCTTCGCCGCCTGCCAAATCCTGATAAAAATCAGTTGACCCACACTTCGGACAAGCTTTGATGTCCTCTGCGAAAATACGATTAGTCTTCATGTTCACTCCTCTTTATTCAGGAAAAGCCATAGTCGCCCAATAATACTCACGTGTATAAAACATCGCCCCGCAAGCTTTACACTGTATTCCAGCATTCACGTCTTCAATGCCGTCATCACTAAACCATTGTTTCCAAATTACCCAGAACTCTGATGCGCCGCACTTTGGGCAAACCTTTAATCCGTCAGCATATATTGGCTCTTTATCCATATTCTCATACTCTCCTTTCATTTATTCAATCTAATTGCCACAGAAGGGTTGCCGACTTTCCTTGCCAAATCTATCTCGGGATATTTCTGGCTAAGCTTTTCCAACAGCTCGGTATCCCAAGTAACCGAAGGCTTCCTATAAACTGCCATGTGCGTTGACCCTTTAATGGTCTGCCCTCGTTCCAGAACGGCTTTTACAACCTCAACCTGAGCATCCTCTAATTCCTTTTGAGCTTCCCTTTCAAGTGGCTCAAATTCTTCGTCAATCTCACATAACGCCCGCTTAACTTCCTCCGGGATAACCTCGTCTTTCAATCTGGCTTTTTCCCTTCTCAGGTCGTCTAATTTCATTGCCGCTGATGTATATCGCTCAATAATCTCCATGTTCACTCCTTACTTTTCTCCATTCGTAATTCGTCTCTTTTCCCATTAAAGTGGCGATTTTCGATTTAACTTCATACCTTTCCTCATTCCACCTGTGCCGCGCTTCCAGTTGTGCGTCTGCCGCTTGCTCCCACTTTTCTTTAGCCTGTTGCAAGCGAACGTAATCGGTTTCATGGTCATCGCCACTTTCCAATTCTTC
>JAKQLB010000315.1 GCA_029567375.1 Bacteroidota bacterium | reverse complement strand
GACCATTTTTCGTAAGGAATGAATTTGGTCATCACGATACCGAAGATGATACCGAGACCGATACCAATGAGAATCTGCCAGTGGATGGCCAGTTTCTTACGGGTTTTCTTTTCAGTAGAAGTGCTTTTTGTCATAGTTGTGTGTGATGGATTATCTTTCTGAACGACCGCTTAGGATCACTTTATGTGCAATGTGTGAGTTGAATTGCGTTTTATCGAATAGATCCTCAAGAGTGAGGTGCATCCTGTACCTCCAGTAGTGTTTGGGGTTTGAGGGTATATTGATGCGCTCACTTTCCGGATCCTCTACACGTAGAGAATCATCCAGAGAGAACCAATCCTGAAGCGGCAATATGGCAAGCATGGCCGGGGAATTGAGATGGCTGTCCACTATATCTTCGCAATGATGGCTGGGGCAATCTTCGCCATACCTTTCAAGCCACCAACCGCGGAGAGTACTGGTATCATGTGTGCCGGTAGCACAAACCGAAAGATAGGGATAGTATGCCGGGTTACCTAGGTTGACACCTACCTCCTTAGGCATCCTTTGTATTTCGAGCGTAAGTATCTTGAGTTGTTCGAGTACCGGCGGTACGCAGGCCGGTATCATACCGAGATCCTCAGCGCAAGTGAGCATATTGGTGGCAGTAATCAGTTGAGGCAGTCTGCGCATGGCCGCCTCCTGCCAGAATGAATTGTGCCTTGTATAGAAAAATTCATCATAGAGACGGTTGAATGCCGACTTTTCCTCTTCGGAAAGTGCCTGATAGCTGTAAGTATACTGAGCGGAAATTCTCGGATGGAAGCATCCGAAATTGTGGGGATCCTCCACAAAGAGAACCTCTCCGGCAAGGGCCATTATGCCATCCTTCAGCTCATTATCCTCTTTGCCCTCAAACCAGGCCTCAATGAGTTTCTGGTTGGAAAATTCAGGTTTAAGAGTGAAAACATCAAGCTCGTTCGAATCGAGAAATGTCTCCTGCACCATCTGACACCTGTCACCGAACATTTCGCGAAGCATATAGTAGCGGATAAAGGGAGTAGCGTGACGGTCGTACCTGAAATCAAATCCGCGCGATATCATATCCTCATAGGAGTAGGGCATGGCGGGATTGAAATGTCCCATAAGGCCGAGAACCTGATTGGAAGGCACCTGCCAGATCCTGAAAAATCCCAGAACATGGTCTATGCGGTATGCATCGAAATATTCCGCCATCTTGGTAAAACGTCTCTTCCACCAGCTATAACCATCTTCAGCCATCCTTGCCCAATTATAAGTAGGAAAGCCCCAGTTCTGGCCTTTGACCGAAAAGTCATCAGGCGGCGCACCCGCCTGTGCATCCATATTGAAATAATGGGGCTCACTCCAGGCTTCCACGCTTTGAGGTGTAATTCCTATCGGAATGTCACCTTTTATGGCTATGCCTCTGGAATGGGCATAATCACGGGCATCCAGCATCTGGAGATGAAGATGGTGCTGCAGATATACATAGTACCTCATTTCCCGGCCGGAGCGCACATTTTTCCAGAGAGTGTCTACCTTTTTGCGATCATAAATGGAATATTTTTCCCAACGGGAAAAGTCGGCAGTATCATATTTATCCCTCAAAACACAAAAGGCCGCATAAGGAAGAAGCCATTCGCGATTGCCCTCAAAAAACTCCTGAAATCCGGGATCCTCCATAAATGAATCGCCGTTTTGCTCGAAAAGTGTCCTACACCAAGCATCCTTGAGATGCAAAACCCTCTCATAATCGAGAGTTTCGAGGGCATTAAGAGCACGTCGCTCTGACTCAAACTTCTTTAACTTAGCGATATCATCCACCTTTCCAACAAGAGAAGGATTGATATATATAGGATGCAAAGCCATGATTGAGATGCCCGAATAGGGGTACGAGTCGGTCCAGGTACCCGTAGACCAGGTATCGTTGATAGGTAAAAGCTGGATAATGCTCTGCTGTGTGATGGTAGCCCAATCTACCAGTTTTCGGATATCGCTAAAATCACCTATGCCATAGCCCTCTTTACTGCGTAGCGAGAAAACAGGAACCGCCACTCCTGCAAAACGGGGAGTACGCGGCGGGAAAGTTGTCACACCGCATTCATAACGTATGGAGCCTCCCTTTGCCAACACAGGAATCTCAAGTACCCTGTTATCACAAGCCTCCCAGATACAGGCAGACTCTCCTATAAGCTTTATAAACTTAAACCTCACAACTTCAGGCAAGCGTGACGCATCCAGAGCCACCTCCCACCTGCATCCTGAAACAGGACGCATAGGCAGGGCCTTAAGCGGATTCCAGTTTCCAAGAGCATCGGACTCACCGCAAATAGAAATAGAGTCTTCGGATTGAACCAGAGGTGCGGTCACCCTGATAACGAGTTCCTTTACAAAGTTTGACTCCACCGGAGACTTCAGGCTCTTCCTCCTGTAAAAGACATTTGCAAAGGGAGCTGAAAGAAAAGCGGAATGGTCGCTGCTTCCCTGCCACATATCTTGCAGTACAATGTTGCCGAAGCGGCCGATGGTTGAAATAGTTCTGGGTTCACCTACTTCAACCAGGATACCCGAAGGACTCTTGAGTATGTATTTGTATGAAAAGGTACCTTGAAGGGTTTTGATGTTTGCTTTCCAATTTCCCCCTTCAGAATATTTCATAGGAAGTGCACGGGAATAATCCCACTTTCCCAACTCGGGGATTGAACCTGCAACATACAATTGCTGGCCGAAATAGGTCTTGTATTCAATATTGAAACTGATCACTGCTTTTGAGGTTTTTGGTTTGTTCGCAAAAATAGGAAAAATAAAACTTATTCATCAGATAATTTTACGGTATATCAAAGTTTTTTTGGTGATTTATTATCTTTGCATCATGGCAAAGAGAAAATCAGCTTGGTTCTGCAGCTCCTGCGGTAATGAAAGTCCAAAATGGATGGGACGCTGCCCCGCTTGCGGCGAATGGAACAGTATGGTGGAGGAGCCAAAATCCTCTGCCGGCACCGGAGGTGGAGCTTCCGGACGCAACCGTAACCTAATACAGACACAAGATGCACGTCCCCAGCTTCTGACCGGAATTACTTTTGACGAAGAACAGAGATTTTCCATAGGAAATACGGAACTGGACAGAATACTTGGAGGAGGAATGGTGCAAGGCTCAATGATTCTCATAGGAGGGGAACCAGGCATCGGTAAATCTACTCTCTCCCTTCAGATTCCGCTCCATGCTTCAGGACTCAAGACCCTTTATGTATCGGGAGAGGAGAGTGCGGTTCAGATCAAACTCCGCGCCCAACGACTGCAGGGCGATGACTCGCAATGCTATGTGCTGGGTGAAACTCTGCTGGAGAATATCCTGGTGCAGGCCAAGGAAGTTAAGCCCTCTTTGCTCATAATCGACTCCATCCAGACCATCTACAGCGAGAACATTGAGTCCTCCGCCGGCAGTGTATCGCAAGTTAGAGAATGTGCCTCCGTACTGCTTCGCTACGCAAAGGAGAGCAATGTACCGGTAATCCTGATCGGACACATCACCAAAGACGGTTCCATCGCCGGCCCGAAAATTCTGGAGCACATAGTAGATGTAGTGCTGCTATTTGAGGGCGACACAAAAGGCGCCTACCGTATCCTTCGCAGCATCAAAATCCGTTTCGGATCCACCGATGAACTTGCGGTTTTCGAGATGACCGGCAATGGTCTTCGGGAAGTTTCCAATCCCTCCGAGATCTTTATGCCGATGCACAAGGATGATTTGAGCGGAGTGGCGGTAAGTGCCATGATGGATGGCACAAGACCCTTTTTGATTGAAATACAATCATTGGTAAGCACGGCGACTTACGGCACTCCTCAACGCTCCACTACCGGATTTGATGTTCGGCGGCTCAATATGTTGCTTGCAGTACTGGAAAAGCGCGCCGGATTCAGACTTGCAGCCAAAGATGTCTTCCTCAATATTGCCGGAGGGTTGAGAGTCAGCGATCCTGCATGTGATTTGGCCATTGCCGCTGCAATTCTTTCCTCAAATTTTGATCTCCATATAAGTCCGAAAATCTGCTTTGCTGCTGAAGTGGGACTCAGCGGCGAGATTCGTCCGGTCAGTCAGGTGGAGAGACGCATTGCCGAGGCCGAGAAGCTCGGATTTGAACAGATATTCATCTCTTCATACAACAAGGAAAGTTCTTTTGCAAAGCGTCCTGAAGGCGGCATTACCGTCACCCCCATTTCCGACATCCCCACCCTCTGCAAGAAGTTGTTCAAATAAGATATTAGTTGAATTGCAAAAAACCAAACCCCTCAAAATCGAAAGATTATGAGGGGTTTTTGTGCTCGGGACGGGAATCGAACCCGTACGGGCATTTCTGCCCACAGGATTTTAAGTCCTGCGTGTCTACCTATTCCACCACCTGAGCCGGTTGTGGGGCTTTCGCCTTGGAGATGCAAATGTACGAAATAATTGCAGTTTGGCAATATCGTATCAAAAAAATGCTGCCCAACAAATCGCGGGCAGCATAATTAACTTTAAATTGAGAATTGGAACTGTTACTTGAAGTACTTGTTGTTCAAAACTACTTTTCTCAATTCGTTCCGGTTGCCTTCATAAACATCCAGACCCTTGGTTTTCTCAAGATACTTCTCAGCATTCTTCGAGTCACCCTTGAGGAGGTAGCAGCAAGCAATGTTGTTCATCACTTCCTCGGAGTCACCGGCTTTCTCGTAGTATGCTATAGCTTGATCGTAGTTACCTGCATCAGCCTCAGCCTTTGCAGCAATTGCATAGAGACTCTCGTTGTCATAGATCTCTACAGCCTTTTCGAGTACTACGGGATCGGGATCAACCGCGAGAAGCTGGATGTAATCATTCTCAGTGAGCTGGTAAGGATCAGTTCTGAACACAACCATGGCATGCTCCCTGTTAAAGCCCTTGAGCTGGTATGAAACCGTACAGTCAGCAAAACGAGATCTGGGATATACCTGATCGAAAATCACCCTGTAGGGTCTGCCCCTATCAATTCTCCTGATAGCAGCTTCTCTGGCATCAAGGTTGGCATTGTTTGCTATTGCAGCCTCGAGTTCTTCCTTAGAAGCCTTTACAACAGGATCATCAGTAGTTGCGATGAAATCGATAACATCATCCCAATACTCACCATTACCGGATACCGAGTAAATGCTCTCGGGGAAGTTGTACTTACCGGCGATGATGCCCTTGAGAGTAGCTGCACGTCTTTCGGAAAGTCTCTGGTTGTATGCTACCGTAGCCTCAGGCGATGCCCAACCGCCGATCTTTATACTTGCAACTGTAAAGTTAGGTTGATTGAGCGTACCCAGAAGTGCGAGGGCATCCTGGTTCTCGAGATAAGACTCAACGGACCTGGAAACATTTACAGGATAGTAAAGTTTAGTCTTGAGTGCCCTGATGGGGTCGATGTCAACCAAAACGGGAGTAACTGAAGTCCAGAGAGGATCAACTGTGAGCGGACTGCTGAGATAGGGAACATCGCAAACCTCTTCGGTCCCACACAGTTTTTCAATACAATCAGGATTGTAAGTGGCTTTCTGTGTGGTCACTGTAAACTTGCCGTCATCCATCCAGCTCTCATAGGGAACGAGGCTGTTTGTCTCGATGGTGAGGTATTCGCCCTTCTTGACAGTGTAGAATTTTACACGGTTGGGGTCGCATGTTTTGTAGAGCTGCTCTTCAACCCACATGCTGCGATACCTTTCTCCGGGAGCACTGATGACCAGAATCTCGACAACTCTCTTGGCTTTGGAATCGGCGTCCCTTACAACCGGGGTCAGAATCAGCGCGGTGCACTGTTCGATAACATCGGGAGCTACAGTGATAGTGTAGTTGGTAACCAGGCCTGTAAGATCAGCATTGGGAGCAAGATCCTTTACAGCCACTGCGATTTTGCCGTCACAGAGTTCAACCTTGTCAGCCTTGGCATTAGCGGAGAATGTTGCAACGAGCAGCACGGCCGCCATTAGCAACAATTTACCCATTTTTTTCATCATGTTTTGTTTTAAGTTACTTATTATTAATTTTATTGTTAATCGTTAATGCTCTTTTTTCGATACAATTGGCAATGCCAAAGATAGGAAATAATTTGTAAATAATAATAATAATTTTTAAATATTTTTCATCTGTACCCCACACCACATATTCCTCACCCAATACCAACCTCAACTTACTCCTGACTCGAAACTTAGAACTCGGGACTTATCTACACTCCGTACCACTCAAGACTACATACCCAGAACTCAGTACTACACACTACACACTACATACTCATAACTCAAACTTGGCGTTTGATAGAAGCAACATGGATAAGTTTAAAAAGTTCCTCTACAAATCCGGGGTCGAGACCGCGGGATAATGCTCCGCTGCGTGTCTTCTCGAGAATCTCTTCCCAGCGTTGCTGCTGCAGTATTGTGATATTGCCGCGCCGTTTCTGAGTACCTATCTGATCAACCACTCCCATTCTGAGTTCCAGAATTTCCAGAATATCCTCATCCAGCGAGTCAATTCGTGACCTAAGCTCCTGCAGCCTCCTGCTGAGTTCTTCATCTTCAGGAATGCTGCTGCGTATCCGGATAGCGTCAAGCATCCGACCCAGAGAGTGTGGCTCTATCTGTTGTTCCGGGTCGCTGAGTGCAGAGTCGGGGGCTATATGACTCTCGATAAAGAGTCCGTCAAAGCCCAGGTCCATTGCCATCTGAGATACTTCGAGAAGATATTCCCGGTTACCGGTAATATGGCTGGGGTCGCAGAGTATCCTCATATCGGGGCGTCTGCGCATAAGATCAATGGGTACCTGCCACTTCGGTTCGTTACGATAGCGGCCTTTTTCGTAAAATGAAAAGCCCCGGTGAATGACGGAGATGTCCCGTATACCCGCCATTTCAATCCTTTCTACAGCTCCCAGCCACAGGTCAAGATCAGGATTGAGGGGGTTTTTGACAAATACGGAGATATCCACTCCCTGGAGAGCATCTGCCAATTCCTGTACTGCAAAAGGATTGGCCGTAGTGCGGGCTCCAACCCATATCATGTCGATTCCGGCCTTCAATACCGCTTCCAGATGAGCCGGTGTAGCCACTTCCACAATGACCTTCAAGCCGGTCTCACGGCGCACTCTCTGCAACCAGGGAATGCCTGCCTCTCCCACCCCTTCAAATGTACCGGGACGGGTACGGGGTTTCCACAACCCCGCTCTGTAGGCTATATGGCAGTACTCTTTCCTGTCTGCAAAAATATCAACAAGAGCAGATGCTGTAGCCAGCACCTGCTCTTCAGACTCGGCACTGCAGGGTCCGCAGATGATTTGTATCATTATACCGTCATTATCTCCTTCTCTTTGTCGGCGAGCAATTCGTCAACATTTTTGGTGAAGGTATCGGTCTCTTTCTGAATATCTCCCTCGGAAACTTTTACCACATCTTCAGGCATACCCTCTTTTTGCAACTTCCTAAGTATCTCGATACCTTCGCGACGTGCGTTGCGAATGCTGATCTTGGCATTTTCGCCGGCAGTTCTCGCTTTCTTTACCAGATCGCGGCGGCGTTCCTCCGTCAGAGCGGGCACGTTGATGCGGATCTGTTCTCCGTTGTTCTGTGGAGTAAATCCTATGTTGGCATCCATTATGGCCTTCTCGATGGCGGGAATCATCTTTTTGTCCCAGGGCTGGATGATAATTGTTTTTGCATCGGGGGTATTGATGCTGGCTACCTGGGGAACGGGAGTCATCGATCCATAGTAATTGACCATAACGGCGTTGAACACTGCCGGATTGGCCTTACCTGCCCGGTAGGTTTTGAGATCTTCGTCCAGAAACTCCACGGCCTCAGCCATCTTTTGACTGGTCGAAGCAATGATTTCTTTTGCTTTCTCTATCATCATTATCAGTTTTGTATTAAATAGTTATCGTCTTAACATGATTTGAGACTATTGTACCCACTTCCTCTCCGGCAGCGATCCGCTTGAGGTTGCCTTCTTTGTTGATGTCGAAGACAATGATGGGCATATCATTCTCTCTGCATAGGGTAAATGCAGTCTGATCCATCACTCGAAGGTTGTCTTCAATGGCTTTTTCAAATGTAATGGAACGATATTTTACTGCATCCGTATGTTTTTTTGGGTCCTTGTCATAGACTCCATCCACTTTGGTCCCTTTCAAAAGGGCATCTGCGCTAAGCTCACAGGCTCTGAGAGCTGCTGCAGAGTCAGTGGTGAAGAAAGGGTTGCCTGTACCTCCGGCCACCACGGCTACTCCACCCTCTTCCATGTAAGCCAGTACTTCGTCACGCATATAATATCTGGCCATGGGACGCATAGGTGTAGAGGTAAAGACCTCCGCCTTGAGTCCCGCATTTCTCAGCGAAAGAGAGAGTCCGATGCTGTTGATAACGGTAGCAAGCATACCCATCTGATCTCCTCTCACACGGTCAAATCCGCGTTCCGTGCCCGCCAGACCGCGGAAAATATTGCCGCCGCCGATAACAATGGCAACCCGCACACCTTGGCGCACTACGGAAGCCACAGCCTCGGCATAACGCGCCATCACCTCCTCATCAAGTCCTACTCCGTCGGGACCTCCTATGGCCTCGCCGCTGAGCTTCAATAATATCTTATTGTACTTCATACAATTGTCTGCTATTTGGTTTTTACAACTAACAAAAGTAGTTAAATATTATGATTTTTACAACTTAAGGTCTATATTTGCGCCCTTAAATAACTGAGATATAAAATTTGACTTATGGCAAATATATTTACTTCATCCATCGGAAAAAAGGTAATCATGAGCATCAGCGGATTGTTCCTGATCCTTTTTTTGGTGCTCCACATGGGCCTCAACATCACATCCATCTTCAGTGAGGAAACATTCCAACAAGTGTGTGATTTTATGGCTCTTCCCATTGTGAGCATTCTCGTACCCGTACTCGCTTTCGGATTTGTCATCCATATCGTGTACGCGTTCATTCTCACTCTCGGCAATATCAGGGCACGCGGCGGTTACAACCGTTATGCTGTCCCCAACAAAGCACCTACCGATTCATGGGCCTCACGCAACATGATTGTTCTCGGTATCATCGTGGTTTTGGGGCTTGTACTCCACCTTACACACTTCTGGGCTGACATGCAGCTTGCTGAGTGGATGGGCGGGGAATCTGCCAACCCCAACGAACTGATGGCCTCCACCTTTGGAAACATTTGGATAACCCTCCTCTATCTTATCTGGTTTGCAGCCATCTGGTTTCACCTCACCCATGGTTTCTGGAGCGCATTCCAGTCAATCGGCCTGAGTAACACCATCTGGTTCAAAAGATTGAAAGTGATAGGAATTGTGATAGTGACTGCAATTATGGGAGGTTTTGCCCTGACAGCCATCTACGCCTACTTAAAGGCAAACGGGATAGTCTAGAGAAAAAGTTGCTGCATTATCCCGTCAGAAACAAACAATTTCTCTTCCGTGATTCGGATAATGCCGCCTTCAGATATTATGTCGCCGGTACTCGTCAAATAATCAAGTACCGGTTTTATTTTTGCCAATCTTGAGCTCTCAAGAGAAGAAATAGAGAGGCCGGCTACTTTTCGTAAACCGAGCATTATCTGCTCGTTGAATTTATCATCCTCGGAGAGGATTTCCTCACTTCTTATTTTAATGGAATCATTGCCTTCCATTGCATCAATATAGCTCTTCATCTCAGCAATATTCCGGCAGCGGCAGCTACGGCCGTCAAAAGAGTGAGCCGAGGCTCCTAACCCGAGGTAGGGTATTCTCTCCCAATAAGAGGAATTGTGGATCGATTCTCTCCCGGGAATGGCAAAATTGGATATCTCATACTGACGGTAACCGGCCTTTTTAAGCATCTGCTGCAAAAGAGAATAGTGGGCCGCACAAACCTCTTGAGCAAGCTCGTTATAGCGACCGGCATCGGCGAGCGAAGCGAGTTCACTATCCGGTTCAATGCTCATCTGGTAACAGGAAACATGCTCGGGAGAGAGAGCTATGAGCTCTGCAATATTATACCCCCACTGCTCGTCGGAGAGCCCTTCGAAACCAAAAATTAAATCGAGTGAAATATTGTCAAAACCAGCCTCACGCGCCATTTTAAAGGCATTTATTGCCTGGTCCGAGGAATGTCTTCGGCGCATCCATACTAGATGGTCATCACAGAATGACTGAACTCCAATACTCAACCTGTCCACTCCTGCACGGAGCCAGCTCTCTAGTTTTTGTGGAGTTATGTCGTCGGGGTTGGCCTCCAGGGTAAATTCACGAAGATGTGTGATTTCAAACCTATTGCGCAGCGTATCCGCCAGGTCGGCAATTTCTTCGTTGTCCAAAAGCGAAGGAGTGCCTCCGCCCATGTAAATGGTATCGGGGAGCACTCCTCCAAAATAATCAACTCTTTCCGAAATCTCGGACTTCAGGGCATTCAGATAGCGTCTGCGCTGTTCTCTGCCATCAATCTCAGAATAGAAGTCGCAATAGAGGCAAAAAGAGGAACAGAAAGGCAGATGGATATAGATACCCGCCATAAAAGTGCTCTATCTCAAGAGCAGATCTGCACTACCAAGCATAATCTCCGAAGAGTAAACCTCAACATTGTAGATACCCTTCACGAAACCTTCGCCGCTTGCAAAGTAGATGCAAACCTCCACCTCCTCACCCTGATAATCAACCTCACGTGAAGCTGAATAGATCATCTCCTCGCCATCAACCGTAAAGATTCTCTGCTGATCGCCTGTCATAAGGATACCATCGGGACCTTTCACTCTGATGTAGATTACCTTGGGACCCTTCTCAGCAATGGTATTTTCTATCAAACTGAGACAAGTGCGAAGTTTTTCGACACGACTGCTGCGGTTAGTCTCTTTGTTGGAGGCATTGATGGCTGAAAGGACAACTCCCCTGGCTTTGACTACTGCACCCGCAGATGCCTTGGCAGACAGAGCTTCGGTAGTAGTTACCAGCTCGTCGTACTGCTTACGACTCTCTTCTGCCTCCTGGCGTGCTTCTGAGGCCTGCTGACGCAAAGCTGTATTTAGGGTATTGAGAGAATCTATCTGAACAATATATCCTTTCATAATGGAACGGAGCGTGCCAAGCTCCTTTTCATACTGGCGAATCTTAGACCTGTTGGTGGCCTCGGTCTTCTGAAGACGCTCGATTAGCTGTCCCACCTTTTCTCTCTCTACTGCGAGAGAGTCATTAATCGCCTGGTTGGTGGAGGTAAGGGTGGCATAATCATTCTGGAGGGCAACCAGTTCAGTGGTGAGGTCCTCTTTTTCAAGATTAAGGTCCTTTACCAATTTGTGTTTGCTTACCCAAACAAATACCAGCACTCCCAGAAGGACTGCTGCCACAATTGATAATGTGATTACAACTTTTTTCATCGTATAACTGTTTTGTGGTTTTTCATATTATTGTACAAAAATAATTCCTTTTTTTAAAACATAGCATTAAATTTGCAGAAAATAGTTAAAACAATTCATTATTAACACAATAATAGCGTTATGAAATATCTGATAAGGTCCTTAAAGTACTTACTTTATTTTCTGGTCATCTTTTTTATCATAGTCGGTTTGCTTTTCTTATGGCAATATACCAAGAATACCGACATTACCTTCGCAGGTCTTTTCCGGGAAGGTTCACTGCCCAAATTGGTCATTTTCTTCCTATTGGTGGCCGCTATCTATCCCGCATTGGGATTTGTCAAGAGAAAATTTCACCTCAACGGTGATTATTCGAAGTATGCGGGCACTATCGAAGATACCCTCAAGGATGCAGGGTATGAAATAGGGAGCAAAGATGACGAAAAGGTTGTATTCAGACACAGAAAGGCAATTACACGTCTAACCAGAATGTATGAAGATGCCATAGTATTCGACCTTAGGCAAGACCCTATCGTGGTAGATGGACTGCGCAAGGATGTAGACCGCATCCTGCGCGCAATCAGCTACCGTATCAGTCGTGAAGAAGAGGAAAATACCTCACAAGAGGTACAATAGAATAATAAATAGCGAAAATGAAAGAAGTTGCAAGGTACACGGAGCCCTATCTGGCTCACATCGCCAAAGGATTGCTTGAAAGCGAAGGCATAACCGCAGCGATTATGAATGAAAATTCCTCACTACAGGGCTTCTGCAATATGTATGACGGAGCTATCAAACTGGTGGTGAGTGACGAGGACTACGACCTGGCGCTCAAAGTGCTGGCAGCCGACTCCAGTTCGGAGTAAAACTCTTCGCCATACCTGAATATGATGGGATTCCTGAGAAATTTGTAAACGGGAATCCCTTCTTTTTTGCCTTTTTCAAAAGCACAGTCACAGATTGGCCAGCGATGGATGTTGAGAGCAGTCAATCCGCTAGAAAGTTTGGAAACCCTGATAGGATAGAGACGACAGGATATGGGTTTTGCGAAATCGCACCTGCCGGCACAAAATGCTCTCTCTATGGCACAGAAGCAGTGTGACCCTTCAAATCGGGAATAGACGCACTCCTCCCGGTCACCAATAAGCGGTGTCACCATATCCCCATCCATGTCAATCTCGAAAAAACCCTTCTTCTCCACCTGAGCACGCCCTTCAGCACTCATCCAGGCAGCATAATTCGGATATTCCGCCTTGAGAATATCCCCTTCCATTTCCTCCAGAGGAGCGCCGCTATCGCCTACTATACAGCAAATTCCACCGCATTTTTCGTAATCACAACTGAAGTATTCGGTGATTATTTCCGATGAGACCAGTATGTCGCCTATACGTATAATTGAAGGGTGCATTTCATTTTTTTTGCAAAAATAAAGATAAGTTTCTAATTTTGGCCGGATTTATGCAATAAGCATTTGTAATACGAATTTTAATTACAGGATATGATGAAAAAGATTTTGGTTACTA
>JAKQLB010000308.1 GCA_029567375.1 Bacteroidota bacterium | reverse complement strand
GCATCATATCCAAACCGGCGGCACGTATCTGCTGGGGCACCAAACTCATCGCCGTCATTCCGGGTACCGTGTTGAGCTCCAAAAAAACCACACTGCCGTCCTCACAGAGGAAATAGTCAACCCTGACGATACCTCTACAGCCCAAACAATCATATATGCTGCGAGTAATGGCCGAAATCTCCTCTACCTTTTCAGGGGCAATATCCGCAGGACAAATTTCATCGCTCAAGCCATTATACTTGGCCTCGTAATCGAAAAACGTGTTGTGTGAAATAATTTCGGTTACGGGCAACGCAACTATCTTCTCCCCATCCATATATGCACCCTGCGTTATCTCACGTCCGCTGATGTAGGTCTCCACCAACACCGTATCGCTGTATTTGAATGCCAGTTTTACCGCCTCTTCCAACTCCTCCTCCTTCATAACCTTGCTGACACCGAAACTGCTGCCCCCGGAACAGGGTTTTACAAAAAGAGGCAAACCCAACTTTTCCACAATTTTTTGCACGGAAAACTCTTTACCCTTTCTCAGACAGACATCCGGAGCCAAATTAAATCCGAAATCCCGCAACAATACTTTGCAGATCTGTTTGTCAAAAGCCGAAGCCGAAACTGCCGAAGAAGAGGTAGTGAAGGGCACGCCCATCATCTCAAGATAGCCCTGTAACACTCCGTTTTCTCCCGGAGTACCGTGAATCATTATCATCGCCAGATCAAACTTTCTCTTTTCCCCCTGAAAGGTAAAGGAAAAATCATTTTTATCCACTTGAGCCAATACTGTCATACCTGCCTCGGGGTTCGATTCGGTAGCCTCTCCGGAGGCTTCTACCACCTGCCACGAAGCACCTTTAAGGAGCACATGATAGACATTGTATTTTGAACGGTCGATATAACGGGAAACATTGCGGCCGCTGAGAATGGAAATTCCCACCTCAGCAGAGTCACCGCCATATATAAGTGCAAGATTGCGCTTTGTCATAACATGTGTGAGTTATCAGTTGAAAAAACCTTGATCATCACCGGAAGTGGATACTTTTTCGTTGGACAGATCGCTATCATCTCCTGTGCAGGACAAATCCATGCTCCAGCCCAAAGGGGGAACAAAGAGGTCCTCAGGACCCATGCTGATGCTTTCATCGCCATAGACTTTCTGCATGAATATTCCCCATATCGGCAACGCCATATTGGATCCGGCACCATATGTCAAACTTTCAAAGTGCACCTGACGATCTTCTGCACCCACCCATACTCCGGCAGTCAGTTTCGGTGTAAAACCGATAAACCATCCATCCGACTGATCATTGGTAGTACCGGTTTTACCGGCAATATTGTTGGTCAGACCATATTTCCAGCGGAGACGGCCTGCCGTACCCTCATTGACCACGCCCTGCATAAGATTGACCATCAGATAGGCGGTAGGATCACTCAATGCCTCTTTTTTGCGGGAGGAAAAATTTGCCAGCACATTGCCGGACTTATCTTCAATACGATTGACCAGCATCGGAGAGACGTAAACTCCACGACTGGGGAAAGTATTGAAAGCAGCAACCATTTCGTAAACGGAAATATCGCAAGAGCCCACACAAAGCGAATAAACAGGGTCCAAATAGGAACTGATACCCATCTTGCGGCACATTTCCACCATCGCCTGCGGACCGAACTGTTTCATAAGATAGGCGGAAATATTGTTGGAACTGTGTGTCAAACCCCATTTGAGTGTAACTGTCTTGCCTATGTGCTCTGCCCTGTCGGTACTCTTGGGGGTCCAGACTTCATCTCCGACAGGAAATGAATAAGGAATGTTGACTACCTTATCGCAAGGTGTAAAACCCTCCTGCATGGCAAGAGTGTAGAGGAAAGGTTTGATGGTAGAGCCTACCTGACGTTTGCCCTGTCTGGCATTGTCATATTTGAAATAACGGTAGTCCGGACCGCCAACATAGGCCTTGACCTTACCGGTATGCGGTTCCAATGCAATAAATGCAGCTCGAAGGAATGATTTGTAATATTTGATGGAATCGTATGGGGTCATCAATGTGTCGATGTAACCCTGCTCATTCCAGGAGAACAGACGCATTTGGACCTTCTGTTTAAATGATCTGAGGATTTCCTCCTCACTGACCTCTTCCCTTTTCAGCTGACGGTAGCGATCACTCCACTTAATTGCCTGATTCATCAACATTTCACGAATTTCTGGAGTCACATCGTCCGAGAATGGGGCATTGCGTTTACGTCTGAGTTCATTAAAGAAAACCTTTTGTAGATCTTGACCCAGATGCTCCTTTATGGCATCTTCCGCATATTGCTGCATTCGGGAATCGATTGTAGTATATATGCGGAGTCCCTCCTTGTCAAGGTTGTACTGTGTACCGTCGGGTTTGAGGTTTTTGTTGAGCCAACCATAGAGCGGATCCTCAATCCAAAGAGTAGAATCAGCCACATAATCCTCCTTCTGCCTATAGGAAGAGCGTTGAGGCTCGTTTGCGTTCATATAACGGCGGAGCATATCCCGATAATATGAACCAAGACCCGCATTGTGGTCCTGTTGCCTGTAGGAAAGCACAATGGGTATCTGTACTATGGAATCATATTGTGCGGAAGAAATATAGTCGTACTTTTCCATCTGCCTGAGTACGTGATTGCGGCGTTTGAGAGAATTCTCAGGATTAATGGCAGGATTGTATCTGGTAGGTTTGTTAACCATTCCGACCAGACAGGCACTCTCTTCGACCGTAAGATCGCTCACATCCTTATCGAAGAATGTTGCAGCTGCCGATTTGACCCCATAAGCGTTGCTGCCGAAGAATATGGCATTGAGGTACATCGTCACGATCTCATTCTTTGTATAGTTGCGCTCGAGCTTGACTGCGGTAATCCACTCTTTGATTTTTATGGTGACAAGTTTGATGAATTTACCACCCGGGATGCGACTTGACACATCCTGGCGGGGATAAAGGGTCTTGGCCAGCTGCTGGGTAATCGTGCTGCCTCCGCCCTGACTCGAGTCTCCCATGATCAGTGTTTTGACCACAACTCGGGCAAGACCCCTGAAATCTATGCCCGAATGGCGACGGAAACGAGCATCTTCAGTAGAGATAGCCGCATTGACCAGATGAGGCGGGAATTCCTCAAAAGAAACATATGAGCGATTTTCCACATGATAGGTATTGATAACCTTACCATCTTCGGAAATAAGTTCCGTTGCCAGATTGCTCTTGGGGTCTTCAAGCTCCTCAAATGAGGGAATATGGGCGAAAAAGGCCACTCCGACGACAAAGAGGAAAAAAAGTGCGAAGGGTGTCATTATTATCCACCAAAACCACTTCAAAAACCTCTTCCGGTTGACCGATTTTTTATTTTTCGTCATAGATATAAATGTTTCGACCGTGCAAAAATAGCAATTAAAATTTGGATAATTAATTTCTTTATCCCTTACTTTGCATTTCAGTTTGAAAAGAATTAGGAATATGGGAGAGAATCTGGTAATTGTAGAGTCGCCTGCCAAGGCCAAGACCATTGAGAAATTTTTGGGAAAAGGTTTTACTGTAAAGTCTAGTTTCGGGCACATACTGGATCTTAAGAAAAAAGATCTGGGAATTGACATCGAAAATGGCTTTGAACCTCAATACGAAGTACCCAAGGATAAGAAAAAAGTTGTTTCCGATCTGACCGCTGCCGCAAAAAAAGCCGATAGGGTATGGCTCGCATCGGATGAAGACCGCGAAGGAGAGGCTATTGCCTGGCATTTGCAGCAGACGTTGAAGATCCCGGCAGAAAAAAGCCGGCGCATCGTCTTTCACGAAATTACAAAAAATGCCATACTGGATGCCATAGATAATCCTCGTGACATTGACTCCAACCTTGTCATGGCCCAACAGGCGCGCAGGGTACTCGATCGTCTGGTAGGATTTGAACTCTCGCCAATTCTCTGGAAAAAGATCCAACCCAAACTCTCAGCCGGACGTGTTCAATCTGTGGCAGTGAGGTTGATTGTGGATAGGGAAAGAGAAATTTCCTCATTCGAGGCTCAACGTTACTTCAGGGTAGAGGGTATATTTATCCCGGAGGGGTCCAATGCACGCGTAAAAGGTGTTCTTGATAAAAAATTCTCCACCATGGAAGAGGCCAAAGCCTTCCTTGAGCACTGCAAAGGATGCTCTTTTGACATTTCCTCAATAGAAAAAAAGGAGATAACACGCACTCCGGCGCCTCCCTTTACCACATCGGCTCTCCAGCAGGAGGCCTCCAGAAAACTGGGATTATCGGTAAGCCAGACAATGGTCATTGCACAGAGACTTTACGAGAGCGGACTCATCACCTATATGCGTACCGACTCAACCAACCTCTCATCTTTGGCGCTTGGCACTGCGAAAGAGACCATCACCTCGATGTATGGTTCGGAATACTCCCAACCACGCAACTACAAGACAAAAACCAAAGGAGCACAGGAGGCACACGAGGCCATCCGCCCCACTTACATATCCAACACCTCCATAGAAGGCAACGCCAACGAAAAGAGGCTCTACTCGCTGATTTGGAAGAGGACAATAGCCTCACAAATGGCTGACGCGCGTCTCGAAAAGACCGACATCACCATCTCCGGAGACCGTATAAGAGAAAAGTTTCTAGTACAGGGCGAACAAATACTTTTTGACGGATTCCTAAAAGTCTATATCGAAGGACGTGACGATGAGGATGAGAGCGAAAAAGCCACTTTACTGCCCCATCTTAACGTCGGACAGATGATGACCGATGAGAGCATCACCGCTACCGAAAAATTCACCCAGAGGCCTCAGCGCTACAGCGAGGCGAGCCTGGTCAGAAAACTTGAAGAACTCGGCATAGGCCGTCCTTCCACCTATGCACCAACCATCTCCACCATCCTCAAAAGAGGTTATGTCATCAAAGGAGACAAGCCAGGCACTCCCAGGGATTACCTTGAGATCACCCTCAGCAAAGGCACCATAACCTCCACGGTCAAAAACGAAATTGTCGGTCGCGAAAAGAACAGACTTTGTCCCGAAAACATCGGAATGTTGGTGACGGACTTCCTTTCAGCCAACTTCCCGGACATTCTCGATTACGGCTTCACTGCCAAGGTAGAAGCAGATTTTGACAATATAGCCAAAGGTCTTCTGGTTTGGAATGAGGTAATAAGCGACTTTTATGAACCCTTCCACGAAAAAGTGACCAATGCTCTTGAGGACAGAACTTATACCAATGTGGAAAAACACCTTGGCACCGATCCTGTTACCGGAAAACCGATTATCGCCCGAATGGGACGCTTCGGCCCGCTGGTACAGAGAGGCAGCAACGAGGACCCGGACAAACAATTCGTCAGCCTAAAGAAGGGTCAATTAATAGAGGAAATTACTCTCGAGGATGCTCTTCAACTCCTCAAACTTCCTCGCACTATCGGCGTGCATGAAGGGAAAACCATCACAACAGCTATCGGCCGTTTCGGACCTTACATCAGAATAGATTCTACCTTCATCTCTCTGCCCAAGGAACTTGACCCCTATACCGTTACCATGGACGATGCGGTACAATTGATTGCAGAGAATGAACGCAAGGAGAGTCAAAAACTGATAGCTGAATTTCCTGAGCACAAAATCCAGATCCTCAACGGCCGTTACGGACCCTATATAAAACAGGGTAAAAATAACTACAAAATTCCTCGCGGTACCGATCCATCTACTCTCAATATAGCTGATTGTCTGGCGATTGTAGAGAAAGAGAATTTAAAAAAGTCGAAATAGGTTACAAATTATAACCAACATATCGATTTTTTCGTATATTTGCAATTAAAATTGCTGTTATGACTACTTATCAGATTGATCAGATTGATCAGAAAATCCTCTCATTTCTCGTCAAAAATGCGAGAATGCCCTTTCTTGAGATAGCGCGTGAGTGCGGAGTATCGGGAGCGGCCATACATCAAAGAGTCAAAAAAATGGAAAGCATGGGTATCATCACCGGTTCCACTTTACTGGTAAAACCCAAGGCTCTCGGACTCAATGTATGTGCCTTCGTCGGAGTCTCACTCGCTCAGGCCAACAGTTATCCGCAGGTTGTAGAAGCTCTCAAGGAGATGTCGGAAGTTGTAGAGTGCCATTTCATAACAGGTAACCATGCACTTCTACTAAAAATCTACTGTTTCGACCACGACCATCTGATGGAAATTCTGGTTAATACCATTCAGAATATTCCCAGTGTCATGAAGACGGAGACCTGGGTTTCCCTCGACCAGGCAATTGAACGCCAGGTATGGGTAAAGGATTATCCTAACGCTTCTCCCCACGGAAAATAGCCTTGGCAACTGCCAGATCTTCCGGAGTAGTAATCTTTATATTGCTGCTGAGACCCTCACAAATTGAAACTTTATGCCCCAGATACTCCACTACTGAGGCGTCATCGGTGAAAAGAGGATTATAGGGTTGAGAGTATGCCTCTTTAACCAATTCCGAATAAAATATCTGAGGAGTCTGTACAAGACGATAACGGGAGCGGTCTACCGCTGTCGATGTTCCGTCAGGTCCGATTTCGCGCAACGACTCAACAGGCGGAATTACCGGCACCAGAGCATTACACTCCTCCATCTTTTCAAACATTGACCTGATAAAATCCGACGTTACAAAAGGACGGACTCCATCATGAATGGCCACTATGGCCCCATTGGGCACATATTTAAGAGCATTCTGAACGGAATGAAACCTTGTTATGCCACCGGAGGGCATGATATAACGCTTTAAAAAACCGGTACGATTGCAATATTCCTTCCAGTACTCCTTTTCTCCGGAAGGCAATACCACGATGATATCGATGTCATCAAAGCTCTCCATGAAGCGCTCGATTGTGTGTCTGAGAATCGGTTTTCCCTCAATCTCAATGAATTGTTTAGGAATATCATATCCCATTCTCAGCCCTTGGCCTCCGGCTAGTATAACGGCATAATAGCGTCTATTCATTACTTTCAAAATTATACTGCAAAAATAGCCGAAAATCCCGTTATTATTACTAAATTTGCTTGATATTTCTCAACTTTATCATATTCCCGTGAATGCATACCGAAAATTGCACCAGAAAGATTAGAAGAGCGCTGATTTCAGTCTACAGCAAAGATGGCATTGAGGAGATAGCCCGTGAACTTGTTGCCTGTGGTGTTGAACTGGTTTCTACCGGAGGAACATTTACATTTCTCAAAGAGTTGGGGCTGGAGGTTACCGCAGTGGAAGAGATTACCTCCTATCCCTCTATCCTGGGAGGCAGGGTGAAGACACTTCACCCCAAGGTTTTCGGAGGAATTCTCTATCGCAGAGAACATCTTCAGGACCTGGGAGAAATTGAGCAATACGAAATAGAACCTATCGACCTGGTGATTGTAGACCTCTATCCTTTTGAGAAATATGTGCAGATGGGCGCAACTCCCGAAGAGATTATTGAAAAAATCGATATCGGAGGCATTTCGCTTATCAGAGCAGCTGCTAAAAATTATCGGGATGTAATCATCGCCTCCAGCAAGGAGGCTTACGGTCCGCTGCTCCACCTGCTCAAGACCAAGCACGGTGAAAGTGATATCGAAGAGCGCAGGTCATTTGCCAGACAGGCATTCCACACCTCCTCCTACTATGACACCCAGATCTTCAACTGGTTCAATAGGGACAATGCCCATTCTATGCCTCTGCGTTATGGCGAAAACCCTCACCAGCAGGCCAAATATACAGGGTCTGTCGAGTCCCTCCCAAAACAGTTGCACGGCAAGGAGATTTCCTACAACAATCTGCTCGACATCGAGGCTGCATTGGAGCTTAT
>JAKQLB010000272.1 GCA_029567375.1 Bacteroidota bacterium | reverse complement strand
GCTTAATGCCGTGTTTGCCCCGATGTTGATTGCTGCGGTGGGAATCGTGCTATCAATCCTGGGAATTTTTACAGTACGTACCAAAGAAAATGCAGGAATGGAGCAGCTTCTCAAATCGCTCAGTCTTGGGGTTAATCTTAGTGCGGTATTCATAGCGATCTTCACTTTCGTCATATTATGGCTCCTCAAATTGGAAAACTGGATGTGGATTTCTTGTTCGGTAATTGTAGGATTGCTGGCGGGCATCATAATAGGACGTTCGGCAGAATACTTCACTTCACACTCTTACAAGCCTACCCGCAAGGTTGCAGAAAGCGGAAAGACAGGTCCCGCTACTGTGATTATCTCGGGATTTGGAGTCGGTATGATATCAACCGCAATACCGGTCATAACTGTTGCTTTAGCCATCATTCTTGCATATCTATTTGCTATCAAATTTGACATATCTGCAATGCTTTCAGCGCAGAACCTGAGTGTCGGGCTTTACGGTATCAGCATTTCTGCTGTGGGTATGCTTTCGACTCTCGGCATTACCCTTGCTACTGACGCTTACGGTCCCATAGCGGACAATGCCGGAGGAAATGCGCAGATGAGCAATCTTGAACCTGAGGTAAGGCAGAGGACTGATGTTCTCGATGCTTTGGGCAACACCACAGCCGCTACAGGCAAGGGATTTGCCATTGGCTCGGCAGCCCTGACAGCTCTCGCATTGCTTGCTTCTTACCTTGAGGAGATAAAAATTGCTCTGAGCAATGTTGGACAAACGGTGCTGGATGTTGCCGGTCGCGAAGTGGCTGTGGCTTACGCTACCATTCCGGATCTATTGGAGTATTATTCTATCAACGTTATGAATCCTAAGCTGCTGGTAGGTCTCTTCATTGGTGCTATGATGTCATTCCTCTTCTGTGGTCTGACTATGAACGCGGTTGGACGCGCTGCCCAAAAGATGGTGGATGAAGTACGCAGGCAGTTCCGTGAGATTAAGGGAATACTTACCGGTGAGGCAATTCCTGACTATGCGAGATGTGTAGAAATTTCCACCCGTGGGGCCCAGAGGGAGATGCTCCTGCCTTCGCTTCTTGCCATAGTGGTTCCTATCCTGGTGGGAATATTTTTCGATGTTGCGGGTGTGGTCGGATTGTTGCTTGGAGGTTTGAGTTCCGGATTTGTACTCGCTATCTTTATGGCAAATGCCGGTGGGGCATGGGACAATGCGAAGAAATATGTAGAGGAGGGTAATTATGGCGGCAGGGGATCCATTGCACATAAGGCAACTGTTGTGGGTGATACTGTAGGTGACCCCTTTAAGGATACTTCCGGCCCTTCCCTCAATATTCTCATTAAGTTGATGTCCATGGTTTCCATTGTGATGGCAGGCTTGACAGTAGCCTTCTCGCTATTGTAAATTTGAAAAACAATAAAACCCTGACAGTTTTTGTTTAGCTGCCAGGGTTCATGTCAACAACCACTTTTTCTACAGATTGCGCGCGAAGTAATCTAACTCAGGCAATCAATACGAAACGCTTATCGTGTATGGCACTCCGTTGAGAACGCCAATGCAACCTGTGTACTGCTGCCCGTATGAAGTAGGCTCTGTATCGACGGTAGTTGCACAAAAAACTGAAATGTAGAGTCTGCCGGCAGCAGGTTTTGTGATTGTCAAGTCTTTGGCAACACCGTTGCCGACATTGAAATACAAAGAATTGTCATTGAAAGCGAATGTTTCGGGATTCGCAAATAAGTATAAATCGAATTGCTCCCATCCCTTCTGCGGGGAGATGGTAATTGTTACCTTATCTGTACTTCTCGGTATATCTATTGCAAAATGATGATATTGTCTATCTCCGATTTTTGTGAATGCCGGGTTATTCTCAGATGTTGAACACTTCATCTCTCGAGGTTCACCATTTTTAAGAATACCTTTCAATCTCGGACGTCCGTTTCCGTCAAGGGCATACTTTATCATAGCGGACATTAATTCCAGTCTTTCTCCGGAAACCACTCTCTCAGGATGGGAACCGATGAGAACCACGCGACCATCATATTCTGAGGCCTTGTATGCCCATCCTGCCACTTCTCTATGGATATTTCTCTCAATATTGAGGGTGTCACCATCATAGCGCAAGGTAACCTCAGTACCGTCAGGTACATTGTTTTCCATCCAGGCAAAACATCCGCCATTGTGTCGTACACTGTCAATTACCATATCACCACCGAAGGAATAATATTGGAGCAGAGGGGATCCTTTCTCTACAAACAGAGATGTGAAGGACTTATTCAGAGTGGTTCCCCTCGTATAACCGGGCCATATTCCATAGTACTCAGGAACATCCACTATACCGCTGTCTCTAACGAAACCTTTTGAAGCTATGTATGCACCGGCACAGGTGCCGAGGTAGCTGCCGCCTTCTGCAACAAATTGACGTACGTTTTTACGGCCTTTTTCTCCGAGAGAGCGTCCATGCTGGGTGGCTTTTCCTCCGTTTGTGTAGATCATTCTGAATCTCGGTGCTCCATCAGGATAGAGAAGAATGCCGTTTTCATCAATTTCCGATCCGCTGAACAGCAGGGTCTGAATCAGTGTGTCAAGAGCATTAAGATATTCGCTTTTGGATGAATTAAACATCTCAATGGATAGATTCAAATAGTTGGCGGCAGGAAGATCTGGATAAGAGTTGAGAAATATGCCTCCGTCAAAGAATATATCTTTGTAATAACCCTTTGCGCGATCCTGTCCAAAAGAGAGGGATGAGGCGAGCAATAAAAATGTGATTACAAAATAATACTGAAATTTTTGCATGGCAGGTGAGGTTATTTTTGTCTTACAAATATACTGTTTTTGAATGAGTACGCAAAAAGAGAGAAATATTAACTCAAAAAATCCCCAGCACTTAAGCCCCGGGGATTTTTGATGTAATATATAATCTATGGATTATTTCTTATTTGGTTCGTCCAGCTCCAAATGAGGGTTCTTTTTGGCAGAAAGTGCAAAGAGGATTGAAACCGTAATGGCAATGAGACCGAGGCAGATAAAAATCCATTCGGCATTAACTGCTGCTCTCACCTCCTGTTGGGCAAAGAGTTCCGTACCCGCTTCTGCGGTAATAGTATTTCTGAAGATTCTGCCGACAAATAGAGGAACAAGGAGCATTCCCATATTCTGAATCCAGAATATGAGAGAATATGCTGTTCCCAGATTCTTATCAGGTACGATCTTGGGCACCGAAGGCCACATTGCAGCCGGTACTAGGGAGAAACCTGTTCCGAGGATAGCAATGCCGAGATATCCGTAGAAGGGAACGCCCGCAGGGGCAAAACCCACTATAAGATGTGCTACAAATACCATTACTGAGCCGGTAATCATCCAAATCGTCGCTTTGCCGAACTTGTCAACGAGCACACCGAAGAGGGGAGTGCCGACAACAGTGAAGAAAGGTATCATCGATATCATCCAGGTAGCGGCCTCCAGTTCGATGCCGAAACGGGGGATGAGTATGGATGTCGCAAACTTCTTGAATGAGATGATGCAAACATAGAAGAATACGCAAAGAAGCGAAATCAGAATAAAGTGCTTATTGCTGAGAACCTTAAAAATATCGGAGAATTTGAACTTGTCTTCGTCAGAAGTTACAACCTTATCGGTAGTACCTACAAGTTTGTCAAATCTCGCATCCATAGCCACGAAGATACCCCAGAGGATACCTCCAATTAGGAGAAGTCCCAGTCCGAACAGAGCAGGCTTACTTGTCTCACTAAGAGGATACATGCCGTTCGCTGCTGCAGAAACGAGTCTGGGTGAGAGTATAAATGCTGTTGCCGTGCCGAGTCTGGCGATCGCCAGTTGGAGTCCCATTGCGAGGGCAGTATAACTCCCTTTAAACCATTTGGCAATGGAGCGGGTGACTCCCACTCCGGCAATCTCGCTACCGAGTCCGAAGAGCATACAGCCGATATAGGCTACGGTGAGAGAGTGGCCGGCAGCGACAATGGAAGGTGTGGAGATGGCCACATAGACCAATGCCGCACCTGCAATCATCAAACCTACGAAGATGGATCCTGTTATGCGTACACCCCATTTATCGAGAAGCATACCGCAGATAATCAGGCCGCCCCATACGCAGAGGAAAGAGTAGCCACCTGCGTAAAATCCATAGTTGGCGGAGTCCCAACCGAGCTCCAGCATTTCGGGATGCTTGAAGATGTGGGAGAGAGTTGAGAACATGTCATCGAAGAAGTAGGATGCAAACATCGGTACCACAAGGCACGCGAGAGCAATCCAGGCCCATCTGTGGATGTTCTTTTTCTTGGCTTGGATTTGTTGTTCAGTCATAGATAGTTATTATAAAGTTAATAGTTTTGATTCTGTATTATTTTCTAATATTAGGTAATTCGAGGCCATAGCCTTTGCGACGGTCTTCCGCCTTCAGCAGAAAGCTGAATATGAAAGCAAGCACACCGAAACTTGAGAAGATGATCATCGGAGCGAAATATCCACCGGTATAGAGTAGTACCTTGCCGATGAGAAGGGGCACGAAACTCAGACCGATATTCTGCACCCAGAAGATAAGACAGTATGCAGATCCAAGAATCTTCTCGTCAATAATCTTGGGAACGGAAGGCCAGAGGGCTGCCGGCACAAGAGAGAAAGAGACTCCCAGTACCACTATCAGCAGAAACGCAAACCATTTATGAGGGTATAGGGGCAGTAGGAATGCAAAACTCAGGTGACACGCTATCATTATGATAGCTCCGAGCATCAGCATGGATGCTCCCTTTCCCTTAAGGTCAAGGAAAATTCCAAGAACAGGAGTCAGGATCATGGCCAGGATAGGGAAAAAACTGAATAGTCGTGAAGCCGTACCGGCATCGATATTCAGAGTCACTTCGAGAAAGTTGGGTGCATATCTCTGGAAGGGGAAAATAGCACTATAGTAGAGTACGCAGAGCAGAGCCACAATCCAGAACATCTTGCTTGAAAAGATCTTGCCCAAATCCTTAACCCGGAATTCGTCCTCAGAACTTTTGTCCTCTTTAATGCCGGCTTCAACAAGCTGATTGTCAAGCTTGCGATCCATTACGGTGAATACCAGGAAGAAGATAAGGCCTACACACAGGAGTGCGGAGCAAAATGCAACGGGAGCCAGTACCGAAGCGTTATAACGGGCGGCAATGATCGGGGCAAGCCACATTACTGCGAATACGCCCAGACGGGCGATAGCCATCTCAAGACCCATGGCGAGGGCCATTTCCTTACCTTTAAACCATTTTGCAATAATCTTTGAAACCGTAGTGCCGGCCATTTCAGCACCGCAGCCAAAAATCATGAAACCGAGGGATGCCATCTTGGCGCTGCTGGGAAGAGCTGTCCACCAGCTATCAAGCCATCCGCTGAATGCAGTAGTCTGAAACCAGTCAGTAATGCCTACAAACTTGATGACCGCTCCTATCACCATCAGTGAAGCGGAGAGTGTGCCGGTAAAACGAACGCCCATTTTATCGAGGATAATACCTGCGATGATCAGGAATCCACATACATTAAGGATGTATTCAGATGCAGCATAGGTGCCGAATACGCCGCTATCCCATCCGAGAGAACTTTCCACGAGGGATTTGAGCGGTGACATTACGTCAACGAACATGTAAGTGAAAAACATCATCAGAGAGATGAGTATCAAGGCACTCCACCTTGCTACAAGTGAGTCGTTGATCAATTTAGCCAATTTTTCTGCCATAGTTATCTTTTTAATGATTTTTTTCAAAGAAATGCTAAAAATAGTGCATTTCAACGAAACGGCAAAATAAAATGGCGTGCACCAGTTTTATTTCTGCAATTGGAATATAAGTTGTACCTTAGCATGTTATTTCAAAATCCATATAATTATATATTATGACACTTGATGTAGTTCTGGGACTCCAGTGGGGAGATGAAGGTAAGGGAAAAATCGTTGATGTGCTGGCGGATAGATATCCTGTCATAGCTCGTTTCCAGGGGGGACCCAATGCAGGACATTCTCTTCACTTCGAAGGTAATAAAATAGTGCTGCATACTGTTCCTTCAGGAGTTTTCCGCACCAAGGCCACAAATACCATAGGCAACGGCGTTGTGCTGGATCCCATTATTTTTAAAGGAGAGTGTGAAGCCATTATAAAAATGGGTGTTCCCGTTAGGAATCGTCTTGCCATTTCCAGAAAAGCCCATCTGATACTTCCTACACATCGCACAATAGATGCGGCTCAGGAGACTGCCAAAGGAGCAGGCAAGATAGGATCTACTCTAAAGGGCATCACCCCTACATATATGGACAAGATCGGTCGTAACGGACTTAGGGTGGGTGATATCCTCGCATCTGACTTTATCTCCAAATACAACACCCTTAAAGAGCAGCATATTGAATATCTCAGACAGTATGACTTTGAATATGATCCAATGCAAAATGAGGCTGAGTGGCTCGAGGCCGTGGAGTATCTCAGGAGTTTCAATATTGTTGATAGCGAATATATGGTCAACGACCTGCTCAATTCCGGTAAAAAAGTTCTCGCAGAGGGGGCGCAGGGTTTGATGCTCGACATTGACTTCGGATCATATCCCTTTGTAACGTCGTCATCTACTGCTTGTGCGGGTGCCTGCATAGGACTCGGAGTCTCTCCTAAACGTGTCAGCCAGGTATATGGCATTTTTAAAGCCTATTGTACCAGAGTGGGCAGCGGTCCCTTCCCGACAGAGATCTTTGATGAGAAAGGGGAAGAGCTTCGTCGTCGCGGATTTGAGTTCGGTGCCACCACCGGACGTCCCCGTCGCACCGGCTGGCTTGATCTTGTGGCTTTAAAATATGCCATAATGATTAACGGAGTTACCGACCTTATTATGATGAAATCGGATGTTCTAGACACATTCGACACAATAAAGGTGGCAACCTCATATATAGTAGATGGGCAAAAATACTCTCGGGTGCCTTACGATTCCTCTTCCGAAGTGACTCCCGTTTATCGTGAGTTTCCCGGCTGGAAGAAAGATCTTACCGGAATACGTGAAGAGGGGGAGCTTCCTCACGAATTTATAAGCTATGTGCAATTTATAGAGCAAGAGACAGGTATTCCCATAAAAATTATCTCCATTGGTCCCGACAGGGATCAAACCATAATCAGATAGGATGAATACGGTGACATTACTTGAAAAAATAGAATTTCCCGCAGACATTAAAGAATTGTCGCTAGAAGAGCTGGAGCAGTTGTGTTCTGAGCTTAGAGAGTATATTGTCAGCTGCTGCGCTGCCAATCCTGGCCATATAGGGGCCAGTCTTGGGGTTGTGGAAATTGCAGTGGCACTTCATAGGGTATTTGATACCCCGAACGATAAAATAGTCTGGGATGTAGGCCATCAGGCATATGCACACAAGATCCTTACCGGCAGGCGTGAAGCCTTTAAGACCAATCGCAAGTTAGGTGGTATCAGTGGCTTTCCCAAGCGTTCGGAGAGCGAGTATGACGCATTCGGCACAGGACACTCCTCCACATCCATTTCAGCAGCGCTTGGATTGGCTGTGGGTGCGCAGATGCAGGGAAGCAAAGATCATTTTGTGGCGGTTATAGGCGATGGTTCGATGACTGCCGGACTTGCGTTTGAAGGGCTTAACAATGCAGGCTCTCTCAAGACAAATCTGCTGGTAATCCTTAATGATAATCAGATCTCGATTGATAAAGGTATCGGCGCGTTGCACAACCACCTTATAAAGGTGACTACCAGCCGCAAATACAATCGTATCAAGAAGAGTATATGGGATCGTCTTGGCGCCGGTAAGATACGTGATCATATTCAACATTTTATAAAATACATAAAAAAGGGTATTTTGCGCAATACCAGCGCAAGCAATCTTTTCGACTCTCTTGGATTCAGGTATTTTGGGCCAATGGACGGCAATGATATCGGGCAAATGGTCGATATGCTCGGTCGTCTGAAAGAAATTGAGGGTCCCAAACTCCTTCATGTCATAACTAAAAAAGGGAAAGGGTATAAGCCTGCTGAGGAGAATCAGACAGTTTGGCATGCGCCGGGTCAATTCGATCCTGTTACAGGCGCAAGAATCTCAGGCAAGGCGGGTGCATCAAAATTCCAGGATGTATTTGGTCAGACACTCCTTGACCTTGCAAAGGAAAATGAGAAAATTATAGGTATCACGCCTGCTATGGCCACCGGATGTAGTATGACCATAATGATGGCTGAGATGCCTGACCGTGCATTTGACGTGGGTATCGCCGAACAACACGCAGTTACATTCTCCGCAGGTCTGGCCGCTGCGGGGATGTTGCCTTTCTGCAATATCTACTCCTCATTTGCCCAGCGTGCATATGACAATGTGATTCACGATGTAGCTCTGCAGGAACTTAAGGTTGTTCTCTGTCTTGACAGGGCGGGCATTGTAGGAGAAGATGGTCCCACTCACCACGGTGCCTTTGACTTCTCCTGTTTCAGGCCTATTCCAAATGTTATGATTGCAGCTCCTCTTAATGAACTTGAACTTCGCAATATGATGTATTCTGCAACACTACCGGAGTACGGTACAATTATCATAAGGTATCCGCGTGGTACCGGCAATGGTACGGTCTGGAAGAATGAACCTTTCCGGAGAATAGAACCCGGACGCGGAGTTGTTCTCCAAGAGGGAAATGACGTTGCTCTGCTGAGTATCGGTGCTGTAGGCCACAATGGGTCTCTTGCGGTTAAAGCAGCGCAGGATAGGGGAGTCAGCGTTTTTCACTGTGATATGAGGTTTCTCAAACCGATTGACGAGCAGATATTGGCGGAAGTATGTTCTAAAG
>JAKQLB010000263.1 GCA_029567375.1 Bacteroidota bacterium | reverse complement strand
AAGATTCTCAGATAGTCGGAGTAAGTTCCAAACAAAAATGGGTGGCCATACGGCTGCCCATTTTTAGTTTGGAGGTACGCAGTGCGGGGTACGGGGTGCGGGGTTAATTATCCGTAGCATGTTGAGGATAAATACTCAATTATCCGTAATATATTACAGATAAACAATAAAATAACTGTAATATACTGATGATAATTTGCCAATAACTATTACCTTCGCTCTTAATTATCAAACTCTTGCATCAACTATACACTACATACTCGAAACTATCCAAAAATCATTATCACCAAAATGGTTGCCGGAGCGACGAAACGAATGATGAAGAATGTCATTTCTGTGAACCATTTTGGAAGCTTGAGAGTACCGCTATTGGTGAGTTCATCCATCACATTGGCCTTGCCGAGTCTCCAGCCCACAAAGAGGACAACCAATAGGCCGCATGTGGTCAAGAAAAAGTCGGAAGAAAGGGTGTCAAAGAGATCAAAGAAAGTCTTTCCAAATATCTTGACATCTGAAAGCACCCCCATGGAAAGAGAAGCGAGACATCCGGTTACAAGGAAAATTGAGGAACCTATGATTACAGCTGTGGTACGCTTCATCTTGAACTCCTCCTTGAGATAGGCCACAACCACCTCAAGCAAAGAAATTGAGGAAGTTAGGGCTGCGATAAGAAGGATAAAAAAGAAAACGATGGCTAATATGCCTCCCAGAGGCATTTGAGCAAAAATCTTTGGCAATGTAATAAATACGAGACCGGGGCCCTCTCCCGGGCTTATTCCGAATGCAAATACCGCCGGCATGATTGCACAACCGGCAATGATGGCAAAAGTGGTGTCGGCTACTGCCGTAAGTGCGGACATTTTCACTATGTTTTCACTTTTGCTGACATAAGAAGCATAAGTCATTATTGTACCACAGCCTATGGAAAGCGAAAAAAATGCCTGCCCCAGCGCAGAGAGTAAAGTATCAAAAGTCACTTTGGAAAAATCAGGCTTGAAGAGATAAGTAATACCCTCTTTTGCCCCTTCAAGGGTGACCGAACGCACGGCAATCACTATTATCATTAAAAAAAGCAGCGGCATCATCATTTTCGTATATCTCTCAATACCTTTCTTGATTCCGGCTATCACCACCAGTGCTGTCAGAAGCAAAAATACTACATGCCAAACGAGAGGCTTTATAGGAGAGGAAACAAAATCACCAAACATTGTGTCAAGATTAGCTTCGCTTCCACGGGTAAAATCAAATGTAATCGCTTTTGCCAGATATTCTATCGACCATCCCCCCACAACGCTGTAAAAGGATAGGATGCAGAGAGCTGAAAGTACCGAGAAAATACCTACAATCCCCCATTTTGAGCCCGGAGCCAGCACCTTGAAGGCACCGAAAACATTTTTCTGACTCCTACGTCCGATGATAAACTCCGAATACATTATCGGAAGACAAAGAATAAAAACAAAAACAATGTAAATAAAGATAAAAGCGGCACCGCCGTTTTCTCCCACAAGATAGGGAAACCTCCAGAGATTGCCCAGTCCTACGGCGGAACCGGCCAATGCAACCAGCACTCCAAATGAACTGGTGAACGAGTCACGTCCGGTGACACCTGACGACTGTGATTTTTTAGCACTCATATATCAAAAATTCATAGTTTAAACCGGATTTTTCATCTGTAAAAATCTCGCTTCGTGTGACAATATGCCATTTCCCCAAATCGAGAGTGGGAAAAAGCACATCAGCGTCAGGAATAGTTGTGTGTACGGAAGTAATATAGGCTCTCGAAGCCTTCTCCAATGCCTGCCGATATATATGTCCTCCACCGATGACAAACACTTCACACTGTCCAGCTTCTGTAGCAATAGCCATAGCAAGATCAATCGCACTCTCCAGGGAGCGAACAAAGTGCAGCCGCGAGGGTGATTCCTGTCCGCCATCCGTGGAGAGATAACGGCTGATGACTATATTATCCCGTCCCGGGAGGGGCCGACAGCCGAGGGATTCCCAGGTCTTGCGTCCCATAATGACGCATTTACCGAAGGTAACCCGCTTAAAATACTTCAAATCTTCGGAAATGTGCCAGGGCATGGCGTTGCCTTTGCCTATGGCTCCATCCGTTGCAACGGCAGCAATAAGGGAGATGACGGGTGCTCTGCTCATACGGCTATTGGGGCTTTTATTCCGGGGTAAGGACCGTATCCTTCGAGAGTGAAGTCTTCATACTCAAAACTGAAGAGGTCTTTCTTGTCGGGATTGATTAGCATCATAGGGAGCGGACGCGGCTCTCTGGAAAGCTGCAAGGCCACCTGTTCAAAATGGTTGTGATAGATATGGGCATCGCCAAAGGTATGGATGAACTCTCCGGGGAGATAACCGCATACCTGCGCCAGCATCATGGTCAGCAACGCATAAGATGCAATATTGAATGGTACCCCAAGAAATACGTCCGCACTGCGCTGATAGAGTTGGCATGAGAGTTTTCCGCCTGCCACATAAAACTGAAAAAGCGCGTGGCACGGCGGAAGCGCCATTTTTTTGACCTCCGCCACATTCCAGGCCGAAACAATATGGCGGCGCGAGTCGGGATTGGTCTTAAGCGATTCGACAAGCGCAGTCAACTGGTCGATGGTACCTCCGTCTGAAGCAGGCCAGCTGCGCCACTGGTGACCGTAAATAGGCCCTAAATCTCCGTTGTCATCTGCCCATTCATCCCAAATGGTCACTCCATTTTCGTTGAGGTAGCGAATATTCGTATCTCCGGCAATAAACCACAGAAGTTCGTAGATAATCGATCTCAGATGAAGTTTTTTGGTGGTCAGCGCCGGAAAACCCTGATTGAGGTCAAAGCGCATTTGATAGCCGAAGATGCTCCGGGTGCCTGTACCGGTGCGGTCGCTCTTGTCAGTGCCGTTCCGCATTATATGTTCGAGCAGGTCAAGATACTGTTTCATTGTGCAAATATATGCATTTTTCGCTGCAATCGCAGCAAAATCGGAAGGTGGTCGCTCACCCCTCCGTTGTATCGAGGTCCGATAAATGTGCGTCTGGGCTTTTGCCCGAGAAACTCTTTATCCTCCTCCAGCAAAAAAGCGGGAGCGAAGAGATGCATTAGAGCACCATTTTCCCGGTGTACAATCCTATTGAAAAGATTTTCAGTAAGAAAAAATTGATCTATAAGTTCCCAAATACCTTTGTATTTAATGGAACCCAACCCCTCTGCCGCCGGATCGGCTGTCGGAGTACACAACTCCATATCCCGTAAAAATTCAGTCAAAATACGGGAATCCGGAGTGTCGTTGAAATCGCCCATTATTAGAATTGACGCCTCCGGCAAAATGGCCCGCACTGAATCTATTGCTTCCCGTAAGGCATATGCAGCGGCCATTCTTCGCGGAGAGAGGTCTGAATCATCACTCTGTTTTGAGGGCCAGTGATTGACAAAAAGATGGAGCGTATCCGCAACTTCCTCACCTGGAAGCGGAATGCCACATACATACAAAATGTCGCGCGTAGCGGAACTGTCGAGAAGAGATACTCCCACTGCTCTTGAGCTCAATACTCTGAACCGCTCCTTGCGATAAAGCAGCGCCACATCTATACCACGCAGGTCAGGCGAGTCGTAGTGCACAATATCATAGCCCAAACGTACCAGAGGTGTCTGCTCCGTAAGCTGGCGGAGCACCATCCTGTTTTCCACCTCACACAAAGCCACCAGATCCGGCCAACCTCCGAGTACATCTGCAGAAGAGGCGATCACCTTGGCAATGGCATTGCGCTTACGCAAAAAACGCTTCCACGACCACCCATACCGACCCCCATAGACAAACTCATCATCATCCGTTTTTTCATCGTCGAAGGGGTCAAAATAATTCTCTACATTCCAAAACATCACTCTGATTTCTTCTTGTTGGACAGGTTCCTGAAACGGAACTGCGAAAATGAGCAGAACGCCCCATAACAACTCTCTCATCACATACCTCCTTGTTTGAGCGCCAATATAAACAAATAATTACTACTTTTGTAGTTTGGATTAATAATAAGTTTATTCATGGGATTCAGATATGGAATAGTAGGACGGCCAAATGTCGGAAAGTCAACCCTTTTCAACTGTGTCAGCTCCTCAAAAGCACAGGCGGCCAATTTCCCTTTTTGCACGATAGAGCCCAATATTGGTTTTACCACCGTTCCGGACGAGAGATTGACAGTTCTCGCAAATATGGCAAAACCACCGCGCGTAGTACCCGCTACGGTGGAAATCGTGGATATTGCGGGACTTGTAAAGGGAGCAAGCAGGGGTGAAGGACTCGGCAACCAGTTTCTATCCAATATACGCCAAACGGATGCAATTCTGCATGTACTACGTTGTTTTGACGACCCAAATGTGGTCCATATGGACGGCAGCGTAAATCCGGTAAGAGACAAGGAAATTGTAGATATAGAACTCCAGATTAAGGATTTGGAGACGGTCAGCAACCGTATTGTAAAGGTTGAGAAACAAGCTCAGTCAGGCGGCGACAAGCACGCCAAAAAAGTTCTAGATCTGCTGTTCAGATATAAAGAAGTACTGGAAATGGGGCGCAATGCCCGTGAAGTAGTGATTGAGAATGCAGAGGATGCTAAGATTGCGAAAGAATTCTTTCTTCTCACCAACAAACCCGTAATGTATGTCTGCAATGTGGACGAAGCCTCTGCCGCATCAGGAAACGCCTATTTGGAGAGGGTACGTGAAGCCATTAAAGGCGAAGATGCCGAAATACTGGTGATTGCCGCCGAAATTGAATCCGAGATTGCAGAGTTGGAAAGCTTTGAAGAAAGAGAGATGTTTTTGCAGGAGATCGGCCTCGAAACTTCCGGAGTAGTGCGTTTGATACAATCGGCCTATTCTCTGCTCAATCTGCAAACCTTTTTCACTATAGGAGGGCCCGAATTGAAGGCCTGGACCATCAAAAAGGGAGATAAGGCACCAAAGGCTGCCGGAGTTATCCATACCGACTTCGAGAAAGGATTCATCCGTGCAGAGGTTATAAAATATGATGACTTCGTTGCACTGGGATCAGAGGTTGCCTGCCGCGCTGCCGGCAAACTCAACAGCGAAGGCAAAGAGTATGTGGTGCAAGATGGCGACATAATGCACTTCCTTTTCAATGTATAATGACAAAATTCAATGATAAAATGAGAAAAAAATTATTTCTATTGACCCTTGCGACACTAGTCGCAGTGACATTCGCCACTTCCTGTAAAAAGGAGACGGCTGTGGAGCCCTTCTGGTACACCAATCAACCCTATTTCCTTGAAAAGCATACATTGTACGCCGAATTACCGATAGACACGTCTTGCATCGTGCTGGTCGGTGACGACTTCATAGATAGGGGTATGTGGAGTGATTTTTTCGGATCGGTCAAAGTTATCGGCAGAGGCATTACATATGACGGCACCGAACATCTTCGCTATAGAATCGGCGGTATTGCCAAAGCCCAACCCAAAAAAATCTTCCTTAGCGCGGGCGCAAGGGACATTATGCACGGAGATGATAACGCTGTTATTCTCGAACACATTTCTGAAATTTGCGGCCTCATAAAGGAGGTTTCCCCCGTAAGTCTCATTTATTATATCGGAGTCACCCCTCTGGGAGAGATGACTGCCGAACAGGTGGCACAGACCGCAGAGCTAAATAATTCACTTGCCGAATCTGCCGAGGAAACCGGCTTTACTTTTATCGATATGGCAACTGTGCTTACCGATGAAAGCGGAGCCATCAATCCCGCTTATAGTTGGAATGGTATGTTGCTCAATGGAGCCGGTTACGAGGCATACGCAAAAGCCATCGAACCCTTTATAGGTCTGACTGCCCTCAACAAAGCGCAGGAAAAAGAAGTAAAAGCCGAAAGATTTGATCACTACAACCACCGTCTTTCCATCTTCCGCTCACTACCCAACAGCGAAGAGTCGTCAATAATAATGCTAGGCAACAGCCTCACCAATAATGCTCCCTGGAAAGAACTTTTCCCCTTCCTCAACATTCTTAACCGCGGTATCAGCGGAGATGTTATCGAAGGTATCATAGATAGAGTGGATGAGATTGCCGATGAAAATGCCAATAAAATATTCCTGATGACCTCGACCAATGACCTTCTAAACGAACAGGAGCTTCCGGTTTCCGAAATATGGGCTAAATATGAATCACTTATCAAAAAGCTCAAGGAAGAGATGCCCAATGCTCTCATTTATGTGCAGAGTGTTCTACCTCTCAATCCTAAAACAAAATTCTACGAAGGCAACAACCAGAGAATATTCGAACTCAACAAACTCCTTGATGCCGCAAAAGACAGATATGGATATATCTATCTTGATATCGCATCGCTTTTGAGTGATGCCAACGGAGATCTTGCCGATGCCTACACCACGGATGGTATTCATCTTAGTGCCACGGGCTATTTTATATGGGCAAAAAAACTTGCTGAAGGCAACAGATTGATTATTTTAGACCCCAATTTTGAATAAAATTATATGTATAGAACACACACTTGTGGCGAACTGAGGCTTGAAAATGCCGGCCAAACCGTAACTCTTGCCGGTTGGGTTCAAAAAAACCGCAAAATGGGCGGTATGAGCTTCATAGACCTCAGAGATCGCTACGGCATCACTCAGGTGGTAATTGACGAGTCATCATCAAGTGAACTTAACGAAAAAGTAGCCGGCCTCGGACGCGAATATGTGATCCAGGTTACAGGCATAGTAGAGGAGCGTCAGGGCAAAAATCCCCGTATTCCCACAGGAGATATCGAGATTAAACTCACCCATCTCAACATCCTCAACGAGGCTACAATCCCTCCCTTCACCATCGAAGACGAGTCGGACGGAGGCGAAGAGATCAGGGCCAAATATCGTTATCTCGACCTGAGACGTAACCCCCTAAAACGTGCTCTTACACTTCGTCACAAGCTCGCTCACGAGACACGCAACTTCCTTGATGGCCGCAACTTCATCGAAATAGAGACCCCTTTTCTGATCAAATCAACCCCTGAGGGGGCACGTGACTTCGTAGTGCCGAGCCGTATGCACCCGGGCGAATTTTACGCACTCCCACAGAGTCCCCAGCAATACAAACAGCTGCTGATGGTGGCGGGATATGACAGATATTTTCAGATTGTGCGCTGTTTCAGGGATGAGGATTTGCGTGCCGATCGCCAGCCGGAATTTACACAGATTGACTGCGAGATGTCATTTGTGGAACGTGAGGACGTGCTCAACACTTTCGAGGATTTGATGAAACATCTCTTCAAGAGTGTGCTTAAAGTGGAGTTTAAAGAGCAGTTTCCCCGCATCAGTTATGCAGATGCCATGAGATACTACGGCTCCGACAAACCCGACATCCGATTTGGAATGAAGATCCGGGAGATCACCGATAAAGTCAAGGGACACGACTTTGTCGTATTCGATTCATCACCTTACATTGGTGGGATAGTAGTGGAAGGTATCGCCTCTTATACACGCAAGCAGATTGACGAGCTTACCGAGTGGGTTAAAAGGCCCCAGGTGGGTGCAAAGGGACTTATCTATATCAGAGTGAGCGAAGAGGGTATAAAATCCTCTATCGACAAATTTTTCTCAGCAGAAGAACTACAGGCTCTCGCAGACGATATGGGTGCAAATAAAGGTGATATGATATTTATCATGGCGGGGAAGCAAAAGAAAACTCAGGTGGCTCTCGGCACTCTCCGTATCGAACTCGGTAACCGTCTCGGACTTCGCCGTCCCGACCGGTTTGCTCCTTTGTGGGTATACGATTTCCCTTTGCTCGAATGGGATGAAGAGACAAAGCGTTTTTATGCAATGCACCACCCCTTCACCTCTCCCAAGCCTGAGGATTTGGAGAAATTTTACAGCAATCACAAGGAAGATCTGGAGCAGGTCGCAGCCAATGCCTACGACTTTGTTCTCAACGGTACCGAACTCGGCGGCGGATCCATCCGTATCTTTGATTCCAATATCCAGAAAAGGATGTTCGAGGTACTCGGAATGAGTGAAGAGGAGTATCTCTATAAGTTTGGATTCATGATAGATGCATTCAAATACGGAGCTCCCCCTCACGGCGGTATCGCTTTTGGATTTGACCGTCTCTGCGCCCTTTTCGGCGGACAGGAAACCATCAGGGATTTCATCGCATTCCCCAAAAACAATACCGGCAGGGATGTGATGTGCGATGCCCCTTCGAAGATTGACGACACACAGATGGCGGAACTTTTCCTAAAAAGCACCGCTAAAAATTAGTTCTTAGTCTCTAGTGAGTAGTTGGGGGTCAGATAAGTTTGGAGTAAGTGCGGGGTGGAAGTTCTTATTGCGCTTCTTCCTTTTCGCAATATAAAATTACGTGTTCTCCAATAAAGTCAAGGAAATCGTTGTATTGCTCCTTGGTAATCATCTCGGGAGAACTCATGATAAGCAGTTCCTGCGGTTCCGCATCCAACCGGTAAGCGAGGGAAAACCGATAAGGAGTGAGGGTATATCCTGCATGTTCGTAAAAATGCAAACGACGTACGGATTGTTCGTCAGTGAGCGGATCAATTTCCAAGATAACCTTATGTTCCGTATCGCGAAGGTGTTGCAACATCTGAAAGCCGTAACCATGATCACGCAACTCGGGCAAAACGGCTAAATAATCCAAATAGCGGTATGTGGGCCACTCCCAATAAAATAGAATACCAATCAATTGATTTCCTTCCCATACCGAAATCGGGAAGAAATATGGGTCTTGACATGCACGCAAATGGTCTTTCTTTTTTCGCAGTTCGGCTATGGGAAAACTGGCCTCATACAGCTCCCAAACTTTATCCCATCGTTCAGAGTTTTCAATATCAACTCGTAAAAATTCCATGAATAAATTATTTTGTGGGCACAAATATACGTAACAATTTGATTGGATATCACCAATAGCATAACCTTTCCAATCAATATTTTTTGCATATTTTTTCTCCTTGTTGTTCGTCTTTTCTTTATTAACTTTGTGCAATTATTAACCAACTACCCACTACATACTACACACTACACACTAAATGACAAATCCTTACAATATCAAGGGTCCCTACAATCCCAATCCTCCCAAAAAGGAGCCGCAAAAGAAAAAAACCATTCTCGACCTGGACGAGAAGCAACTTACTGATGTAGATAAAATTATTGCCATAGCCTCCGGCAAAGGTGGCGTAGGCAAATCCACCGTCGCGGTCAATCTGGCGATTGCCCTTGCCCGCATGGGCTACAAGGTGGGCCTGGCCGATGCCGACGTTTACGGCCCTTCAGTGCCAAAAATGACCGGTACCGAAGGACAAACACCCGGAGTCGAAATTTATGACGCCCAAGGCAACCTTGTCGAAGATTATGGCCAGTATATCGAAGATGGCACCGAAATTATCCTTCCGATAGAAAAATTCGGTGTGAAATGGATGTCTATAGGCTATTTCGCCCGACCCGAACAGGCACTTATTTGGCGCGGCCCGATGGCTTGCAACGCCCTCAAACAGATGATCCTTCAGGTAAAATGGGGTAAGCTGGACTTTTTGCTGGTAGACCTGCCTCCGGGAACAGGAGATATTCACATTTCATTGGTACATGACATTCCGCTGGATGGAGCAATCATTGTCAGCACTCCACAAGCTGTCGCCCTTACAGACGTGGAAAAAGGCGTCAATCTTTTCAGAAATGAAAATGTCAACAAGCATATCTACGGCATTATAGAGAATATGTCCTGGTTTACTCCTGCAGAACTGCCGCAGAACAAATATTACATCTTCGGAAAAGATGGCTGCAAAGCAATGGCAGAAAAATATAACCTGCCCCTACTGGGACAGGTTCCATTAGTACAAAGTATCCGTGAGGGAGGCGACGAAGGCAATCCCGCCGCACTCCAAGACGGACCTCTCTTTGAAGCTATGAAAGCAGCCGCTTTACAATTGTTGAAATAAGACGGCCATCTGCCTGCCCTGCAAGGGCTTTGGTGGCCACTCCCATGACTTTGCCCATGTCGGCCGGCGATTGTGCCCCGACCTGGGCAATTATCTTTTTGATAGCCTCTTCAACCTCTTCTTCGCTCAACTGCACGGGGAGATATTTCTCCATAATTGCAGCCTCGGCCAACTCCGCTTCGGCAAGTTCGGGACGTGACTGCTCGGTGTAGATGGCTGCGCTCTCTTTGCGCTGCTTTACCAGTTTCTGAATGATTTTGATAATGTCGGCATCGGTAAGTTCGTCCGATGCACCTGCCGCTGTTTTTGCCAGCATGATGGCTGCCTTGATCCCCCTTATGGAGGCCAGGGCAGTTGCATCCTTTGCAAACATGGCAGCCTTAAGATCTTCCTGGATCTGTTTTTCCAAAGCCATTTTTATTTTATTTTTACAGATTCTTATTATTCCACTATATCCATCTCATCGAGAAGGTAGCCTGCTCCGCCAAATTTGTCCATTATAAAGAGGACATAGCGGATATCCACATTGATACAGCGCTGAAGTTCCGGCTCAAAGATGATGTCACCCGACATTGCCTCCCAGTTACCGTCAAAGGCCAGTCCTAGGAGTTCGCCATTGGCATTGAGTACGGGGCTGCCGGAATTGCCCCCGGTAATGTCACTATTGGTAATGAAACAGGCGGGCATTTCGCCATTAGGCATGGCATATCTGCCATAATCTTTGGCTTTATAGAGCTCCTTGAGCTTTTCGGGCACGATAAACTCCCAATTGTTAGGATCTTCCTTCTGCATTACGCCCTCGAGGGTTGTGTAGTAATTGTAGATAACGGCATCTTTGGGGGAATAAGGAAGCACTCTTCCATAAGTGAGTCGCATTGTAGAGTTGGCATCGGGATAGATGGCCTCGCCTTCACGCATCTCGAGAGTACCTGCAATATATGCCTTTTTGCCCTCGTTAAATATCTTCTGAGAGGAGGCAATCTTGGCGCGAAGCGGTGGAGTAACCAAACTGAATGATTTTGCCAACTCCACTGCAGGATCATTTTCCACAGGAGTTCCGGTTGCAATGGCCTCAAGTACCTTTTTCTCAGACGCAAAAATGGAATTGTCAAAAATATAATCTACATAAGCATCAATATCTCCGGCAAATTTGCTCTCTATATCTTTGTAGAATGAAGGGAGATGCTCCTCCGAGAGACGCTCTTTTGCAATCTTAATCATAGCTTTTGAAATCTTCCTGTCCGTAGATAGGGAATAATCCTTATAGAAAGAGGTGATGCGACGGTCAAGCATATTGCCGTATTCCTCTTTTTCCTGATCGGTTGCAAAAGGAGTGGTATAGAGGCTGTTGACCATGGATGCAATGGACATTATCTCAATACGGCCCACGCTCTCGGCAAGCGTAGTATAGATGATAAGAGCCTCTGCCCTATCTTTTACGGCATAATTGATCTTATCGAGAGCGTCGCCATATTTCTTGATACGGGACTTCTTTTTGCCCACCCATTCGGTAAACTCAGCCTCTTCCTTTGCGCGGCGTGACTCTACATTGAGTTTTGCAAATGTTTCGTTCATTCCCATCCATTTTTTCCAGCCGTTTGAAGAGCCGCTGTATTTGCTTGCATACTGGATTTTTACTTTGGGATCGGCGAGCATATCCTCCATCATCAATTCCTGGCGCTTACCCCTGATATAAATGCTGATGGCATTGGAAATGTCACGCGTTTCAATCAGCTCCGACTGGGTCATGAAACGGTTGGTACGGCCGGGATAGCCGATAATCATCGTATAATCGTTGGGCTGAATGCCTTTGAGGGAGATTTTCAGATGCTGCTTGGGTCTGTAAGGCACATTGTCGGAAGAATAGGGAGCGGGATTATTCTCTTTGTCCGCATATACCCTGAACATGGAGAAATCACAAGTGTGACGCGGCCACATCCAGTTGTCCGTATCTGCTCCGAATTTACCTATTGATGAAGGGGGAGCACCCACAAAACGAATATCACTGTAAACTTTTGAAACAACGAGATAGTAGGCATTTCCACCATACATCGAATAGACTCTGGCGCGTAGATATTTGTTATCGCCGACAGCCTTTCCTGTAAGATTGGCCTCGAGTTGTTTCATTGCCTTGGTGCTGTCTTTGGCGGTTTTTGCCTTTTTGAGTACCTTCTCAACATCTTTTGTGACATCAGTCATGCTCTCGAGGAATGTCACGGTGAGACCCTCTGCAGGAAGTTCCTGTGAGCGGTCCATCGCCCAATAACCATCAGCGAGATAGTCGTTCTCTACGGAGCTCAGACGCTGTATGGAACCGTAGCCACAGTGGTGATTGGTCACTAAAAGACCCTCAGAAGAGATGATTTCTGCCGTACAACCGCCACCGAAGTGTACAATGGCGTCCTTGATGGAGGAGTTGTTGATGCTGTAAATCTCTTCTGCCGACAGTTTGAGGCCCATCTGTTGCATTGTTTTGATATTCATCTTTTTCAGCAAAGGGAGAAGCCACATTCCTTCGTCGGCGCGCATAGGTGTTATCATAAAAACCAGCGCGAGAAGGGATACGATTGTAATTTTCTTCATATTTAAAAATTTTGTCAAAAAATTGGTTTAATTTTAGAGTTTATCTTACAAATGTACAGAAATGGTTTCAAATAGAAAAATATTGATTGTACCGGACAAATTCAAGGGTTCCTTGAGTGCTCCTGAAGTGGCAGACGCAATAGAAGAGGCCATAAAAATGCGTGCGGTACACATTTCAGAGGTGAAGATGGAAAAAATCCCAATGGCGGATGGTGGTGACGGGTCGTTGGATGTAATGTACGCCGCACTTTCAAAGGATACTTCGTCCCAAGCGCATTTGGTGGATGTAGAGTGCTGTGATCCTCTCCGGAGACCTCTCAAAGCACCGATACTGCTCTTTCATAGAAACGGCGAACAATGCGCCTTTATAGAGATGGCACAATGTTGCGGATTGACATTGCTCAAAGAGGAGGAACGGGATCCGCTTAAGACCGACACTTTCGGACTCGGACTGATGATCCGTGCCGCTGCCGAAGCCGGTGCACGAAGAATAATTATCGGTATCGGAGGTAGTGCAACCAACGATATGGGCTACGGTATCTGGGGTGAAAAGGGAAGCATATCTCCCGAGGAAATCGTGCGTATGTGCGAAAATATCTCCTTCCAAATAGCCTGCGATGTGGAGAATCTTTTGCTGGGCCCAAACGGAGCGACTATGGTCTATGCTCCGCAAAAGGGAGCAAATTGGATGACACTTCCACTGCTGGAGCAACGTATGGAGCTATATGCGGAAAAAGCACAATCTTTACTGAAACAATTTGGAGGAGAATTTGCCGCACGCGCTACCCATATAGCAACTATCCTCGGAGGGGGAGCTGCAGGAGGAGTTGGAGCTGCTTTTTACGGCTTTTTCAAAGCAGAACTTCTGCCCGGATGGCAACTGTTTTCAGAAATGCTCTCCCTGGAAGAAAAAATAGCCTCCGCGGAAACAATTATCACAGGTGAAGGTCGTTTCGATTCCCAGAGTTTGAGCGGAAAACTCATTGATGGCATTGCCTTACTCTGCCGCAAATACGGCAAAAGTCCGGCGGTGGTGTGTGGCGAGAGCCTGGTCGGCCCCGAACTGCTTAAAAAACATAAAATAGGCAATGTCTATCAATTGATGGATATCTGTCCCGACAGGCAGACCTCTATCTTGTCGGCAGAAACATTACTCAAAGGCACAGATCCGAGACTCATCGAGGTCGGATGTGATGAAGCGGGCCGCGGATGCCTTGCAGGACCGGTATTTGCAGCCGCGGTGGTCCTTCCCAAAGGTTTTTCTCACCCGCTGTTAAACGATTCTAAGCAGCTTAACGCCCATCAAAGGGAGAAGCTGAGGGAGATAATAGAGCGAGAAGCCATGGCTTGGAGTGTTGTCTCCATAGATGCACAGGAGATAGACCGCATCAATATTCTCAACGCCTCCATAGAGGGGATGCATAGGGCAATTGACGACCTAAAAGATGCCGGTGGAAAAAAGGTGACTCCTTCACTGATTTTTGTAGATGGCAACAGATTCAAACCCTACGGGGAAATACCCCATCACTGCATAGTCAAAGGCGATGGCAAATTAAGTTGCATTGCAGCGGCTTCTATCCTGGCCAAAACCCATAGGGATGAATATATGCGGCACCTTGCGACCGAATATCCCCAATACGGATGGGAAGAAAACATGGCCTATCCGACAGCGAAACATAGGGAGGCTATTGCCCTTTACGGCCTCACTCCATATCATCGCCGTTCATTCAATCTGACTGATAACCAATTGAATTTGCATATTTAATGCAAAAAACATAAATTTGTGGGCTATTTTCGACGGAAAAACACTCTTGCAATTAACAAATAAATATATTCAAAATCGATCTATACAATGAAAACTTACTCCACAGACAAGATCAGAAATATCGTTCTATTGGGAGGTACAAGGTCAGGTAAAACTACTTTTGCCGAAGCTATGCTTTTCGAGGGCAAAGTAATTGACCGAAGAGGTACAGTTGAAGCCAAGAACACTGTTTCTGACAACACCGAAGTCGAGCAGCTCTTCCAGCGCTCCATTTATTCCACTCCACTCTTTGCAGAGTTTATGGACCACAAGCTCAATATAATCGATGCACCCGGTGCTGACGATTTCATAGGCGGCGTGGTTTCGGCAATGAAGGTGTGCGACTCCGGTATCATGCTCATAAATGCACAGCAGGGTGTTGAGGTTGGTACCGAGATTCACGGACGCTATGCAGAAGAGCGCAATTTCCCCGTAGTGCTGGCAGTCAATCAGCTCGAAACCGAGAAAGCCAACTGGGAAAACACCATAGACAGCATTCATCAGGCATTTGGTTCTAAAGCAGTTGTATTTCAGTATCCCGTTAATCCCGGCCTGGGCTTCGATAGCTTTATCGATGTCCTCACAATGAAGATGTACAAATACAAAGATGATAATGGCACACGTGAGGTGCTTGAGATCCCCGCAGACCAGATGGACAGGGCCGAAGAGATGCGTGCATCCCTTATGGAGATGGCGGCAGAGAGCGATGAGTCTTTGATGGAGAAGTTTTTCGAAGATGGTGAACTATCGGAAGAGGATATGAATAAAGGTCTCAACATCGGCTTTGTAAAGGGAGAACTCTATCCCATTTTCTGTCTCTCTGCAAAGAAATGCATCGGCGTGAAACGTATCATGCAGTTTATGCTGGATGTTGCTCCCGCTCCTTCGGAGAAAGTGGATGGTCCCACCTCGCTTTTCGTTTATAAATCATCCGTAGAGCAGCATCTCGGTGATGTATCATACTTCAAAGTTATGTCCGGTAAAATCGGCGAGGCTCAGGATTTGGTCAATCCCGTTACAGGTAATAAAGAGAGAGTTTCAGCTCTTTACGCCGTAGCCGGCAAGAAAAAAGAGAAAGTTTCCGAGCTTCTGGCAGGTGACCTGGGTTGTACCGTAAAACTCCGAAACGTAAAGACCAACCAGACCCTCAACCAGCCCGGATATGAGGAGGTTGTTGAGCCCATAGTATTCCCTCCCTCCAGATACCGCACCGCCATCAAAGCAAAGGACGAGAAAGATGAGGAGAAGTTGGGCGAAGCTCTCAACCGCGCGGCAGCAGAGGATCCCACAATGGTAGTGGAGTATTCCAAAGAACTCAAGCAAACCATCCTCAACGGCCAGGGCGAGCAGCACATCAATATCCTAAAATGGCACCTCAACAACACCAACAAACTCGAGATTGATCTCTTCGCTCCGAAGATTCCCTATCGAGAGACAATCACCAAGGTTGCAAATGCCACCTATCGTCACAGAAAACAGTCAGGTGGTGCAGGTCAATTCGGTGAGGTTACTCTCCTTGTCGAACCTATCATAGAGGGAGTCGAGACTACCGCAAAATTCAAGATTGACGGTAAAGAGCAAGTGCTCAACGTTAGAGCCAAAGAGGAGTTTGAGCTGGATTGGGGCGGAAAATGGGAATTCTACAACTGTGTCGTAGGCGGCGCCATCGATGCCAACTTCATGCCCGCCATCAAGAAGGGTATCATGCAGAGATTGGAGGAAGGTCCTCTTACAGGTTCTTATGCCCGTGACATCCGTGTATTCGTTTATGACGGTAAAATGCACCCGGTTGATTCTAAGGAAATCGCCTTCATTATTGCCGGCCGTAACGCCTTTAGAGAGGCCTTCAAGAATGCCGGTCCGAAGATTATGGAGCCCATTTATTTGGTAGAGGTGCTTGTGCCGGGCGACTGCATGGGCGATGTTATGAGCGACATCCAAAACCGTCGCGGCATGATTGAGGGAATGAGCTCTAAAAAGGGTTTCCAGGTGCTTCGTGCACGCGTTCCTCTGGCAGAGCTTTACAGGTATTCCACCACTTTGAGCTCTCTTACTTCAGGCCGTGCGACCTTTACACAGGAACTTCTCGAGTATCAGCAGGTACCTGCCGACATACAGGAAAAACTCCTCAAGGAATACGAAGCTGAGGCTCAAGAGGAAGACTAGTGATTGTAGCCGAACATATCAAAAAATCCTTCGGGACGCTCGTCGTCCTGAAGGATATTTGTTTTCAGGCGGATGCTGCTGAAGTTGTCAGCATTGTCGGAGCCAGCGGCGCCGGTAAATCTACTCTTCTGCACATTCTCGGAACACTTTCCAAACCCGACAGCGGACGGGTTACCATTGATGGGACTAATGTTCTTGCTCTTTCGGACAAAGAACTGGCCCGTTTCCGCAACACCAGGATCGGATTTGTTTTTCAGGCACATCATCTGCTTCCTGAATTTACGGCGCTTGAAAATATTATGATTCCCGCCTTGATTGCCGGAAAGAGCCGCAAAAAGGCCTCTTCAGAGGCTATGGAACTACTCGAACAGCTGGGATTGGGCGAAAGAACAAATCACAAACCCTCCGAGCTCAGCGGAGGCGAACAGCAACGTGTAGCCATTGCCCGCGCTCTGGTCAACCGGCCGGCAGTTCTTTTTGCAGATGAACCCTCCGGCAACCTCGACAGCAAGAACAAAGGTGAACTTCATCGCCTCTTTTTCGACCTGAGGGACAAATATGGCATTACCATTGTCATAGTCACTCACGACAAGGAGCTTGCAGCCCTCTCGGACAGGACTCTCGAGATGAAAGACGGGGAGTTTGTCGGATAGTCGGATGAGCATTTTCAGATTCAAAAGATTCAGTCTCTCCAATGAGAAGTCCGCGATGAAGGTCAACACCGATGGTGTGCTACTCGGGGCCTGGGTAGATCTTCAACAAGACTCCAAGCCACCTAATTCCCCTTTAAAAGTATTGGATATCGGCACAGGGACAGGTGTCATAGCTCTGGTGATAACTCAGCGCTGCGAAGGCAATGCTCTTGTTACCGGCATAGATATCGATCCTGATTCCGCTCAGGAGGCAAAAGAGAACTTTGCCAATTCTCCCTGGAGTGGGGTTCTGACTGCCCGCAATATATCGTTTCAGGAGTTTGCGGCCGACTATGGAAGGGAACGTTTCGATCTATTAGTCTCCAATCCACCCTATTTCATAGATTCACAGAAAGCCCCTTCCCTCAGACGTAGCACGGCACGCCATAACGACACTTTGGAATTTGAGGAGATACTCGACGGGGCAATAAACGTTCTTGCTCCCGAAGGACGGCTGGCGCTGATACTTCCTGTGGAGGAGAGCCGTGTTTTCGAGCGAAAAGCCAATCTGAAGGGGTTGGAACTCACCCGCCTATGTCTGGTGAGATCTCTACCCGATACACCGCCGAAAAGAGCTTTGATGGAGTTTTCTTTCAAAGACAATCCTGGCGACAATGCCACCGGAGCCGCAATCACGACCGAAGAACTGATAATACAAACAAAAAGCGACTTTACCCGAGAGTATAAGTCGCTTACCTGTGAATTTTATCTCAATTTTTAATTTTTTTCCATCTCTTCAGACCCGGAATCCTTGGAATCTTTCTGACCGGAACCTTTAGTTCTAAACCCGCGGATCATTTTTATACGAAACTTCTCCTCCGCCACATAGAGTTTGGCTATTTTTTCTACAGGGAGCACTTTCTTGAATTCAGCGGCATATTTGACAAAAATCTCATCCTGCGCGGCAATGCTCGCAACATATTCGTCAATTCTTTTCTGAAGCTCAGTCTCGGTAAGTTTCTCTCCGGACTTATTTTTAAGGGCCTGGAGAGCCTTTATGCTTTTTGAGTGTGCCTTTTGGCTCTCTTTGAGAAATTGGTTATACACCGGCCAGAAGAGCTGAGCCTCTTCCGGTGTGAGGTCTATCTCAGAGGTGAAAAATGCAATTTTTTCATTATGCAACTTGTTGAATATCTCCTCGTGCTGGGATTTTCTTCCCAGCCTCTGAGGTTTGTCCTGAGCATAAGCGCCAAAACAAAGTGCAACTGTCATGATAATTAAAATAAATCGTCTCATATCTTCTCTATTTTTCGTCGTAATACAACTGTGCCAAATCCATTGACGAGTACTGTGTTGCCAACCAGGTAACTACTTCTTCTTCGTCAAATACAGGCTCTTCATCATCGAAATCTTCATACCCGAGCTCCTCTTCAATCGGGTAGATGAAACTGCTCCTGATCAACCCTTTTTCAATCATTTTCGCATAATAGGAATCTTCGGTATCTGAAGGCTTATTAAGGGTGCCGGTCAATCTCAACACACCATATCCCATGCCGAAAATCACTCCGAATGTACAGGCAAGCAAGAGTGCCGGCTTGAGGACATTAAACCACCTACTACCGCGTGAAGAAGTGACAACTTCCCGTACCTCTTCATTTTGAACAATGCCTGCCAAAGAGAGAATCTTCTCCTCGAGAGATTCCAAATATCCTTCGGGAGCCTTGAAGGGATTGCGCTTCAAATGTGGGTCGTCGTGTATGTCGTGTTGCTGATTCATATAACTTTTAGACATTAAATCGAATAAAAGGTTTAATATCCCTCTTTTTTGAGGTATTCCTGTACCTTGTTGAAAGCGTGGTGATAAGAGGCTTTTAAGGCTCCGACCGAAATACCCATTATTTCGGAAATGTCCTCATACTTTATTTCGTGGAAATAACGCATAATGAAGACACTTTTCTGCTTCGGCGGAAGGGTGGCTATTGCTTTCTGGAGAGAAAGTTGGAGTTGATCCCCGTCAAAAAGCGGATCGGATTCGATGAATGAAGCCATATCTGCATCCGGGTCACGGAATGTAAAAGTCGCCCGGAGTCTTTTCCTCTTTAGAAAGGTAAGGCTCTCATTGGTAGCGATGCGATAAAGCCAGGTATAAAGCTTGGATTCCTCCCTGAATGCGGGAAGAGCATTCCAAACTTTTATAAAGGTCTCCTGCAGGATATCGTCGGCATCATTGTGATCGGCCACCAGCTGTCTGATATGCCAGTAGAGACGCTCTCCATATTTGCGCACGATGAAGGTAAAAGCGCGCTCAGGCTGACCGGATTTGTACAATCTTATGATATCGCTATCTTCCATCAATGATGATTATCTTCCGACAATATTCTTTCTTATGCGCCGGAAATCTCCTTTACTGCTGCAACTATATGTGCTGCGTCCAGCCCGTAAGCTGACAACAACTGAGCCGGCTTACCGCTCTGGCCGAAACGATCGTTGACTGCAACAAATCTCATCGGTACGGGATGTTCCCTTGCCAGCAGACCTGCAACAGCTTCTCCGAGTCCTCCGGCCATCAGGTGCTCTTCAGCGCAAACTACACGGCCGGTCTTTACCGCAGAAGATATGACTGTTTCTCCATCAAGAGGTTTAATGGTATGGATATCGATAAGATCTACGCTTATACCTTCCGTAGCGAGGATTTCAGCCGCCTGAATTGCCTCCCAGACAAGATGTCCGGTTGCAATTACGGTAACGTCGGATCCCTCGTTGAGATGCAGCGCTTTCCCGATTTCTAATACCTGATCTTCAGGTGTGAAGTTAGGCACTCCGGGACGTCCGAATCTCAGATAGACGGGGCCTTGCCAGGCTGCTGCAGCGATGGTGGCCGCTTTGGTCTGGTTATAGTCGCAAGGATTGATTACCACCATATTGGGGAGCATCCGCATCAGTCCGATGTCCTCCAGTATCTGGTGAGTGGCACCATCTTCGCCGAGTGTGATACCGGCGTGGGATGCAGCTATCTTGACATTGGTCTCAGAGTAGCAGACCACCTGACGGATCTGATCGTATACCCTGCCTGCAGCAAAATTTGCGAATGTGCCGGCAAAAGGAATATAACCGCCAATTGCAAGTCCTGCCGCCATTCCCATCATATTTGCCTCAGCTATGCCGCATTGGAAGAACCTTTCAGGATGCGCTTTTGCAAATGCATCCATCTTAACCGAACCCGTAAGGTCTGCGCAAAGCGCAACCACTTTAGGGTTTATGGCACCGAGATGCGAAAGACCCGCTCCAAAACCCGAACGGGTATCTTTATTTCCTGTATTGATATATTTTTTCATATTGCCGGATTTTAATAGTCTCCCAAAGTCTCTTCAAGTTGGGCAAGTCCCCGTTCACACTGCTCTTTTGAGGGACTCTTGCCATGCCATTCGCAGGTACCTGCCATGAAATCTACTCCGTGACCCATTTCGGTTTCGAAAAGAATCATCACCGGACGACCGCCGCCCAAAAGAGAGTCAGCCCTGCCGAATGCTTCGAAAATGGAGTTGAAGTCATGACCGTTTGCCACGATGCACTCCCATCCGAAGGCGTTCCACTTGAGGGTCAGATCGCCCAGACTCTGTACCTCTTCCGTGGTGCCATCTATCTGCTGGTGGTTCCAGTCGGTCATTGCAATGAGATTGTCAACCTTATGGTGAACTGCTGCTGCCGCTGCCTCCCAAATCTGACCCTCCTGAGACTCACCGTCTCCAATAAGGACAAATACCCTGCTTTTGTCACCCGCAAGGCGCTTGGAAAGTGCAGCTCCAATGGCTACGGAGAGTCCTTGCCCCAAAGAACCGGAAGCCTGGTGCACTCCCGGAAGGCCTGCCTCGATAGAAGGGTGCCCCTGGAGTCTGCTGCCGTATACTCTGAATGTGCCCAGCTCGGAAACCGGAAAAAATCCCCTGCGAGCCAGGACGCTGTAAAAGAGAGGAGAGACGTGTCCGATGGAAAGAAAGAACATATCGTGACCGGTTCCGGCCCTGTTCCAACTCTCCGGAGCCACATTCAACTCCTTGAAGTAGAGTGCCGTCAAAATGTCGGCACTGCTCATCGAACCTCCAGGATGACCGGATCCTGCACCTGTAACCATCCTGAGGATATCCCTTCTGACCTGAGATGCGATTTTTTGATAAGTATGAATATCGTTCATAGTGCGAAATGAAATTAAAAAACAAAGATAATCATTATCTTTGCGCTTTGGAAGAAGATAAAGATGAAACACATTAGGAATTTCTGCATCATTGCACATATAGATCACGGAAAGAGCACTCTGGCCGACAGATTGCTCGAATTTACCAATACCATCGACCGCCGTGACATGGCTACACAGGTGCTGGATTCCATGGATCTGGAGAAGGAAAAGGGCATCACCATAAAGAGTCATGCCATCCAGATGGACTATGTGCACAAAGGTGAAGAATATACCCTAAATCTGATTGACACTCCGGGACACGTAGATTTTTCCTACGAAGTATCACGCGCCATAGCCTCCTGCGAAGGAGCCCTCCTGGTGGTCGATGCCACACAAGGTATTCAGGCACAGACCATTTCCAATCTCTATCTCGCCATTGAACACGACCTTGAGATTATTCCCGTCCTCAACAAAATCGACGTAGAAGCCGCCATGGTGGATATGGTCAGGGATCAGGTGACCGATCTTCTCGGCTGTAAAAACGAAGATGTATTGCTAGCTTCTGCGCGCATGGGAGTAGGCATAGAAGCCATCTTAGAAGCCATTGTAGAAAAAATTCCTGCTCCCAAAGGCGATCCCGAAGCACCACTCCAGGCCTTGATTTTCGACTCGGTCTTCAATTCTTTCAGAGGCATCATAGCCTATTTCAAGGTAGCAAACGGCATTATCCGCAAAGGCGATAGGGTCAAGTTCGTAAATACAGGCAAGGAATACGTCGCCGACGAAGTAGGCGTTCTCAAAATGAAATACCTTCCCACAAATGAAATAGAATGCGGCTCGGTGGGGTATATAATATCGGGCATCAAGACGGCTGCGGAGGTGAAAGTGGGTGACACCATTATACATGTCCACAATCCCTGTAAGAGTGCCATTGCGGGATTTGAGGATGTGAAACCTATGCTCTATGCGGGTATGTTCCCGGTAAGCGCGGACGAATATGAAGACTTGCGTGCATCACTGGAAAAATTTCAACTCAATGATGCCTCGCTGGTGTTTGAGCCGGAGAGTTCGCTTGCGCTCGGATTCGGTTTCCGTTGCGGATTTCTGGGAATGCTTCATATGGAAATAGTACAGGAACGTCTCTTCCGCGAATTTGATATGGATGTGATTACCACCGTTCCCAACGTTTCCTACAAAGTATATACAACCCAGGGTGAATGTATCGAAGTGCACAATCCTTCAGGGCTTCCCCCCACCACACTCATCCAGCATATCGAAGAGCCATATATTCAAGCACAGATTATCTCCAAGACTGAATATTACGGTCCGATAATGAAACTCTGCCTCGAAAAGAGAGGCACCCTCAAAAATCAGCACTATATCTCGGCCGACCGTATCGAACTGACCTACGATATGCCGCTTTCGGAGATTGTTTTCGACTTTTACGACAAGCTCAAATCCATTTCCAAAGGATACGCCTCATTTGACTACCATTTGACAGGATTTCGGGAAGCCAAACTTGTAAAGCTCGACATTCTTCTCAACGGCGAACCGGCAGATGCGCTTTCCACCCTGATCCATCAGGACCATGCCTACGATTTCGGCAGAAAAATCTGCGAAAGACTCAAGGAGCTGATCCCACGTCAGCAATTTGATATAGCCATTCAGGCGGCTATAGGCTCCAAGATCATTGCCAGGGAAACCGTGCGTCAGTTGCGCAAAGATGTAACCGCCAAATGTTACGGAGGCGACATTTCCCGTAAACGCAAACTCCTCGAAAAGCAGAAGGCGGGTAAAAAACGTATGCGCCAGATCGGCTCCGTTGAAGTTCCGCAAAGTGCATTCATGGCTGTTCTCAAGCTCAATTAGCAAGGTTCTCAACTATTTATCGCCTCGACGGGGTGAAGCGATGCGGCATACCGGGCGGGGGCCACACCGGAAACGACACCTATCACAAGCGCTATGGCTATTCCTTTTAGAACATTCGACGGCGACAGATAGATCGGAAAAAGAGTATCGGGAATCAGAAGTGTGGCAAACCAGACCAGTACGATGCCGGCAAGTCCGCCGAGAGTTGACAATGTAGCGGCTTCGGCCAAAAATTGCATCGTAATCACTCTTTTACGAGCACCCAGAGCCTTTTTAATTCCAATAATACGCGTGCGCTCCTCAACGGACACATACATTATATTGACTATTCCGAATCCGCCCACAAGCAAAGAGAAGATACCGACCACCCAACCAACCGTATTTACCATACCGAATACCGACCTAAATTGTTCTGCAACAAAAGAGAGTTCGTTAAGAGCAAAATCATCTTCCTGGACCGGTCGCAACCGACGATATTGACGCATCAGCATACGCAGTTCGCTTTTGAATTCCTCTTTGGAAATCCCGTCAGAACTTCTCTCCCCTGCCTGATGCGGAGAGGCTATTATGCGGGTTTTAACGGCAGGGGAAGTGATATCGGCAATGCGGAATGCAAATCTTACCGGTATCAACCTGACACAATCCACATCCATCATGCCGACCAGATTATCTCCCGCAGAGTCAAATATGCCGATTACCCGCAACGGAACACCCCTGACAGTTATCATTCTGCCGACCGGATCGGCTATATCGGCAAAAAGCTTTTGTGCCACCTCTGAGCCAATGATGGTGACGGCCGCACCGCTTGCAAGCTCTCCGGAAGTAAAACCGCGCCCATGGAGAATTTTCTCCTGAACCAGCATCCTCCAGTCGCCGTCCACGGCAACAAACGCACCTTCATCATAACTTTCACGACCGGCTGCACATTCCATCTCAAATGAGGCCGAAAATGCCATATTGCCGGCAGCAGCGCTATTTTCCTGAAGAAAAAGATACTCCGGCCATCCGATCTGCGGGCGGCTCTCATATTGCCACAATTTTTGTCGCCCATCGCGGTCGAAATCGGGCTCCAGAGGCACACGCTCCACTATAACTACGTCGCTTCCGAATTTCCGGAAGCCTTCATTTACGCTCTCTTTGAGTGAATCCACGACGGTAAAAACCGCCACTATCGAAAAAATCCCTATGCTGACACCCGCCAGTGAAAGGGTAGTCCTGAGTTTGTCCGCCAATAAATCTCTCATCACAAATCCTTCTTAAATGCTCTTTTTACAGTCCTATCTTCTTTTTGAGCCTCCGTATGGTGTCGAATGCGTCCAAGGGAGACATTTGGTTGATATCAATATTTTGGAGCTCCTCCTTGATCTCGAGCAACAGCGGGTCATCCAATTGGTAGAGGGTGAGCTGTATTCCTTTTTCGGGGGTGGAGCGGGCGGATTTTGGGGGTTTGGGTGAAAATGTAGCGGAGCCTCCATTGCCACCTTCAGCCTCGAGCTCGGCGAGACGTGCTTCGGCACGTTTTACCACTTCATCAGGCATTCCGGCAAGGCGGGCGACGTGAATACCGAAGCTGTGGGCGACACCGCCCCTGCAGAGCTTACGCAAAAAGATGATCTTACCGTCACTTTCCCTGACGGAAATATGGTAGTTGAAGACACGTTCGTGAAGTTGCTCCAGATCGTTCAGTTCGTGATAATGGGTAGCAAATAGTGTTTTGGCCCGCTGGCTACTGTCGTGCAGATGCTCGACTATCGCCCAGGCAATCGACATCCCGTCATAAGTACTCGTGCCTCGTCCGATCTCGTCGAGCAATACCAGCGACCTTTTGGAAAGATTATTTAAAATGGTGGCAGTTTCGAGCATTTCCACCATAAAAGTGGACTCTCCACGCGCAATATTGTCGGAGGCCCCGACTCTGGTGAATATTTTGTCCACAATGCCTATTTTCGCGCGATTTGCGGGGACGAAAGAGCCTATCTGGGCCATCATCACTATCAACGCCGTTTGCCGCAGGAAAGCCGATTTTCCGGACATGTTGGGTCCGGTGAGAATGATTATCTGCTGCGAGTCATTATTCAGATAAAGATCATTGGGCACATATTCTTCTCCGGGAGCCATGCGGGTCTCTATCACGGGATGGCGGCCTCCGCTGATTTCGATCTCCAGTGAATCATTCACCTCCGGACGGCAGTACCGGTTATCCAGCGCCAGTCGTGCAAAACCGGCGAGCACGTCCAACCGTGCCACTACCGAAGCATTACGCTGTATTACGGCAACTGAAGCCTGAATAGAGGTCAGCAGAGCACCATATATCTCTGTCTCGAGGGCGAGTATCTTCTCCTCTGCCCCGAGAATTTTCTCTTCGTATTGTTTGAGTTCCGGAGTGATGTAACGCTCAGCGCTAACCAGCGTTTGTTTGCGAATCCAATCAGCCGGTACGCGATCCTTATGGGTATTGCGCACCTCGAGGAAATAGCCGAAAACATTGTTGTAACTGATGCGGAGCGAAGGAATACCGGTACGCTCCTTTTCCCGTTGCTGAATATCCAGCAATATCTCCTTGCTGTGGGAAAGTGCATCATGCAATGAATCGAGCTCTTCCGACACTCCGTGCGCAATTACATCTCCTTTACCTATTTGAGCGGCCGTATCGGGCAGAATTCGGGTAGAAATCTCTTTGGACAGTTCCCCGCAAGCATCCAGCTGATCTATGCAGGAGTTGAATACCGGATCGGCGCTCTTCAGAAGCAACTTTCTTATCTCTGCTATGGCATCGAGGCCCCGTGAGAGTTGCAGAGCCTCACGCGGCAAAAGTTTACCCGCAGCTGCTTTGGAGATGATCCTCTCCAGGTCACCTATATCGCCGATATGGCTCCTTACCTTCTCCAGCATTGTTTCGTCAGCCTGGAAGGCGGAAATGGTATCATAACGCAAAGTGAGTTCCGATATATCTTTGATAGGCATTGCCAGCCACTCCCTTAGTCTGCGTGCACCCATAGGGGAGCTACACCTGTCTATAGTCTCCAATAGAGAAACTCCTTCCGCTCCGGCAAGAGGGGTGAATACCTCCAGATTGCGGAATGTAAATTTGTCTATCCAGACAAAATCTCCCTCGTCGATACGTGAAATTGAACTAACGTGCCCCAGCGCATGGTGGTGGGTAATCTCCATATAGAATAGTATCGCACCCGCCGCTTTTATGCCAAGCGGCATACTCTCTATGCCGAATCCTTTGAGTGAATTTATGGCAAAATGATTGCATAGTTTTTTATGGCAAGATTCAAAGACAAAAGCCCATTCGTCGAGCGGTGATATATAGGCTATATTTCCGAATCTTTTGCGGAAACCTTCGCAATAACTTTTTTCCACCAGGATCTCTTTAGGTGCGCTGCCCGAAAGTAGATTTTCAATATACTCCAGCGACCCCTGGGCTGCCTTGAATGTACCTGTGGATATATCGAGCAGGGCGACTCCCGCATTTTTCCCCTCAAAAGCGACCGCTGCCAGATAATTGTGCTCATTCTGCTTGAGAATGGTATCATTGTAGGCAACCCCGGGAGTGACAAGCTCTGTAACTCCGCGTTTGACCAGCTTTTTGGTGAATTTAGGATCCTCCAACTGATCACAAACAGCCACCTTATAACCCGCCTGAACCAGTTTGGGAAGATAACTCTCCAGAGCATGATGGGGTACTCCGGCCAATTCGATATAACTTCCCTTACCGCTGGCACGTCTCGTCAAAACGATACCCAGCACCTTGCTCGCTATAATGGCATCCTCACCGAAAGTCTCATAGAAATCACCTACCCTATAGAGCAGCAGAGAATCAGGATACTGTGCCTTGATTCCATAAAACTGCTTAAGCAGCGGGGTAGCCGGTTTCTTCTCTTTCATAGTCCACAAAAATACCAATTATTTTAACTTGAAATCCTATCTTTGTAAAAAGTATTTATCAAAACCTATGATTATGAAGAAAATCACCCTATTTGCGCTGGTTGCGCTCCTGATTACGGCCTGCGCCCCAAAATCCTATCCCGAGTTTGAAAAAGATCTCAACGCTTTCAGGGAAGAGATCGGCAACATAGGCCTCGGAGTAGCCGTTGTCAAAGATAACAAGATCATCTACGACAACTATTTCGGAGTTAAAAATATTGAAACCGGAGAAAAGGTAGATGCACAGACTATTTTCAGGATTGCATCCATCTCCAAATCCTTTACCTCCACATCCCTCATGCAGATGGTTGAACAGGGCAAAGTCACTCTTGAGACCGATGTCAGCGATCTGATGGGATTTCAGGTACGCAATCCCAAATTTCCCGAGACAATCATTACTCTCGAGATGTTGCTCTCGCATACCTCCAGCTTAAATGACTCCCAAGGTTATTTCACACTCGATGTCATCAATCCCGCAACCAACCCCGACTGCGCAGCCTGTTACAATGAATACGAACCGGGCAAAGGTTACCAATATTGCAACCTCAATTTCAACATGGCAGGCACCATCCTCGAAAAGCTTTCAGGAGAGCGCTTTGATCAATATGTAGTAAACCATATACTAAATCCCCTCGGACTCTACGGCGGCTACAACATCGATGAACTCGATTCTACCCGCTTTGCCACTCTCTACTCCTATAATTCGGAGAATGACAGCCTGGAAGCTCAGCCCAACGCATACAAGTCGAGAGCCGAAGAAATTGCCAACTACGTTACCGGATACAGCACCCCTATTTTCTCCCCCACCGGAGGAATGAAGATCTCCACCACCGACCTTGCAAAATATATGATGATGCATATGAATTATGGCCTCTATCCCGGAGTGCAGGAGCGCATCATCTCTGAGGAAAGCTCTAAAAATATGCAGACTCCCCGCTCGGATGACGAACATTACGGACTCGCCCTGTGGCGTAATACGGACTATATCCCCGAAGTGGAACTTGTAGGTCATACAGGCGGTGCATACGGACTTAGGAGCGCAATGTTCTTCCATCCTGAAGAGAAATATGGCTTCATCGTGATCAGTAGCGGAGCCAAGACCTCAGAAGAGGGCCTCTTAAAGGGCATGATTAAGATTATGTACGACCATTTCATCGCAAATGAGTAGAACCCTCGATCAAACAAGAAAACCTGCTGTACGGCCTAAAAAGGGTCTTGGACAGCATTTTCTAACAGATCAGACTATAGCGCGCAACATCGTCGAAGCCTTAAAGGGTACCGGCGATGGCGCTTTTGATACCCTCGAGATAGGTCCGGGAATGGGTGTGCTCACACAGCATCTTCTCACACGCAGTGACGTGCGCCTCAAAGTGATAGAAATTGACAGCGAATCGGTAAGATACTTACTCGAAAAGTGGCCGCAACTCAGCCCCGTACTCTACGAGGCAGACTTCCTGAAAAGCAACCTCTCCAAACTCTTTCCGGGAAAGTTTTCAATTATCGGCAACTTCCCTTACAACATCTCCTCTCAAATATTCTTCAAGGTTCTGGACTATAAAGAGCAAATACCTGAAGTGGTCTGTATGATACAGAAAGAGGTGGCGGAACGGATTGCCGCTCCTCCCGGTTCTAAAACATACGGCATACTCTCCGTACTTCTCCAGGCATGGTATGATATAGAATACCTATTTACCGTAGGCGAAGGGGCCTTTATACCACCACCTAAAGTGAAATCGGCCGTTATCCGCCTTACGCGCAATGACCGCACTGATCTTGGCTGTGACGAGAAACTTTTCAAAAGTGTGGTAAAAACTGCTTTCAACCAGCGCCGTAAAACACTTCGCAACTCCCTCAAACCTTTAATTGCAAACTTTGTAGCTGAGACACAGCTATCACCGGACGCTTCGGCCCCATCTTCAAAGAGGAGCACGGGTAAGCAAGCGTCAACCAACTCAATCCCCTTTGCAGAGGCGCGTCCCGAACAACTCTCGGTAGAAGAGTTCATCACGCTCACACAGGCGTTGCAGCAATAAACAAGAGCTACAATTAATCGCTACGATTATAACTAACAAAAAAAGGCGACCGTTTGGTCGCCTTTTTAAGCTTTAGTAATGCTACTCGCTAATTATCAGATTAGAAGCGAATGCCAAGCTTCACTTGAGGAAAAGCAAACGCTCTGATGTTGTGATTCATAGCATAGTATGCATCTTGTCCCTGCACTTGCAAGTGTAATAGCGAGTACTGATAGAGAACGGGAGCCACCTCAAAACTCAGAATAAGTCCCTGAGCCAATGAGTAACTAACGCCTGTCGTCAGTCCACCGCCAAATCCCAATACCTGAGCACCCCTTAGCGCAGGACGGTGCAGCGCGATATCATCGAACTGCGTCCCGCTGCCTGTAGCGGGCTGATTCCAGGGATTGTTGTTCTGCTGACCCACTCCTGCGAGAGGATCATTGATCCCGGGAACCTGGGGGCCGTTGTTAGTGGTGCCACCAAAATTGGTGTCATCCTCTACGGTCTGTCCGGTATAAGGATAATATGCTTCTATACGGGCCAACTTGAACTGTCCCATCACTCCTATGTAAGGATTGATGCGCGGATTCTTCGTATTGAAATAGAAGTTTGATCCGATTTGTGTCATCAAACTGTGAGTAACAGCTCCCAGAATAGCTTTATGTGCATAAATATCACCAACGCCTACTCGCACGTTAACCCTTGAAGGGTCAATGTGGTCAACGTTGAGGTTTGCATCGTCGGTGAAAGCACCTTCAATGAAATCCTTTCTAGGCTGCATGTTAACGTTGTAAGCTGCCAGTAGGTTGAGATCCCATCTGTCTGCGACGAAATATCTGGTCTGGAGACCTACTATGTTAACAAGACTGTTTCTGTTTAACGACCCAATGTTCAAGACGTAGGTGGCTAGATCGGCCGAAATGTTCTCGTTTCCAAGTCCTAGAATCTCTTGATTACCAAGACCTAAAACATTCAAACCCAATCCGATGGAGCTACCATCCGCATTTGGCAATAGATAATATAGACCCGCAATGTCATTGAAGAACTGTCCCTGACCTACGGTAAGATCTATTTGCCATTGTCCCTTTTGAGGAGCAAACATACACTCGCAACCCTCCTCGGGTTGTGCCATTGCTGGCACAACCATAAGGATAGTCAATAGTAATATGCTTAATTTCTTTAACATTGTTTCTGTTTTAAAAATAATCACTTAAGATTCAATCAGATTGTTTGATTACTTCAAAAGTTTAGCGATAGTTGCTTTGTACTCAGCCTCAGCAGCATCGAGGTATGTCTTGAAGACTGCAACTACTTCCTCGAGTGTATCAACTATACCCCTCTGCTGCTTAACAGCCATCTCGAGAGGATCGTAACCTGCCTCGTAAGCTGCAAGAACCTGCTTCCAATAACGGAGCTGAACTGTACAGTCTTCGAGATACTTGGTCCAAGCCTCTCTGTACTCCTTCTGGAACTCGTTGTAGTTATTGAAATACTCAAGCAACGTAGCAGCTCCGGCATCATCGTAATCTTTCTTTATAGCCTGAACGTTAACGTTGTAGGTATGGTCAGGATTTACGTTGAGAACATACTTCTGCCAATCATAGGTGTAGATCTTGGTAGCAGCCGTGTATGCAGGATCGAGAATGGCCTTGATGGCGTTGAGGTGCATAATCACGTGATTTGCAGTGCGTGTAGCAATCATCCACTCTTTGAGCTTTGCAGGATAATCTTTGAGGAACTCGTTAGCCCAATCAAGCTGTTTTCCACCGAGAGCGTACTCGCCGTTCCATATCGGCAGACCTTCGTGGTCGAAGTACTTCTTCATGGAAGTAGGTACGTTGTGTGTATTGGCATCAGGCTTTGCAATTGCAGGTACAACCTTACCTTCCTTATTGCCGGTAAGCTCGAGGAGGAGTGCTTCTTTCTTGGCTTTCAAATTTGCCTGATATGTTGCCCAAGCTGCTTTGTTGAAGTCATAAGCCTCTTTAGCGGCATTATACTTGTTCTGCATATCAGCCCTCTTGGCATCGAAGTCTGCCTCGATTTGCGCTACATAAGCCTTGATCTCTGCAAGAGTAGCACTGTAGGTAGTCATGGCCATCTCGATGAAGAGATCCTGCTCGGCCTTGAGCATCTTGTAGAACTCAGTACGATGAGCGGGGTCTCCGAAGATAGCCGACTGATTGTCTATGTCATTCCAATCAGTAGAATTCGGTAATGTTGCCTTATTGGGGTCAACGAGAGAAAGAACTACCTGGAGGTCACGATTCTGATTAATAGTACCACCGGTAAATCTTACGAGTCTGTAAGGCTGTGAGAAAGTATTCCAAGTGTAGCAAGAAGCCTCCCATTTTGCATTAGCTATATCACCTACTGCTTCGGCAGTACCTGCGAGACCCCAGAATCTGTTATAAACCTTAAGGAATTCAGTTGCACCTTTACCCTTGAGATTGAGGTCGGCTGCTGTCGGGTCATAGAGAGATGTAGGAGCTTTCCTTGCATCCTCCTTAGTAACACCGTCTGCGGCGTACACATCCCAAAGGAGTTCTTGAGGACCGGAAACAAGATCAATACCGTCAATCCACGCCTCTGCTTTAGCCCAAGTGTCAAAATTGAGTCCGGGAGCCTCAGCGGCCTCAGGGAAGAGAACGCAGAAAACTTTCAAAATTGCATCATAAAGGTGTGCAGGTTGCTCGGCTGCAGGTAGAGTAGGTAACCAAACTGTTTCGTCAACTGCCTTGTTAAGATCATTACCAAAGGTTGTATAATTCTTGCCACCATAGATTGAAGAGAACTTATTAACGCCGGTACTCTGCTGCTTAAAGGGAGCATATTCGAGATCACCGAGGAATACTTTTCTGTCCTGGTTCATAGCATCCTTAAAGGTGATAGAGTCACGGCCTTTCCAAGGATTGCCGATATAAGCTTTTTTCGCGTTTATGAAATCCTTTATAGCATTGATAAGCTGAATGGTGTCACCATATGAACTATCAGTACCATTATTTGTGCGGCTGAGCTTGAAGTCTTTGATTGCAAAGATCAAGTCCTCGGCCTTACCTTGATTCGGACCGGGAGTAGGTATCAGAGTGCTGGTCTTGAGGTTTGCAAGAGCGGCAGCCTCTTCTGCGAGGTGAGTCTTGTTGATGAGGTACTC
>JAKQLB010000248.1 GCA_029567375.1 Bacteroidota bacterium | reverse complement strand
GGAAGTAATGACTTCCTTAGCAGGGGTATCTTCGGGGAGAGTTTTGAGAAAGTTCTTGTAGCGCCTTATCAGTTTTTTTTGTGATGTGGTAATATCAAGAAGGCGGCTGGAATTCTCATCCGTAGCCTTAAAGGAGCGGGTAATATCCATCACTCCCAGCTCCTGTAGCCGGTCAAGAAAATCCATCAGTTCCGGTTGGAACGAGATGATGGAGTATCGTGTCATTCTGTTTACCATGATGCTTCCTCCTCTTCTTCAGCCTGATGGCGTGCTTTAACTATCTTCTGTGCAGCCTTGGAGAGGTTTTCCTCATCTTCAATAAATCGCTTGATTTTGAGTATTGCTTCCTCATAACCGGGAATTTGGACCTTTTCGTAGAGGTTTACTTTCTGGGTAGTCTTTTTTCTTTGATAGTCCAGAATTCTACTCTTTTCCACATAGACTTCAGACTCAATGCCGAGCTGTGCGAGTCGTTTGAGAATCTCGACACCTTCTGAAAACCACATCGGACTCGTGTAGCGGTCAAATTCCGCCACATCGTAGCTGACGCTCTTCAATGCAGGTGTCTTGACTCCTGCTACCTTAACTGTCATCAGTTCGACATCTCTGACTTTTATCAAGCCGGGTTCAAATTCGTACCAAAGTGCAGCGAGATAGTCATATTGTTGTAGCGCTTTCTCCAACTCCTCCAAGAGCTCCTCTGAACGCTTCTTGGCCTTCTTAACCTCTAAACGGAGGGCCGACTCCTTGTTCTGAAGGGTCGGTAAAGCCAGTAAACGGATCTTCAATTGCTTGTTGATCTCGTTCAGGGATGTTTTGTTGAATTGGAATTTTATAGCCATAAGATATTATTCTTTCCAGTATTTTTCCACAAGAGCTTCCCTGATACCTGTCTCCGCTTTGGAGAAATATTTGCCGAAGAGTTCCCACGCAGTGTCGAGCATCTCGTCGATGGATATGTTGACATCGATTGCGAGCAGTCTGGTGGAGTATTCTTTTGCATAGTCGAGGCAGCGCAGGTCGTAATCGCTCAGATCAAAGCCGTTTTCGAGCTTTGTCTTGGCGTTGGATGCGTCGGCATAGAGACGTACGGCGGTATTCATCACCTGGTTGTGGTCTTCGCGTGTCTGTTTGCCTATTACGAGTTGTTTGAGTCGTGATAGTGAGCGGAAAGGGTCAATGATCACCTTGCCGGTATCTGTGTCCATACGGAGGAAAAGCTGTCCTTCAGTAATGTATCCGGTGTTGTCAGGGATGGCGTGCGTAATGTCACCGTCATTTAGCGTTGTTACTGCGATGATGGTGATTGAACCTCCGTCCGGCAATTGTACAGCCTTCTCGTAGATCTTCGCAAGGTCCGAATAGAGTGATCCGGGCATTGAGTCCTTTGAAGGAATCTGGTCCATACGGTTGGATACGATACAAAGTGCATCTGCATAGAGTGTCATGTCTGTAAGAAGTACAAGCACTTTCTCATTTTTATCAACCGCAAAATATTCTGCAGCAGCAAGTGCCATATCCGGAATGAGCAGACGCTCTACTGGAGGTTGTTCGGTGGTATTTACAAAACTGATGATTTTGTTTAGTGCACCGGCATTTTCAAACACCTGCCTGAAGTAGAGATAGTCATCATTGGAGAGTCCCATTCCTCCGAGGATGATTTTATCAACATCCGCACGGAGAGCCACCTGGGCCATTACCTGGTTGTAGGGCTGGTCGGGGTCGGCAAAGAAAGGGATTTTCTGTCCTGAAACTAGAGTATTGTTGAGGTCGATGCCGGCAATACCCGTAGGAATCAGCTGTGAAGGCTGTTTTCTTCTGAAGGGGTTAACGGAGGGGCCTCCGATATAGCGTCTTTCTCCCTCAATTGCGGGACCGTCATCAATAGGTTGGCCGTATGCGTTGAAAAACCTTCCGGCCAGATCATCGCTCACATTGAGAGCCGGTGGTTCGCCAAAAAAGAGGACTTCCGCATTAGTGGGTATGCCTTCGGTCCCCTCGAATATCTGAAGGGTGATAAGATCGTCTTTGATTTTCACCACCTGTGCAAGACGGCCGTCTACAATCGCAAGTTCATCATTAGCTACGCCGGCTGCCCTGAGCGAAACAGTAGCCTTGGTGATTGCTTCAAGCTGTGTGTATATTCTCTGGAACGCTTTTGTTGTCATTTTTTCAGTTTGTTGTTAAGTTGCTCAAGGTATCTGTTGAATTGCTCGCTCTTGAATTCGGAATAATTCATCTGGCGGAGGATGTTGATCAGCTCTTTGTAGAAGTTTCCGCACTCTTCGAAGTTTTCAAACTCTATATGGGTGTCACAGACGTCCAGTAAGAGAGTCAGCATATACTCCTGTCTTTCCATCGAAGTCAGGGAATCAATGGGGTCGAATGCATCTTGCTGTAGGATTGCAAAGTCTATCAGCTCGGATTTCCAGTAAAGTTCGTGATAACTCATGGGCACTCCGTCGTCTCCGAGAATATTAATCTGGTCAGCGACTTCCTTACCTCTACGTATGATGTTCTTGGTTCGATTGACTTTTTCAACCCAATCTTTACCTACACGTTCAGATAGGAACCCTATTACCTCAGGATACTCCAGATACTTGGAGTAGGAGTCAATGGGATCGACTGCGGGGTACCTCTTCATATCAGCACGAGCCTGAGAGAGTGCATAGAAACAACGTGCAGCCTTTTTTGTAGCCTCGGTCACGGGCTCCTTCAGGTTTCCGCCTGCAGGTGATACCGTGCCTATAAATGTCACTGAACCTGTCTCTCCATTACGTAGATGGACTATGCCGGCCCTTGCGTAGAAGTTGGAGATGATGGCGGTAATGTCCACGGGGAAAGCATCTGCACCGGGGAGCTCCTCCATACGGTTGGACATTTCGCGAAGCGCCTGAGCCCATCTGGAGGTGGAGTCTGCCAGCAGAAGCACCTTCATACCCATGGCGCGGTAATACTCACAGATGGTCATGGCAGTATATACTGATGCTTCACGTGCTGCTACCGGCATATTGGATGTATTACAAACGATTGTAGTTCTCTCCATCAGCTTGCGGCCGGTGTGCGGGTCAATCAGCTTAGGAAAATCTGTGAAGATCTCCACTACCTCGTTGGCTCGCTCTCCGCAGGCAGCCATAACTATAACTTCGGCATCTCCCTGGCGGGCAATTGCGTGCTGAAGTACTGTCTTTCCGCATCCGAAGGGGCCGGGGATAAAGCCGGTACCTCCCTCAGCAATGGGGTTGAGGGTGTCCATACAGCGCACTCCGGTCTCCATTACGCGATAGGGACGAGGCTTCTCAATGTCCCCGCTGATAGCTACTTTAACCGGCCACTTCTGGACCATAGTCACTTTGTGCTCTTCGCCTTCAGAATCAGTTAGTACCGCAATGGTATCATCTATTCTGTAGTCTCCTTCCGGAGCAATGCTCTTTATGGTGAATTTTCCATCGAAGGAGAAGGGGACCATAATCTTGTGGGGCAGCCAGCCCTCCATTACCTCTCCAAGCCAGTCGGCGGCAAACACCTTGTCACCCGGTTTAGCGGATGGTGTGAAGTGCCATTGCTTGTCGTGATCCAGCGGTTTTGTATATTCCCCTCTCTTGAGAAAAATATCCTCCATTGTCTCGAGGTTGTTCTGAAGTCCGTCAAAACTGCTGGATAGAAGTCCGGGACCCAGCGTGGCTTCCAGCATGTGGCCGGCAAACTCGACTTTATCGCCCTGTTTGAGACCACGTGTGCTTTCATATACCTGTACAAAGGCATTCTTTCCGGAGATTTTGATTACCTCGGCCATAAGTTTGGTACCTCCGAGATCGATATAGCAAATCTCATTCTGAGCGACGTGTCCGTTGACTTCGACCGTCACCAGATTGGAAATGATGCCTGTTACAATACCTGTACTTTTCATGCTTGTTTGTATGTTTTACTTGTTTATGATTCGTAGTTGACTCCCTTGAAAGTGCCTCTGACCTCATTTACAAGACGTGCAAATAGTTCTCTACCGCTCTCGGGATCGAGCTGTGTCCATCTCTCTACAACACGTGCTTTGGTGAAGAAACCAAGCAGGACGTTGATGTTAAAAAGTTCTCCGGAGGTTATTTCATTGATCTTGTCCCACATAAAACGGTCAAGTTGGCGTTCCCTTTCTATGAGATTGTCCATCGCGAAAATCTGTTTCAAACGAGGGTACTCCTCAAATTCGCCTTCATAGGCCACACCATCAAGCCAATTGATGCGGGCATCCCTTACACACTTGTCAAAGGCAAAATATTCCCTGATGAAGAGGTTGGAATGGTGTGAAGCGGCACGATAAAAGTGTCGGGAGATTGATTCCTTGTTTAGACCGAAATCAAGCCAGTCCATGATCCTTCGATCCTCGTCCGAGAGCATTTCGGTAACGCTCTTTTGAAGTGAGGCAGCATCTAGTGCCTGAGGACCGTAGTCAAGAAGCAGATCGGGCAGTCCGGCAATGATATAGTGATAATTGCCCATTATTCGCCGAATAAAATGCTTCTGGTTGCAGGCCTGAGGTATCCGCCAATCATGGCATTAAAATCGTCATCGGTAAAGCTGATCATATAGCCTCCATCCTTCGGACCGATTTTGAATCCGCTGGAGAGGCCTTTTACATATTCCACTTCGAGCCCCTTACAGAGCTTACCGTTGATTTCCTTTTTGAGAAAATCCTCAAGCTCCGACTTCAAGCTCTGGGGAAGTATTATCTCAAGAGCGACCGAATCGGGATTTGCAGCATTAAATGCGCCTGCAATTGTGGTAATAACGGACTTGATCAGTTTGGTGTCGGACATCGCTTCTTTGACAGCCGGAGTGAGGGTGTTTGTGATAATCATCTTCTCAACCTGCTGTCTCAATGCGTTAATGGCCTGGGTAGAGGCCATTTTTACATCGTTGTCAGCGCGGGTGATAATTTCCGCAGCCTCTTTTTCTGCTTTAGCGACAATAGCTGTAGCTTCGTTCTTAGCCTGTGATACAATTTGATCCGCCTCTTGTAGTGCTTTGGCCTTTAGCTCTTCGGCCTCCTGTTTTCCTTTGGACAATCCTTCGTTATAGAGTTTGTCCGTAAGTTCCTGCAACTTGTTTTGCATATTGTAAGATTTATAAGTACTTAATGTTTCAAGCGACAAATATAAATAAATTGAAAAGTAATAGCAACAAAAAAGACGGTAAATTTTCCATTTACCGTCTTTTTGTCCATAAAAGTGTTATAAATTATCCGAGGAAACTCAGAAGAATACCCGCAGCAACTGCACTTCCAATAACACCGGCTACATTGGGTCCCATAGCATGCATAAGAAGGTGATTGGTCCTGTCGTATTCCCTGCCTACAACTTGAGATACCCTGGCTGAAGCAGGTACTGCCGATACTCCGGCGTTGCCGATAAGAGGGTTGATCTTGTTATCTCCTTTAAGGAAGAGATTGAAGATCTTCACAAAAAAGACACCTGCAAATGTTGCAATCATAAATGAGAGTGCACCGATTACGAAAATCTTAATAGAATCCCAGCGGAGGAAGTGGTCTGCCTGTGTAGAAGCACCCACTGTAAGA
>JAKQLB010000393.1 GCA_029567375.1 Bacteroidota bacterium | reverse complement strand
ATCAGCGAGGATGACCTTATCGAAGGCATCATCGCTATGCCTCCGCAGCTCTTCTATAGTGTAACAATCCCTGCGACGCTCTGGTTCATTTCAAAGGGCAAGAAACAGAAAGGCAAGACAGTCTTTATTGATGCCCGCAAGATGGGACATATGGTAGACCGTAAGCATCGTGATTTTACGGAGGAAGATATCCAAAAACTTGCGAATACATTCGAAGCCTTCCAGAATGGCACACTTGAGGATGAAAAAGGCTTCTGCTCTGTAGCGACGATACAGGATATCGCAAAGCAGGACTATGTTTTGACTCCGGGACGCTATGTTGGTATTGAAGAGCAGGTAGATGACGGCGAGCCGTTCGAAGAGAAAATGACAAGACTGACATCGGAGCTTTCCGATATGTTTGAACGCTCTCATGAACTTGAGGATGAAATTCGTAGGAAGCTGGGGGCGATTGGGTATGAAATATAAACTTTCAGATATCTGCGAGTACGCAAAAGGAAAAATAAAGGTGTCGGCTCTTGATGAGAATACCTATATTTCAACCGAGAATATGATACCGAACAAAGGTGGTATAACTAAAGCCGCGTCCTTACCTACCCAAGAACAGACGCAGACTTTTATGAAGAATGATGTTCTGGTCTCGAATATTCGACCGTATTTTAAGAAGATATGGTATGCAACTTTCGACGGAGGATGTTCTAACGATGTTCTTGTCTTTAGGGCAAAGGACGGAGTAAACAGCAGATTCTTGCATTATGTGCTGGCAGATGACACTTTTTTTGATTATTCAATGGCTACATCAAAGGGAACAAAGATGCCTCGTGGTGATAAAAAAGCCATTATGGAATACGAAGTGCCTGAGCTCTTATATGAAGACCAATGCAAAATTGCTGGTGTCTTGGAGGTGATAGACGAAAAAATCGATTTAAATACGGAGGTAAACAAGAATTTAGCAGCTTAACCCTTGAGCTTTTGGTACTGCTTCTTCCATGCACGAGATGGCTTACGACAGATTCCATCCTTGCTCACAAAAGCGCAAACACCAACAAGGCCATTGTTACCACAGATGTCGGGATTGTTTTGACGGCAGCCATAGGTCTGCAATTCAGTGTCCACCTCGTTGAGAGGAGCATTAAAGGGAACCCTCAGTTCCTTTTTATTCATAATGACACCTCCGAAACATCAAGCTGTCCCGACATAAGTTGAGGAAGTAGCTCATCACGCAGGGATGCAAGTTTACGGTTCTCTATACGATTAGCGATAACAAGATCGTATAGGGGAGCAAGAAGACCTCCTATGCGGTCATAGTCAGATTGCGAAGGGATTAGCACTTCTGCTTTTGACAGTTCTTCGCGCTTGATGTGTCCCATCGTTGTGGCCATGTCCGCAGCGATAGCAGCGAACTTTTGCAGATGGTGGTTTGTCCATGCGTAATAGAACCATTTATCGTAGGTGGAGGATGTGACTTTGAATAAATGCTGATTCAAACCACAAGTCCCTCCGCACCAAAGATCAACGAGGAGACTGCCCGACCATGAGAATATTACATCGCCATCATGAACAATATATTCCGGTTTGATGGAAGGTGAGCATAATTCACTGTTAAAATCGCAGGAACCTTGACGCAATTCTTTGATTTTAAGAACAGGCAGACCCTGCTCATCATCCTTTGGACGGTACTTCTGCATGGCGAGGCCATTGAGGTAATCGGCAATACTAAGCAGAGAACTTTCTTGCCAGCCATCCGGGATGCGGTCGAACATAAGGAACTCTTGGGTAAAAATGCTTTGCGCTTGCTCAAGTAAATTCTTGTTTGAAACGGAGCGAAGATGAATGAAAAACACCTCTAAGAAGAGGATAATGTAAGAAATAAACGAAGGAGTGAGACTCATGTCAGGATTTTATACCGAAGCGGACTATGAGAATTCGATAATCGAATTATTCCAGAACATGGGATACAGGTATGTCTACGCGCCGGATTTGGAGCGTGACTTCCGTAGCCCTCTATATGAAGAGGAGTTGGTATCAGCGCTGCACAGGCTGAACCCGAAAATGCCGGAGGATGCTATTGCTGATGCGCTATTCAAATTGAAGAATTTTGAAAATGCTGAACTTGTCCAGAAGAATGAACTCTTTATGGATTATCTTCAGCATGGAATCGAAGTTCGGTACTTCGTTAAAGGCGAGGAGCGCTCCGGTCTCGTCTATATTGTCGACTACAAAAATCCTGATAATAACTCCTTTGTCGTAGCAAACCAGTGGACTTTCATTGAAAATAGCAACAAGCGTCCAGATGTACTTCTGTTCCTGAATGGTCTGCCGGTCGTGCTTATTGAGCTGAAGTCGCCATCTCGTGAGGAAACAGATGCTTCCGAGGGCTACCTGCAGATCAGAAACTATATGCAGGAAATCCCGTCAATGTTTATTTATAACTGCATCTGCGTCATCAGCGATCATCTGACCAGCAAGGCCGGAACCATCACTTCCGGTGAGGATCGCTTCATGGAATGGAAAACAAAAGACGGCAGCTATGAAAATACGCAATACGCTCAGTTTGATACGTTCTTTGAGGGAATGTTTGAAAAAGAGCGCCTGCTGGACATCATCAAAAACTTCATCTGCTTCTCCAATGAGGGATTGAAGAAGTTTAAGATTCTGGCTGGCTATCACCAGTATTTTGCAGTTCGAAAGGCTATCGAATCTACAAAGAACGCGACAGTAACTGATGGTAAAGGTGGCGTATTCTGGCATACACAGGGCAGCGGAAAATCTCTGTCTATGGTCTTTTATGCACACCTTCTGCAGGAAGCGCTGGATAGCCCAACTATCGTAGTAATTACCGACCGTAACGATCTTGATGATCAGCTTTACGGACAGTTTGCTAAGTGCAAAGATTTTCTGCGTCAGGAACCGGTGCATGCTACCTGCAGGAAATTGACAGAGACTTCCGGTAAGAATGATATAGGATTGAAGGACTGGCTGGACGGTAGGCAGGCAAACGGCATCATTTTTACGACGATGCAGAAGTTTGAAGAATCATCAGAGCCGCTTTCAGAGCGTCGTAATATCATCGTTATGGCTGATGAGGCGCATCGTAGCCAGTATGGATTGAAGGAAAAAGTTGATGCCAAAACCGGCGAGATAAAGGTCGGAACGGCACGTATCATACGTGACAGCCTTCCAAACGCTACATATATTGGATTTACCGGAACACCTATAGCTGCAAAAGATAGAAATACCCGTGAAGTTTTCGGGGACTATATCGATATTTATGACATGACACAGGCCGTAGAGGACGGCGCTACAAGACCGGTCTATTACGAAAGCCGTGTTATTAAGCTGAAATTCGATGAGGCTACGCTTCATCTGATTGATCAGGAATATGACATTATGGCAAATAATGCTGATCCTGAAGTGGTTGAAAAGAGTAAGAAAGAGCTTGGTCAGATGGAGGCTGTTCTTGGAAATGACGCTACCATAGATTCACTGGTTAATGATATTCTTGATCACTATGAAAATTACCGAGCCGATCTCCTGACAGGAAAAGCTATGATTGTCGCGTATTCCCGTGCAATCGCTATGAAGATTTATAACCGTATTCTTGAACTGCGCCCAAGCTGGAAAGAAAAGGTTAAGGTTGTAATGACCGAGAGCAATAAAGATCCAGAAGAGTGGCGTGCTGTTATTGGAAATAAGCGCCGCAGGGATGAGCTCGCCAAGGAATTCAAAGACAATAATAGCGAAATGAAGATCGCCATAGTTGTTGATATGTGGCTGACCGGATTTGACGTTCCTTCTCTTGCAACGATGTATGTCTATAAGCCGATGCAGGGCTATAACCTGATGCAGGCCATTGCCCGCGTCAATCGTGTCTTTCAGGATAAAGAAGGCGGCTTGATCGTTGACTATGTTGGCATTGCGTCAGCATTGAAGCAGGCAATGAATGACTACACAGCACGCGATAAAAAGAACTATGGTGATACCGATATCGCCAAAGTTGCGTATCCGAAGTTTCTTGAGAAGCTTTCCGTTTGCCGTGATTTATTCCACGGATATGACTATTCCAAGTTTACGAACGGCACCGATCTTGAACGCTCGAAGGCTATCACCGGTGCGGTTAACTTCATTGTAGGCACTGACAAGGAAAGAGAACGCGAAGACTTCATCAAAGAGGCACTGTTGTTGCGTCAGGCTTTATCTCTATGCTCATCTCTTGTAGAGCGTGACCTACGTGTCGAGGCGGCATTCTTTGAATCTGTCCGCGTGCTTGTTATGCGCTTGATGAATCAGGGCGAGGGTAAGAAGATATCTCTGCCGGAAATGAACGCTCGTATCAATGAGCTTCTGAAATCAAGCATCAAGAGCGATGGTGTTATAAATTTGTTCTCTGATGTTAAAGAGGAGTTCTCCCTGTTTGATCCTAAATTCCTTGAGGAAATCTCAAAGATGAAGGAGAAAAACCTTGCTGTTGAACTTTTGAAAAAGCTGATCGCTGAGCAGATACAGATCTACAGACGAACAAATGTGGTCAAATCCGAAAAGTTCAGTGAAATAATACAGGGCGTCATGAACCGGTATCTGAACGGAATGCTTACCAATGAGGAAGTCATTGAAGAACTCCTGAAAATGGCACAGCAAATCCGAGAGGCTCACGATGCAGGAGATGAGCTTGGTCTCTCTGAAGATGAGCTGGCGTTCTATGATGCTCTTACCAAGCCGCAGGCGATTAAGGACTTCTATGAAAATGATGAGCTGATTGCTATAACAAAAGAGCTCACAGAGGCGCTCCGAAAAAATCGATCCATTGATTGGCAAAAGCGTGATTCAGCGCGTGCCAAGATGCGTATGATGATTAAGAGACTTCTGAAGAAACATAAATACCCGCCGGAGGGCATGGATGATGCGGTTGCCACAGTAATGCTTCAGTGTGAGCTATGGACGGACAATAACGATATGGAGCATAGGGTAGTTAACTATGCTGAGGCTTTCAGTAAAAAAGCACAGGATTTACAGATGGTAGCGGAAGAACCTGCGCCATACGGAACAAAGAAGGAGGACTAACCTAATGGACGCGACAAAAGGTAATATCTACGCCATCTTAAATGGAAATAAGCAGTTTCTCATTCCTGTATATCAGAGATACTACAGTTGGGAGACGGAACAATGCAGTCGCCTTTGGAATGATATCGTTGACATGCAGAAAAAGGATAAGGTCGGTCACTTTGTTGGCTCTATCGTAAATATTGCGGAGCAGGCAATGCCGACTGGTGTTCAGAAATATATGATAATTGATGGACAGCAGCGTTTAACCACGCTGAGCTTGCTGCTGATTGCCCTCCGCGACTATGCGGAAGAACATCCGGAAGATGGCACCATCAATGCTCGTCGCATCGATAATATGCTTCTGAAGAACGAATATGAGGATGGTGACGAGAGGTACAAATTGCTTCTTACAGAAACTGACCGCGACCTGCTGATTAGTCTTGTTGAGAAGAAGCCAATCAGTGATCCCGGTCTGTCTCGCATCCTGTCGAACTATAACTTTTTTGCCGGTAAAATAGCCGATATGGAATTGCAGCCGAAAGATGTTTACGAGGCTATAGGTAAACTACAGATTGTCAATATTACACTTGATCGAAATGTGGACGATGCGCAGGCAATTTTCGAGAGCTTGAACTCTACAGGTAAAGAGTTGTCTGAATCTGACTTAATCCGAAACTATGTGCTGATGGGGCTTGAACCGTCAGAACAGCGGTATGTCTATGAGCACATGTGGAGACCGATGGAGCTGCTCTTTGATTATGAGAAGCAGGACTCTGTCATGGATAGATTTTTCCGTGATTATCTGACGATGAAGACTACGCGCATCCCGAAGATCGACCGGGTTTACGAGGGATTCAAAGCGTATCATTTGAATTGCGAATTCAGCACGATTCGGGAACTTTGTGCCGATCTGTTGACTTATGCTACCTACTATACAAACATGGTATTCCGCAGGAGTGATAAGGCTGTCTTAAAATCTTTGTACTCAGATATTGGCGATCTTCGCATGGAAGTAGCATTCCCGTTCTTGCTCAAAGTGCATAACGATTGCACAGAGGGCGTTATCACGGAAGATGATCTTATTGAGATTATCAAGATGTGCATCAGTTATGTATTTCGTAGAAGCATCTGCGACATTCCGACGAATTCGCTTAATAAGACTTTTGCG
>JAKQLB010000222.1 GCA_029567375.1 Bacteroidota bacterium | reverse complement strand
GCCTATCAAGCAAAAATCGCGATTGACTGCTAATTTTTTATCAACTACGCATAGTGTATGGCCACATGGACGGCGGGGTGGATCGAGTATGTCGTTTAATGATCTCAAGACAGCGCCCAATCTAAAGACGCTGGACGATGCTGGACTGACGTTCGGCTGGTATAAAATCAAAGAACAGATGGACGGTCTCAAAGCTCAGGAAAAGACATTTCGCAAAGAGATAACTAACCGCTATTTTCCAAAACCCCGCGAGGGAACTAATCGCCATGCATTCGAGTATGGCTATGAAATCAAAATGCAATTGCCATGGAGCTATAAATTTATAGTTCCGAATAATTTCCCCAACGTCCCGACTGCCGAAGGTGAGCGCGAGCCGACTGTCATTGATGCGGTTGAGGCTATGTGCAACGAACTCCGACAGGCCAGTAATCAGGCAGGTTTTGTTATTGATCGTTTGATTAAATGGGAACCGAAAATCGCGGTAAGTGAGTTTAAAGATCTCCCTGATAACCTTAAGTCTATAGTCGCGCGATACGTAGAGAGCAAGCCGGGATCGCCGCAAATCGAATTCATTCAACCAACCTCGGATGGAGAGAAATGATTATTGATCCTAATAATAACGTGCTCTCTATCCTTGAGTACAATGATATTGAGAGGCACGTTTCGGAAGTTATTGCGACCGGCAACGCTATTGATCGGAAAGACAGGATCAATATATTCGTCTGTGACGGCTGCAAAGGCCACGTGATCACGCGCGATGTCGATTTAGGGTTCGCTCCGGCGTTTTCTCATTGCGGTAGCTGCACTACGCCAGGACAGGCAGTTCTGATGCATACATGCGGCTATCCAATTATCGATCAGACAATGCGCGAGGATGCGCAGTGGCACCGTCCTAGCTATTCCGCCTATATTCGCATGCATCCGAAACAACGCGAATATATCAATCAGGGTGGATTAGTAATGCGTCCATATCAATCACCACTTACCGTAGTGAAGGGCTGATGGCAACTGTATCGATAAATATACAATCCTCTAGACAGGCTGCTCATATCCATGGGTGCAAGGTTCTGGTATATGGGGAGGCAGGATCGGGCAAAACGCGCCTATGCGCTAGCGCTCCTAATCCTTTCATTATCAGTGCTGAACATGGTCTGTTGTCTCTCAGGGATTTTGACATACCTACTGTTAAGGTGAATACGATTGCCGATTTGGCCAACGTGTTTATGTGGTTGACGCAGAGTAAAGAAGCAAAGAAATTCGACACGATATGTCTAGACAGCATGTCGGAGATTGCAGAGAAAGTCTTTAGCGAGGAAATGAAACGCACTGCCGATCCTCGGAAATTATATCCGAAGGTCCAGGAACAAGTTGTTTCGGCATTCCGCTCTTTTAGAGACATTTCAGGCAAACACATCGCGTTGTTAGCCAAGTGTGGGAATACTCAGGACGCAGCGGGAATTCGTAAATATCTTCCTGAATTTCCAGGGCAGAAGTTGGCTCAGGCTGCTCCGTATTTCACTGATGAAGTTTTCTATCTCCATACATTTGACGATATGAACAATGCCTATGGTATGGGACAGGGTTACAAATGGAGATTGCTTAGAACGCAACCTAGTATTGAATACACTGCCAAAGATCGCAGTGGCAGACTCAATGAGCTAGAGGATGCGGACCCTAAGACTGGTGGCGGCTTGGCAACAATTTTCAGAAAGATGATGTCCTAATGGCAGTAGCAACAATCGATAAAGGTGTGACCCCGAAGGGTTTTGGTCCGTCGACTCAGGCCAAACCTGATCCGCCTCTGACCAAACCAAAACGAACAACAACAAAAACGACAGAAACGTCCAAATCTTCAGTGACAACTGAAAATTTGAATACAGGGCTAACGCATAAGTTCATGCGTGAGTTTTGTTGCAATTATCTGAAAGACGCAAATAAGCTAATCTGGACGCTTATGTTTGTGCCTACGGATAAAGGCATGAAGGAATTCAATTGGAAGACTGTAACTTGCTCTCACAAGCTAATGACTTGGTTTGAAGCAAAACAGTTAACAATTGATACCAAACTTTCTCGATTCGGGACTGATTGGGCTGAATACGCTTCTCTATCTATCGTGAACATGGAGTTGAACGAAATGGGCGGTTTCAATATGACGTTCGATGCGTCTCAGTACGCACCGGATCAATCGCAAGGTGGGATTCATCCGCCTGGAGTGTTCCAGGCCACAATCTCAAACGCAGATGTCGAACAGAATTCGGCACAGACTGGATTCAATTTTGTTGTGACATTCACAACGAATGCTGGCGAAATCCGCAAGTATTATGTTGTCAGTCACGAAAAGCAGGACACTGCGAAGCGAGGATTGCAGCAACTCTCGGCATTGTGCGCTTGCATCGGTATTCAGCAACTGCCGATGCAAGACGGCGGCAAGATGCTGATTGGCCGTCAGATGCAGGTCGAAATTGGTCCGCAAAACAGTAAGGAAGGGCAGGAAAAAGGCTATACTGAAATCAAGACAGTTATGGATTTGCAAGGCAACGTTCCCGGTGCTAATCCGCGATCACAGCCGAACCCTACCCATATGGGCGGTGGAGGCTTCCAGCCGAACAATCAGAGCGGTGGAGGCTTCCAGCCGAACAATCAAGGTCAACCCCAGGGACAGGGCGGATTTCAACCCCAGGGACAAAATCAGAGCGGCGGCTTCCAGCCCCAGGGACAGAGCCAAGTCCAAGGTCAAAGCGGATTTCAGCAGCAACAGCCCCAGGGACAAAATCAGGGACAGAGCGGCGGGTTCAATCCTCAAGGTCAAGGTCAGGGCGGGTTTCAGCAGCAACAGCCGAATGTCAATCAGGGCAGTGGCTTCCAACCCCAGGGACAGGGCGGCTTTCCTCAGAATACCGGCGGTGCGCCGAACGGATTCCAACAGCAACAGCCCCAGGGACAAAATCAGAGCGGCGGCTTCCAGCCCCAGGGACAGAATTTTATTCAAGGGCAGAACAGTGAAGCCCCATCATGGATGAATAACCAAAGCTGATCTCTTCCATATCTAACTACTATAGGGCGCATAATTAGCGCCCTATTTTTTCTCTAAAGGTGCGATATGTTGAAGGAAGCCGGCGCAGCGATTGGCGCTCTCGTTGACTTGTCTTGTCAAGAGATATACCATAGTGATGCACCTAGACAACATCTAGGGGCGTCAATTATTGGTGAAGAATGCGCTAGAAAGATATGGTATTCATTTCGTTGGGCGACGCATGGTGTTTACACTGGTAAACAATATCGATTATTCAACACAGGTCATAAAGAAGAAATTAGATTTGTTGAGTGGTTTAGGTCTATTGGCTTTGAGGTATCAGAGCTAGATGAGTCCACATCTCAACAGCATAGAATTAGTGCAGTGGGTGGACATTTTGGCGGATCGCTTGATAGTAAAGCTTGCTATCGCGGCGGCTATGGTCCGAAAGAGTTGCAAGCTCTAATAAGTTTTCTTTTGAATGTTAATGTTCTTTTAGAATTCAAGACACACAATAAAGTTAACTTCGCCAAGCTAAAAAATCACGGCGTTATCTTGGCATTTCCTAAACATTACACGCAAATGTCCACATATGGAACATTCTATGGAATGCAATATTGCATATATGCCGGTTATTGTAAGGACGATGACAGTCTATATTTTGAAGTTGTAAAGCCCGATCATAATATTTGCAATGACATGTTGCGCAAAGCAGAGGAAGTCATAACGCAACAAACACCGCCAAGAAAAGCCGGATTAGACTCGTCATTTTGGATGTGCAAAAAATGCACATACGCAGAGATATGTCATAACAATCAACCAATGATGTTGAACTGCCGTAGCTGCCGACATGCGATTGCTCAGGACAACAAAGCTTGGTTTTGCAACCATTGGAAGGGTTTCATTCCAGAGGATCGGCAAATCGAAGGATGTCAAATGTGGGCACAACTGGATAACAAATAATGCGTCCTGATTGGTGGCAACTCTTAAGATGGTATCAGCAAAATGCGATACACGCTATTTATTCTTATTTTTCTTCCAATAATGGAAATCCTGTTATTGCTCTACCTACAGGGACGGGTAAAAGTCTCACTATCGCCGGTTTTATTCTTACTATTTTTACTCAATGGACTAATCAGCGCGTACTTATATTAACTCATAGAAAAGAATTGATCGGTCAAGACGCCGATGCTTTGTTATATCTATGGCGAGACGCGCCTATAGGTATATTTTCGGCTGGATTGAAACAGCGCATCCATTATATGCCGATTACGTTTGGAGGTATTAAGTCTGTCTACAATAACATAGAACTGTTTAAAGCTTATAATTTGATAATAGTTGATGAAGGGCATCTAATACCGCCTACTCAAACTGGTATGTATAACTCTGTTTTCAATAAAATGAGAGAATTGAACCCATCTGTTAAAATTATTGGTTTTACCGCAACGGCTTATCGTCAAGGTCAAGGCATGTTAACCGATCCGGTTAAAGATAAAGAAACCGGTGAAGAATACGTTCTGTTTACTGATATTATTTATGACATGACTGGTATTGAAGGATGGGAGCAACTTATTGCTCAAAAATATCTTTGCAAACCAATAACTAGACCTACTCAAACGCATTACGATATCAGTAATGTCAAAATCCAAGCTGGTGAGTTCAACCAAAAACAACTGAGTGAAGCCGTGGACAAAGAAAGCTTGAACAAGCAATGCGCACAAGAGATTTGCCATTATGGGCAAACACGTTGGGCGTGGCTCATTTTCGCTGTCGATATTGAGCACGCAGAGCACCTGACCGCTGAACTACAGCAGCAAGGTGTGGCGTGTGAGTGCGTCCATTCGAAAAAGACAGCCAAAGAAAACGATAGCGTTATAGCTGCGTTTAAAAGGGGCGAGCTAAGAGCCATTGTCAATGCTGACAAGCTGACCACTGGATTCGATCATCCCCCCATCGATCTCATTGCTATTGTGCGACATACTCAATCGACATCATTGCATGTTCAGATGATTGGACGAGGAACACGGCCATATGATTTTACTAACGAGAGGCAATATATTCCAGGCTATGATTTTATTAAGTCTGAATGTCTTATTTTGGATTTTGCTGCCAATATTGAACGACTAGGGCCGGTTAACGATCCCTGCATTCCTAAACGTCCTAGTGGCACCAAAGGCGAGATGCCTGTTAAAATATGCCCACAATGCGGCATTTATAATTTTGCAGCAGCCCGAGTTTGTGAGGGATGTGGATATGAATTTCCGTTTAACAATTATATTGAAAACACACATGACCTTAATGCGATAGTTTATCAGGAAGAAAAGCTTGTGGAGATTAAGCGTTTCCCTGTTATTAAGGCAGTATATAAATCTTATAAAAATAAACACGTTGCGGACTCTAAACCTCAACTATGGTGCAGTTATTTTGTTGATGGGGACTCGCGAATGATACGCGAGATTGTTCTATTCGAACATACGGGTTTCGCTAGATCAAGGGCAGAACGATGGTTTCAGCAAAGGCTGGCCGGCGAAGTCCCGGCAACCGTAGAGCAAGCACTTTCCTATTCACACCTATATCGAACACCCCGCTTTATTACAGTGCGTCTAGACAGGGAATATCCAGAAGTTCAATTGGCGGAGTTTTAGCTATGTCTGACACTATCAGAAAGCATATAAATGATGCGATCTGTAATAGAAATTACAATAGACAGGTGTTTATTGAACGACTGGGTAAGGAAATAGCAGAAAATCTGCTAGAGTGCGGCTTGGTGAGAACATGCTGTAATTGCGACTCGTTTGACGACAAGCGAGAGGTTTGCACATACAATAATGCTAATATTCGGCCACCTGCCAAAATCATAGCAACGGGATGCGAGAAACATAACGATCTTATACCGTTCTAGGAAACATCATGGCAAAGAAACCTAAGTCGTCCGGTAAGGCAGCGGAAAGGTTAATAAATGCTCTAGCTCTTATTAGCCATGCTCAGGGTAAGGGCTATAATGTCTATGAGACGCATTGCCGAATAGCTAATGGTTGGATTAGCGCAACTGACGGTAAGTTGTCCATTGGGATTCCTATTGTTGAAGATTTTACGATATGTCCTAACACTGAATCGTTTATTAAGGCTCTTGAAAAGACAGGCAGTGAGGTTCTTTATACAGTCGTTAGTGAGGATCAATTATGCATTAGATCAGGTCGATTTACGGTTTATGTTGATTGTGTCAGACCGGAATATTTAATCGAACTTCAACCAGACCAACCCTGTGCTCTGATCAACAATGATTTGCTTAGCGCAATGGTCACTTGTGCGACCGTGGCTGACGAGAAGTCGGATGCGCCGACATTTCAAGGCGTGTGGTTATGCGGCCATAGCGTCGCTGCTTCTGACCGTCATAGCATGTTTGAAGTCTGGCACGGAATACATCTGCCGCACGGAATGATCATTCCTAAATCTGCAATTAAAGCGTTAGCTGCGCATACCAGTAAATTGGAAAAATTTGGATTTAGTGACACATCTGCAACGTTTTGGTTTGAAGATGGGACGTTCGTAAAGAGTGCTCTACTAGAAGGAAAGATACCGAACTATGATCCTATATTCAGAATGTCGACTACTCAATTACCTGTACCAGAAGGCTTTTTCGATGGTTTACGTTCTATATTGGCCTTTGCTTCTGACAACACTATAGGGTTTGATGCTGATTGTTTGATAACACATCACGGAAATAAAGGCGCTCGATTTGATGTGTTGGGATTGCGAGAAGGGTCTGTTTATAACGGTGAACGGCTATTAGCTCTTGAGAAATACGCCAAAACAGTGGATTTCTATACAGAACGTGGAGCTATGTTTATGGGCGATAAGATGCGCGGTCTTGTCGTTAGGCGCACAACATGATCACATTCAATGACGACGAGTTAGACGATTTTCAGCCGAAAGGCGTAAAGGTTCCTCTAAAACCCTACGTCGCTCCCGCCCCATCTGATTATCAGTTGATAACTGACGACGAACTCAGGTCAAATGTGGGCAAGGTTATGGTGTTTGACGTTGAAAGCTATCCTAACTTTTGGATGGTAGCGTTTAAGCTTGTCGGCACTAATAAGGTTCTTATTTTTACTTTACGTGATGGCGAACGATTTGATAATTTTAAGTTATCATGGGTTTTACATAACTATACATGCGTTGGATTTAATTGTAATAAATATGACATACCTATGATATGGCTTGCTTATTTTAGACCATTGGTTAAATATTTGAACCAAGCTAGCACTAGCATCATCCAATCTGATATGCGTTGTTATCAAACCGAACGAGAGTTTAAGTTTCAGTGCTATAAGACAAAGGTTATTGATTTAATTGAAGTTTGCCCGGTGACAGGCTCATTGAAAACATATGGTGCAAGATTGCATTCTAGCAGAATTCAAGATTTGCCGTTTGATCCTTGGATCAACTTGACTCTAGAACAACAAAATATTGTGATGAACTATTGTATTAACGATCTAGACGTTACAGAACTTATCTTTGTCAATTTAAAAGAAGAATTGGAATTGCGAGATACGCTTACTAAAGAATACAACGTTGATCTTATGTCTAAATCTGACGCTCAAATTGCAGAATACGTTATAGCTGCTGAAATTGAGCGTTTAACCGGCGTCGCACCTAGAAAGCCTAAGATTGTTAAAGATCAGGTTGACCAATATAAAGTGCCGGGATGGATGCGTTTTCAAACACCACAAATGCAAAATGTTCTAGAGGTTGTCCGCAATGCTTACTATGGAGTAATGGACAACGGTAAGGTTTTAATCCCGCAAGAAATTAAAGATTTAAATATTGTAATAGGCAACTCAACATATCGAATGGGTAACGGTGGACTACATTCTAGTGAAAAGAAGATCACCCATAAGATTGATGACGAAACTTTAATACTCGATAGGGACGTGGTGTCTTACTATCCTTATATCGTAATCAATCAAGGTCTAATGCCGGAACATTTAGGCAAAGTCTTTCTGCAAGTCTATAAATCGATTGTTGACCGACGTATTAAAGCCAAAAAAGCAAAGCTAAAGGCCATTGCTCAAGCTCTGAAAATTACTGTAAACGGTGCGTTCGGTAAGCTTGGCTCCCCATGGTCAATATTGTACGCACCTGATTTGATGATACAGGTGACAGTCTCAGGGCAGCTTTGTTTGCTAATGCTTATTGAAATGATGGAATTGGCCGGCATTGAAGTCATCTCGGCCAATACGGACGGAATTGTCATGCGGGTTCCGAAACAGCTTCATAATGTTTATTTCAATGTAGTCGCAGAGTGGGAACGCATCACCGGATTTGTCACTGAGGAAACGACGTACACGTCTGTTCATAGCAGAGACGTTAATGCGTATCTAGCTGTAAAACCCCAAGATAAAAATGGCGTGATTGAAGTTAAAGGCAAAAACATTTTCTTTAATCCTTGGGATGCAGGATCGGACTATTCGATTTTTAGATTTCATAAAAACCCTATGGCGACTGTTTGCATTACCGCTTGCGAACTAAAGATAACGAGAGGCGTTCCTATTGAACAAACCATTCAAGAATGTAAAGATATACGCAAGTTTATTTTAGTCAAGAATGTTAGAGGCGGTGCCCACAAAGATAATTTCTATTTAGGAAAAGTTGTTCGCTTCTACTATGCAATTGGCGTGTACGGTAATATAAATTATGTGATTGGGAACCGTAAGGTCTCCGAGAGTGATGGCGGCAAGCCTTGTATGGACCTACCTAAGACTTTTCCGAATGACATTAACTACAACGTATATATTGAACGAGCGTATCAAATGTTGTCGGATATGGGTTATTTCCAACGTTTCAAGGAAAAACTCTTATTCTAGGGAAATGTAAATGACTAAAGGCCAACTTATAACTTTCTTCTTTGGTGTGGTTCTGTCGTTGATTATCATAATCAACTTTGCTAATAGTGGCGGAACCATAGTTGAAATCGGAGATATGCTTTGCACGCCTACGCAAAAAGGAAAAATGCGCTGCATTCCTAGCACCAATTTAACCAAGGATTAACCATCCGTAGTTTTAACTCTTGCTATATGAGGCAGTCTGTCAGATAAGCATTTTCAGGAACAGAAGGGGACTTTAATGCGATACGATCTGGCAGTGTATATTTTCGTCAATCATCTTACTCCAAATGACGATGATGAACTCGAGAACGAACATTGCAATGTGTATTATTGGGGACGTTGGCGCGAAGTAGTACCGTGCTGTTCCGACTGCGAAACAATGTTTATCTATGACGAGAATTACAGTTAGGCCGGCGAGACTGCAAGAAAATCTTAACTTTTAACTTGTAATCTAAAACCTGCTAATTCGCTCACTGAGGAAACCAGACAATGCCCAAATCCATCAAATTGCACTCGACCCATGTCTGCCTCGCCGCGCTCACTCTCGCTGGTAGCCTCAGTGTGGGCACCGTCGTCCAGGCTCGCGAATCATACCGCCTCGGGATCACCTACGGGCCAGCGACGGTGCCTGGCATTCGTTCCGATCCGGTGCAGGGCTGGCGTGGGCCGTGGCGCGTGGTTTCCAGCCGGCCAGCGGCATCGAGCATGACACTGGACAAACCGGCGCCGGCGAACGGTTGCGAGGCCACACAGGGCGGATTTCGAAGCCTTAGTGGCAGAGACGCGGGAACCTGTTATTGACGGTCATCGCCCACGACGATAGATAGAATTTCATTCAATACAATATCATAACAGTTAAAACAACCCCGTTAACACAGGTTAGCGGGGTTGTTTGCTGTCTCAGCCTGAATAGTATGGCACTGACATTTTGAAATTCAAATTACTATAAGAGCCGTTGTTAGTATTCATACATGGTCCGCAATGCGTCGGCGCTCCACCTAACAAATTTGAGGCAGTGTCAGTGTGAACCTGACTCCAATTTTTACCGTCCATTGAAACAAAAAATCTAATAACGCCTGTTGATTGTGTGAATCTAATGCGAAACCATCTGGCGTTCTCGCTGAACATAGAAAGTTCGTTAGAGGAAAAGCTCGATCCCGCTGTGTTCCATTTCTGAACTAGAACTGAATTCCCTGAATTAGTTGTTCCGAAACCGAAGAAAACACTGTATGAGCCTGATGTGCGATATAGAGCTAGACCGTAAGACAGATAATTATAGTCGGGCATCCAGGCTATGCATTTGGCGATGATGTCGAAATCCGCTGATCCGTTTACAGGTTTCAAAGCGCCTCGGTTATTGCCGTCGCCATTAAGCACGCCAGCGTCACATAGCAATCCCGCGTCAGTATCGTCTGCTAATAGTAGCAGACGAGCGCTACCGTGGTAAATCGTATTATCAAAATCCGATGCTGACGGCGGGTTGAAATCCCATGATCCCCCGCCGCCTCCACCGGACGTTATACCGATCCAAGCATTGTCTTTACGCGCATACGTCGAGCCGTCCGCTGGTGCGTCAGAGATTCCGCCTCCACCTGATGCCACATTGGTCCAGGTGTTATCCTTACGTCCGTATGTCGAGCCGTCCGCTGGTGCGTCAGAAATACCGCCCCCACTACCTCCACCGGAAGTTAGTCCGTAAAGACCATTAGCTGTTCCGTCCAGATAGCAAATGTCGCTTGCGTTTGCATCAAGTGTTAATGTTGTTGTTCCGAGAACAATACTAACAGGATTTGCGCTTGTGTTATAAAATACAAGCACACGTTTCATTTGAGGAACTGTTATCGTTCGCAAAGTTGCAGAGGCGATAACCTTAATAACTTGATTTTCTTGACATTCAAGTTCGGTTAATGAAACGTTACCCCCGGTCACATCGATTGTTATAAACTCAGTTATAGCTTCGCCGATCTTTTGCAAAGCTGTGTTAACAGCCGTTTCAGGATCGCTCATACCTTCGGCGATTTCGACAAGACTTAAGTTATTCGACATTGAACGTTCCCTTGCGGCCGAAACCTCGCCCGACGACTTCGCTAAGCTGAAATATTTGAAGCGTTATCGTTTCGGCGTCAAGTTCTAGTCCGTCACTAATCTGATCAGCGGCAACGTAAGTATAACTCGCTTCGATCAATTCAGCGGCCGTTCTGACAATCTCCACATCTAGATAAATCTCTAAATCAAACTTTAAAGAACCCTCTGAATTGACCAATTCAGGTTGTCCCCATGAACTGTTTTTACGATCTCGTCTTGTCCATGTTATAGTTAAATCGTCGTTACTCTCACGAATAACCTTAATATTTACCGGGGTCCAAGGTTTCAAAGACGCGGCTTCAATCTTGTTTGAGAATTCCTTGCTGTTGTCGACAGATTGAGTAGCAGTGACCGCCTTATATCGTTCGAACGTGCCGATCAGTTCTGCGTCCCTAATTTCTGTCAACACGCTGCCCACAATAGGGATGAAATAGTCGTTGACATGATGACTACCGACAACAGTATCAGTTCCGCGGGTGCCGCGTAAGATACCTTTAACCTTACCGTCTTGAATGGAACAAAATCTAACAACTTCCCATCGTCCTGCCGCGCCATAGAACGCGACATTCTTAGATTTATCCTCAAATAGCTGTGTTACAGTCCTATTTCTAGTTTCATCCCATTTGCCAAATAACAGCGTCACGTTTAGGTCATCATTATCAACGACCCATCGTTTAGAAGTTAGAGCGTTATTTGTTTGATAGGCCAGAATGGGAAGTCCGATGTTAGTCCCATAGATGAATCTGAATAAATCGTTCTGGAAACGAGTTAGATAACCCGTTTGCCATTTGTCTTTTTCACCGTATATCACACTGTATTGAATGAATTCGTTATCATCATCCGGGTTTTGCTCAGGCAACAAGGCCGGCACGTCGAATATATGGGCAAACGTTTTACCTGAACCGAAGGCGTTCGTAACCGTTGGAGCGGGCAAATCAGGAACTTGAATATCGACTAGCTCTTGAGCAACAACCCCTTCGCCGATAAATGAGTTAGAGAAATCACCGTTGATATTGGTTTCAACTATTTTAACAAGATTGTCGAATTCTCTATCCTTAACCCGAATGATATCCCCTTTAGTGATATTCAGATAAGACTGAGGCAAACGAAACTCGAACTTGCTCTCAGCGGCTTCTAGATCAGCGGAAACTGTCTGAATAAGCTTCAGAGCTTCGTTTTTGCTCATCACAATAGGGACATTGATCTGAAACGCATCTGTCGAATTAGACAGTGCGTCTGGCCGACGATAAGAAACGGTGTTCGGGACATAGTTAGCATCTATATCCAGAAAGGTTAAATCGATTTGCGATCTGATGCTTTGGTCTGATGTCTGAATAATTTTAAGACAATAGATCGGATCATCGTTTTCCGATGCTAGAGCTAAATCCTGAAGGTTAACGGTTTCGGATATCGTAATGCTGCCTGTAGCAAGTTGATTACGATAAAATATGATCTTGTTTACAGTCTCTAACTTGTTGATCCTATAAAGCGCCATCACTTCGGCGATAACATCGATGACAGTTCTAGGCTCAAATAAAACAGCGCCGTGAATCTCGTCTTCGATATCTTGAAACTCAAAATAATCCGGCTCATATACGCCAGTGAAGACGTATAGACTGCGCATGAAATCGCGAAGCTTAATCTTACCGCCGACTATAGGTGCGTTAGATTGAAAATATCTGACTCTGTTGTCACCGCTTCTATTCCATGACCAAAACCGACCTTTTACGCTATCCCAGGCTCTGCCGTAACCAGGCACGTCATATTCATTAATCTTAAAAGTTCCGTCCTTGATGTCGAGAATGCCCAAATAGCTAACCCCAATGCTCCATCCGATAGAACCATTGTTGTAGTATCCGAACATGGATGTGTTGTTAGCATCGCTGATATCTGTCAACGGGTTATCTGTGAAATCCTTGTCATAAACAACAGAATTGCCATCCTCACGATACATAGTTGCTCGATCTTCATTAAGGGCAAGCAACTTGCTTTGATAACAAATAAGCCTAGTCGGCAGTTCCTCAACACTACCGCTTAGCTGCTTCCAAAGAGTAGAACCGGCTAATGTTTGCTTATAGATATCAAGTCGATCTTCGGACAAGTAATAGTAAGCGTAATAAGTCGTGCCTTGATAACCTTCCGCTGTATCAGAAGGATAAGCGTTCAAAGGTAAATCTTCTTTTTTGGTAACGTTAATTGAGACAGACGTTGTTCCGCTGCCAGTCACTTCAACAATATACGTCTTAGCGTTAACAGGACGATAGAAACAACCTATGGCTCGCACGCTTTCATCTAGCAAAGTGTGGGCACCTTGACATGGCGGCAAACCTTGATCGTTCAAATCGTCGCCGGGCAAACCGCCTTCTACATTTGTGCCAAATGATCCGACGCTTTCGCCGGTATCTGGATTGATTGCCCATAACTTAAGATTCTTATATTCCGAATCGTAACCGCTCGGGCCACGATTAATGACTTGATAAAGAATAAGCCGATTTTTTGGAAACCAGAGATTAGCCTTAATTGTGTTGCCCTGCATCATTCCTTCTGGACCGGTGATGACGATTTTGTTGCTCGAAATGATCTCGCTTGTGTCTAGATCATATTTTTCAATACGCCCATAAGGCAATTCGTCCCTATAGATATACATAATATTATTGTCAAAATCAGGCATAAAAACGGACGACGGTTCTACAGCTAGAATGCCTGTGTAGACAGAACCTAACGGGGTGGTGTCGTGTTGTGTTGTGTTGAATTCGGCCGTGACTTGATCTGGTATTCCCGTTTCACTTTGATAAGTCAGACGTTCAATGACAGTGTAAAGTTGATCGGGATAGTATGTTGTCTTCTCTTCAAGATAAGATTTAATAATTTCGCTAACTTCGCGATTGCGCCCGTTCAATATTTCAAAAGAATAGTAAGCAGAATCAGGGTCATCTGCATTATAAACTTCCATATCATCCATAAACAATTTAGATAAACGCCGGCTATAAGACGGATCACCGTTCATTCCGAAGCTGTAAGCTATATCAATTGCAGGCTGTAAATATTGAGTCGTATAAGTGCGGGCGGGTTCAAATTCATAATAGCTGTTATCGCTTGTCCACGATGTCAACATGAAAGGATAATCGTTCATCGTTTTGATGATAAGATTATAAAAACCGCTAGACCAAACTTGATAACCCGCAAGTCTGATATTACCCCAATGAATAGGGATAAAAACTCCCCATGTCTGAGACTTTAGCGTTAAATTAGTGATCGCATCTCCGCGCTCAACCGACGTCCTGACTTTAGGTTTCCCAACAGGGATAGGATGCATGCTTGTCATGTTAACCCATCCGTAAGAAGTCGGATTTAGTTTCAATCTTGTCGGGAACCGCATTAGCTCCAATTGTTACAGGAACAATATTTGGAACGTCAGGCTCACCGCGATAGTTGATAATATTATCATATGATATGCAATTAGAACGATATCTTGAACAGCCTGGACGGAAAAAACCTTTATCTCCAATTTTAATTGGATCGTTAAGCATTGTCGATACAGTAATAAGTCCGTCATTAGCATAAGAGATAATGCTATGAATAACACCTTTGTTTTCGCCTTCGCTCCAAAGAATAGAGCCGAAATTATAACCGTTGTCAATAGTTGTTAATTGATCTCGCGTTATTATTTTAATTGTGCCAGACCTTCCGATAGATTGCCCGTGATCTTCATTATTATCTGCAATTCCACCTAAACCGATAGAATAGGGGATGCTATCTCCAATCTGTAGGTCTTCTCCAATAACGAACACTTTGGATGTATAGCCTCCATCGCCGCCTGTTAGAAGAAACCAAGAGCCTCCCGCTTCTCCCTTGCCTCTTAGGTTTGTGCTGCCGCCTGATCCGATGCCGTCTCGGGCGTGCGTCTGCACAGCGAGCGACGGCGAGGCGTTTCCGCTGCCTCCGGTGGCCAAGAGCGGGCCAAACGACGTAGGAGAGCCAGGCGCAGCGAGTAGGCCGGCACCGCCTCCCGAGCCTCGCACCGTGACCGCCAGGGCTCTGCACTCGGGAACGACGTAATCGCCCGATCCCATCGTTATCAATTCCTCTGTTATGTTGTCTAATTCATCGTTTGTATTATCAGGTTGGGGAAGCTCTACAGACACATAGAACTTGTTCTTTGTTCCCTCAACAAGTCCGATGACTTGGAATGGAACCTTAAGCTTATCAAGATCAACACCGCATCGGCGATCACCAAAAATATTGCGGCAACGTTCCGAAAAAACCTCACCTAGCGTTAGATCAGCACCGGCATCAGAACTTCCGATGACGGTTATTTCCGCTCGCAATCCAGTGATAATATTGTCACCAAGCTTACCGCCATAGACAAACATCGTTCCGTATTCTGGATTACTCCAACAAGCAATGCTGATCTTAACTGTCGCATCTTTTAGCAGACGGTTGCGAACGTCCTTTTCTCTGATATTATCGTCGTCAAGAATGGGCGTGACCGTAGCGTCTGCAAAACCTTCATCCGCATTCTCTCGAATTGCGCTGATTTCAATTCCAGGCTTTGCTTTATAGGTAATGTCACCTATCTTAACATCTTGTTGACTATCCGTAAAATAATGCTCGATACCGGCGACTGTTCGGATTTCGAATAGACGGCAAAGCTGCGTTGACCCACTCTTAATGTGGGCAAGCAATGCAACTGGACAAGCGCGAGTCATTCTTGTACCTGAATTAAATTTATATCAGGGAACTCACCTGCTCGGATATGTTGAATAGCTGCGAACAAACTGTCGCCTTCAAACACCATAGCGATATCGAATTGAAACGACGCAGATAGAGTACCCACATCTAGAGCTTCGTTTAACGTCACAACGCCAAGCTCTCCTAGTGAATAATCAGCTTCGGCCAGAAGAGTCTCGTCATTATAAATAACTAAAGTCTCAACATCAGGTCTGGTTATACGTCTAAAATAGTCATCATATAGAATGCCTAGTTGATAGGTTCTATCGTCTTCGCTGATAACCTTAAGAGGTTCTAGCGTTGCTTCATGATCAATGGGGTTACGAAACAGGAAGCCTCTATGTCGACCGTTGCGCGCCATGAAGAATTCAAGGATACGCTCATAGCTATCTTGCAAGTCATCTGGATTTTTCTTGTCCATCATTCCATAACCACAATCGACTTGAACAAGACAATCTTGCCAGTTACGGTTAGACGTAGTTTTGCCGTTAGCTAATGTCACGACAGACGTATTCCACATGAAGCCTATTCTGGCCCCACGTTCAATGTCTTCTGGCAATCTGACGTTATCAACAATTCGACCACTCATTGCCCTACCTTCTGAGCCATACGTCTGGCGTCCATCGCGGTTTGACGTTTGGTGCGTCGAAAGCTGTCCGCATCAGGCGTAGTTATGTTGATGACGATAGGTCGCCTATCCTGATTGGATGATGATGTTGTTGAGGTTGACGGTGTTGATATTGAAGAGGCCGATCCTGTAAACGGTGATCCAGACGTTGTTGTTGTTTTATCAGCCTGTGAGTTTTTCCTTTGATTTATTTTAGACAACCAGTATTCAAGGTCTATACCTTGATTGCGGTAATAAGCCTCTAGTGCAGGTTTAGCTTCTTCAAATGTCAAATTAGGAAATGCTTTTCTCATTCTGTTAAATTCGTCTTGTACTTTCTTTGCTTTATCGTAACCCCAAATACTACCTGTCGCCTTATCAATACCAGTGCCATAATCTCCGGCAAACTCAACCGATCCAACAGTGTCTTCGCCCCATTTAAATGACGTTCCTGTCTGAAAGCCGAAAGACATTTCTTCGTTACCGCCACCATAACCATTATTGTTTGAACTTCCAGAGCCGGTGCCGTAGGCTTCATTAGCTCTGAGCCAACGTTGACGATTATATTCAGCCGCGCTAAGATTACTAAGAGCATTAGCCGCCGAGTTGATCGAGCCGGTATATTGATTGTAGCTACCGGATGCGTTACGAACTGCCGAGTTGTTATCATTAACAGCCGACGTATTCCGAAGCGCTGAGCTAGTCGCATTGTCATAGCCTTGACCGGTCTTACTCAGACTGTCATTGTAGCTTTTTCTAGTGCTGTCTGCGTCTTTTAGAGACTTGGTTGCGCTATCTGTTGCGCTAGCGTTTGAACGTTTAGCATACGCCGCTGCTTGCGCCGCTTCTGCCTCTCGCTCAAAATTTTGCGCATTACGCAGAATCCATTTGTCCAGTTCGTTCGAAGCTCCCGACGCCTTATTCATAGACGCATCAAGCATATTGATCGATTTCGCTGCGTTAGTCGCTCCAGTCTGCAACCCGCCTAGACTTGCGTTCAATTCCTGATATTTACCGACCAAGTCCTTTACTGCGATTGATCCTTTGCTCCACCATTCTTGAAGAATCGCCAATTGTGGGAACAGTGCTACAGCCTTGTTATACAAGTCCTGAAAGCTAACGCCTAAAGCCTGCATTGCAAGTAAAGCGCCACCTATGACAGCGGCTAGAGAGATAATAGCTGGAAGCATTGACACTGTTAATGCAAGTGCCGCAGTTGTTACACTTGTGGCAAATGTGATAAACGCACCGCCTAGTGTCATTATTAGAGGAATAGCAACGGAAATTCCCCACGCCGCTATCGCTGTTCCGAATAGAATAACGGCCGGCATAACGGCGCTAATGTTATTAGCTAAGAAAATGATACCTTTAGCTAGTAGTTCGGTAAAACGCAGAGATTCATTCATTTTACCAACATACATGGTAAATGCATTACTAACAGTGGTCATTGCTTGATCAACTGTAGGCGTAACTTGTGCGAATGCAGCCGCCACTTGAGGCGCTGCTTTAGCCAATGCGGTGGTGACTTTCGTTGCGGTCAATTGGCCAGTTTCAGCCATAGCTCGCAATTGATCAACGCCAACGCCTAGACCCTGTGCCAGCGCACGCGCAAGGCCGGGCGTGTTTTCCATGACAGAGTTGAACTCTTCGCCACGTAGCACACCGGATGCCAGACCTTGATTGAACTGATAAACACCATTAGCGGCTGTTTCTGATGATGTCCCTGACAGTGCAACAGCTTGAGCTATTGTTGTCACAACTGACGCTGTTTGTGACGTATCTTTACCCATGGATTTAAGAGCGTCACTAACACGACGATATGTCGGAACGATAGCGTCCCAATTTGCACGGGTGGCCTGTGCTATGGAAAACGATGATTGCAACGCAGCGTTTGTTTGCGTCATCGTTCTGGTTGTTAGCCTTAATTGGTTCTGAAAATTCGTGTAAGCATCGGCGGTTTGAATGACTTTAGTTACCGCTAACCCGAGAGACAAACCGCCTAATGCCGATTGCAGAATTCCGCTAACATCATAAACACCACGCATTGCTGATGATAGTTGTTGATGGTCGCCAGATGTTTGTTTGGATTGCTGGCCAGCGCGTCGCGTTTTCTCAGTGCTACGCTCTGTTGCGCCAGCCATGCGATCCGCCGCAGTGGCAACATTATTACAAGCATTGATGAGTTGTTTAGAGGCGTTGCCATCCTCACCTACTGAGACAACGACTCGCTCACTGCCTATAATTCCGCCTGCCATCTTTTAACCCTTACGGTCTTTAGGATAAGAGATTAGCTGCGTCTTCTTAGCTCTAGCTAGTCCCTGTCTTATAGACTTGTTGGTAAATCCTTGCGGCGCTTGCCCGCTCCATCCGCCATCTAAAAGGTCGATATAAGGCAAGCTATTAGTAAGGTAAACTGTCCCTGGATTGGTGCTAGACTTAACAAACGACTGTATCCGACCAATAGATACGCCGGAACCTCGCGCCGACTCGCTCACACTCATATCAGGAGCGCCCAACGAGGGATACCAATTTCCGCGCGCTTTACCTGTGTCTATTGGAGTATTGAGAACAATTCTGTAACCAATCTCATAGAATACCATCATCTTGATTCTATTTGACTGGCCAGGAATAGAGGCTGCGAATTGGCGCATTCGAGCGGCGAAAGCTCTCGGTTTGATCTCGCCGCCCTTAGCCATTATCGACGCCTTTTAGCTCTATTGAGTTTAGCTTGCTTTCTTTGCGCTTTTTTTTCAAGACGCTCTTTTATCTTGGCTATGCGCTTATTCTCTCTTAGGACAAACACATCATCAAGTCTTTTGACTATTAGATGCAGTTGATCCATAAACTCTCTATCAGAATTCCATCCTCTTTCTCTTGCGTATTCTATAACATCCTTTCTAGCAATGTCATAAACTATGACCCCATCTGGCGAACGCTGACGAGATGAACTTAGCTCATTCCATGCGCTGAAATAAATGTTATAAACAGAATCGAACACAGGCGGATCATTGTACGGCGCTGGAATATCAACCTGTAGCCTCAAACATTGATGAATAATGCTTTCAGCTACAGGTAAATAGTCTAACTGATATGCTAGCGCCGATGCTAGTTTCCCGCGATACGTTCCTGTTCCTTCTTGATAAAATCAGATGTCGTGTTGGTTGTGTCGCTAACCCATTTGGCGAACGCCGGCGCTGCAACAAGAGTGGCTGCGCAATCCGCAACAGAGAACGGCTGCCCGAAATCCTCAGCGGACCAATCAGCAACGATTGTTTCAGCGGTCGCCTGTGCAACAATCTGACGCTGGACCTTCGGTTCAATATTCTCCATCTGAATATTGTTGTTACGATACTTGGCAGTTAGTTCAAGCATCTTTTTACCGAAGGCATCATTATAAACGCCTCCGAGCTTAAGACATACCCGAAACTCTTCCAGGTTAGGAGCGACAAATGTCTTCCAGACGCCGGTATTGGCAGCGTCTGTGTCATATGCCGTAGCGTCAACGAGCCTATTCATTTGATAACCTTGAGTGATTCTTGTTGCCGAACTATCTTAAGATGTCGCTGTTCTCGAACTAGCTTACGATATGGTTGTCGCCGAGCTAGGTAGCCAATTGTAATAATTGACTAACAGCATATGGTCAAATGTGGGTAGGTACTTACGTCCGTCTGCTGCTTCGTTTTCGATCTCAATTGTGATCGGTTCGTTCATTTCAACTTGCGGGCCGTCACTTGTTCCAGACATAAGAGGAATATCAAATCCAACGCCTCTATTATCTCGGGCAAAGACAGCACTCATAGTCAAATCTAGGTTTTCGTTAAGAGGCGTCATGGCGCCAACTTCAACGAAACATCCGCTCATTGTGCATGTGATGTCGAAGAATCCAGGCGTATGGGCAAACGTACCCATTTGCGTAAGAACGTTTGTTTCTGACAGATTGTTATTGATATTCAATTCAATTTCAGTGAAACCTGAAATAAGAGGCGTCGGTGATGCGGTTTGCTCGACCCCTTTCTTATATACCCACAATCGAACAAGTTTAAGATCACCAGTGGAGTTAAGCGCGTCGGCTTCTTCCACCTTGATGATATTGCCACCTGCATCCACATCATTATCGTCATCGAATGACTTGTGATCGCGTCCCATATAGGCGACTTCAATAGTGGTCTTGTCTTTCTCAGGAATGCTAAATGTCAATTCATTAGCAAGGTTGCCAAAAACAACCTCTGACTGCACAGTGTTGCTGCCAATTGTCGGCTGTCCCAGGCGACGCCTAAACGCAACATAATGATGAACCTGGTTTTCCAATGCAGCTTCATTTTTAACAACGTCGCCGAAATAGATTTCCACAAGTTTGCCTGCACCGGCATCGACAACGAATTGGGCATCCGTTTTGTCCAATTCAAGATAACCCTCTGTGATCACCTTAATGCGCACCCATCCCTGATTTGCTAATGCAGCAAACCGGTTCGCTGCGTCATCACTGCCGACGTAAACCTGTTCACCCGGCAAGAGCCCTAAATCAGTCATGTCATAGGCAGCGCTGTTGAGACGAGGCAGCCCATTCACAACGCTAACAGACAAGTCGCCTGACGCGAACCTGTGCCCAACACGATTGATGGTAACGACTGCGTCGGCATCGATAGTCAGGCCGGCGAGACTGATCTTAGCGTCCACCGCATCGGCAGATAGAATTTTGCGCCCAAGATTACCAATAGCCGCTGATACACCTTCAACAAAAATAATGTCGCCCGCGTTGAACAACGTTCCACCAGACGATAGAACATAGCCGTCCGCAAGAATACTCTCGCTTTTAACCATTCCCTTACGTCGGCAATTAGCAAACAAGAATTCCTCAAATGTGGGTAAGGAATTCTGTGAGGTAAAGTCGAACGTAAATCCTGCACTTGCCTTATATCCGACAAGCGTTCCTTTCTTCGGCATACGGCTGGAATTGATCGGACGACGGGCGACCTTGTCATTCTGACGCCCAAAATCGCCATATTCGTTAGGCTCACGTTCGAACCAATCGGCGTTCTGAGGAATGAGCTTAGGATCATTCTGTCTCGCCGCTAGAAGCTCGGTCGAGTTGGAGCTAATCGTATCCTTGAGAGCCATGATCTTAACCTTTCAGAATTACAGCTTATCTGGTAGAAGGCGAGTTTGACATGAACTCATAACGTTTGTTTAGAGTCATTGAAGTTTCGATCTATTCGTTTTTCGATCTGCGTTCATACCAAATATAATTCATAGTGACTAAGCCGCCATAATATCCCCCATCTTGATTACGCCTGCTATAATAACCGGCCATAACCATGATATCGGGATTATTTAAGCTGTTGAGTTTGTCTTGCATATAGAGCCCGGCTTGCTCTACTCTAGAATTTGTAATGTTTAGCCTAGTACTGCCGAATATCTGCATATACAGAGAAGCGTCTACACGCCATGTTGTTTGCTTAATATTGGTTGGAACCGCAATGTTTATATCCCAAGTCAAACGCGACCATAACTTATCGCCAGGATGCGGCTTAGGGATTTCATTGCTATCTAAATCTGTATATAAAACAGGGAAAGGGCCGGCGATGCCGATGATCGGCGGTAAAGTCTTCCATATATCGGTTGCATTTCCGAGATAAAAGTCTTTGTATTCTTTTATTTTTGTGGCCATTCTCTAACCTCACAAATATAGAGAATAGGAATACCGCCACTAATATGAACAGCGGGAGCGGCTACAACTTCATACTCTCGACCCGACTGATCTGTTATCCTTAATGAAGCATCAATCAACAACTGTTCGCCATCATGCGTCAAAGTATATGACGAGAAATAACAGGTTTGCCCAAATCGACGTTTATCAGCAACAGACGAGCTAAGAATATCGAAAATTGCAAACGTTTCTTTAGTTAGAGGTTCTAGCGGACTACCGTCCCACGGCTTAGCATTCCCGCTGTCATCTCCAACCTTGATGTTAGGAAATGTTAGGGTTATAGGCCCGCCGTCTTCCTTGCAATCGTTGTAGAACTCGACTGCGTCGTTAGAATAATTCATCAGCCTCTAACCACGTCCGCAAAGGCCAAGCTTCCGACCGCTTCTCGATCTTTCAGAACAGCTAACCAACTATCAACGGCCGGAAGTGTAGGCATGCTATTGCCTGCACCTTCGAACCATTCACGCTTGATTGCCGGGTTGTCTTTACGCTTAAGTTGCGGTCCTGCGCTAACATTAGGCGTCAGACTTAGACCGTCAAAGCTTGCTAATGCCGCTGCCATTTGTGCGAATTTTACTTGTGACGGAATTAGATTGTCAGGGTATTCTTCCGAGTCGGCGGTTAGATAGACGCCGTTCCTAGGATAGATGCCTGATTGCGTCTCGCTTTTGCGGGAACCTTTTAATTCAGCTTCAAATAAATTAAGATAATCCCATGCTCTTGTTAAATGAATTTCAGCCTGTTGAGTCGTCATGGTGACGCCTCTGGTCGCGGCGTATGGCACTAGAGTATTAGCAGAGACAAAGCTATTAGCGTCATCCTTAGCAGTGCCGTCTTCTAACTCTAGTGCCATTTTCCTAAGTCCCCATCATATTATCAAAAGACTATATTATTTGTCTTTTGAACTTTTGTTCTGTTGCGTCGGTTGCGTCGGTTGCTTGCCGAATCCACCTTCGCTTTCTTGCTTTTCTCGCTTGATCGCGGCTGCTTCTCGCTGTGATGCAGTCTGTGCGGTAGCATCACCGTCGCTGTTTTCCGTTGATCCTTTTGAAGTGTCGTTGCCGGGTTCGTTCTCGCCACTTCTGTTGTTCTGTAGAAAGTTCCTGTAGTTGAAGTCTTCGGCTTCCTTTTGTGCCGATCCTTTGCGCTCTTTGCGCGCGGCCTTTCTTTTTTCGAGAGATAGCATTTTACTATTCCTGTGATTGGCTAAGGCTGTATTTCAAGCCTTAGCGTAGTTGCAGTTAATAGTTAGCTAGCCTTATGCCTGTGCCTTGGCGTAGCTAACAAGGAACGCCATCGGAACCGCACTTCGCGGAACAACTCGCGTCCAATTGGCCGCTGCATTCAATTCCGCATGCGTCGGACTGAATTCAGCCGGCACTGCCGGATCGGTCCAATTGAACCCATACGGGTGCATGACCCACGTATGTCGTTCCCAAAGCGTTTCTTGCCCACCGCCGTTACCGGCCGACGCGGAACTCACCACTTCGACAGGCTTTTTCGGAGTGCCCTCGCCAAATGCCAGGCACGTTCCCGCACTGGCCCCGAACCCGATAGAACCGCGACCAAGCAGGATAGAGGTAAATTTACGTGCGTTACCTGCTCCCGACACTAGGGAAGGGTCATCCGTCGTAATGACGTTAAGTCCCTTATACTGGCGAAGAATGATTCTGCCTTCGCTGTCCTTAACGAAGTCAATTTCGTCTTCTTTGGCCATCACAGATGCGATCATGGAGTGGACCACGATAGTCGTGAAGACATCTGCGTTCTGACCGGCAGTGTAAGCTGCATCCAAGAATGCATTGCTGTTGAAGACAGCGGCGTCACCGGTGCCGCCTGTGATATCCAAAACCATATCAGAAGCGTTTTTGGACACGTTGGAGTCACGAAGTCCAACTAGGATTGCTCCTAGCCTCTTGGTCTTCATTACCTCCCAAAAGTTGCCGGTTCGATTGCGGATATGTTGCATCGGCGAAGTGCCGATGAGTTCCTGCACAAGATTCATCTCCGACCAACCGTTGTTGACGAACGCCTTGCGGCTGTTCATCGTCCCGGTAGTCACAGAATCCGGCACTGCATGGTCATCGGGATCATCGTTCGAATAGTTAGGCTCGCCCGACGTATCAAGATCATTCCAGAAGGGAACAACCAGGGTCCGGCCACCTGTGCGCGCCATCGTGTCGAATACCTCGGAGCGGGAAAGAATACCGCTCTCGGCAAGACGACGATTGGCGGGAGTCAAAACAGCGGTATAACTGTCATAGACTACCGGAACGACAGCGTCCGAAAGTTGGACAACAGAAGTAGACATGCGAAGGCCCTATTATTTGAGGATTAAGGTTAATCAGCCTCAGTAACCTCGCGCCGTCTGCGCATGTTCTGCTGATTGTCTTGCGAACTCTGTCGGATTGTCCCTCTGCAAGGCAATCCGTTCTTGGTCGTTCAGGTCTTTGAAAGCTTTGGAGCCGCCTGCTCCTCCACCTTGGCCGTTCATGCCAGCACCGCCGCCAGAACCGCCACCCGCGCGAATAATAGCTTTGTAATCGGGATTTGCAACTAGCGCGGCCTTGAATTCATCACGCGTCATGGACGACGGTTGACCGTCTTTCATGATGCGGACCTTGACAGCCTCAGATAGCGACTTGCTATCTGATAGATTCAACTTTGAGAAATCCCCAAGCTCAACGCTAATTTGATCGATGATCTCTCTTCGCATCATGCGCGGGCTTGTCGAAATCTCTGTCGCGAGACTATCAGCAAATGCGTTGATGGCCATATTGCGAATAGCAGTCTCGAAATGCTCTCGATCCTTTGTTCTGCCTTCTTTTTCGGCAGTGATCTTTTCGTTCCAATCCTTTTCCAACGCATCGATGTTATTGTCTTTTTTATTCTTATTTGTCTTGTTAGCGTCTTGTTCCGCCTTCATCGCATCGAATTGCGTTTGCAGCGCTGCCATTGATGTTGACAGTTCGTTAGCTCTACGTTCCGCACTATCGGCGCGATCCTTCTCGGCTGTCTTTGCCGTGATAAGCGCTGACGTGTCTGTGTCTCTTTCGGCGTCCAAAAGGTAGTTGTCACCGTCTTTCTTATATACGTTCTTTTTCCAAGCATCATCGCCAACAAAAGCGTTATACTCGGCGGCACTGATTTTCTGCTTAAACATAACTTATCCCTATGCTATGATTGCGCCTAGAGTTTCCCGATACTGTCTCAAATCAAGTTCACGAACAGGGATAAACTTGTTTGGATCAATACCGGCATCTTGACCTTTGGAAATTCTCTCTGCGATCTCGAAAGGCAAAACTCTTCGATAGAAGCTTTCGGGCTGAAGCTTTAACCAGTCAAGTAAATTCTTCGGTTGATCAGGCTCATTACCGGCATACGGCACCGTTCTAGAGCGGCAACGAGTGTGGGCAGGCGTGATCGGACCTTGCCCGTATTTATAGACTAGGCGATTTCTACTTAAGCAAATATCCGTAGTTCTTCCATCAAGGATAGAAAGCCATATATATTCATCAAAGAATAACGATTGAATCTTGTTCTGCACAAAGCCTGACACATGTTGAATAGACGTTTCAACTGTAGCTTTCGCAAGATTCATGTATCTGGCGCCAACTCCGCCTTGTCGTTTACGTTTCATATTAGGAAGTTTTTTATACTCACCTAATAGACCATTTTTAATTTCGCTAATCTTAAGACGATTAGCAAATCCTTTCTTAAATTCTGTTTCGATAGCCCCAATGTAAGCTTTACCAAAATTATCTATATACTCAGTTACAGTCAAACCACTTGCGGCGAGAATCGCGTTGCTATTATTTGCCCACACTTGAGCTTGATATTTAGTGCCAAACTCTTTGAGCGGGACATTACGCAAAGGTTGTGTGCTAACGTTTTTAATAATGCTAGCGGTCATTTTTGTTTCAATGCCGCATAGTTGTTCAAGGAAAGATAGAAATTCTATAGTGTAAAACACATATCGCTCTACGGCTATTTCCCTAAGCTGTTTCAGAATAAGAAGCAACTTGCCTTTACTCAATTCATCCAAAGAGCTAACGTCTAACTGTTCTAATTCATCAAGATAAAAATTTAGAATGCCAATTATGACATCTTCTGAAAGTCTCGCCTCACGTTCCTTGACCGCCTCCAAAAACAATTGATGGCGGATCAT
>JAKQLB010000219.1 GCA_029567375.1 Bacteroidota bacterium | reverse complement strand
CGGCAGGCAAGAAGCGGTGAGGTGGCCGGACATGGCTTGGCGTTCTGAAAATGGGGTATCAGGCGCTTAACAGAGGATGATTTCCTCGGTTTTATTTCCTCGGTTTTTTGCCCCCCAGCAAAATCAAAATTCCTATCAGCTATCAGCATGCGATGAGAAATATTTTCTTGTTGCGCTGCCGCCAATTTGCCGAAAGGTGACAGGTGGTGACAGGAAGATGTTGGTGGTGGGGGAGTGAGGCCGCTTAATCACAATATTAGCCACCTCTCCATGAAAAAGTCGTGAGGGAACATGAACTATCGAAGAGATGCATTCATCAGGAAGTTCACCGATGCTCTTGCCTACCTGGGCGGCAGCTCAATCCGCGATCTCGCCTCAATCAAGTATCGCGATAACGCCAATAATGCGGAATACCGCGAACTGATCGATGAGTATCTGAGGCGCGCGTTTGTCCTTAACGCCAAGGAAGTGCAAGGTGATTTTCAAGGACGCGCATGGGTTGTCACCGACCGCACCCAAAATAAAGTGCTGCTTGTTGAACACGAAACTGGGCTGGAAATACTGTACGTCGCTGGCTCCATTGCGTCCTTGATATCACTTATCCCCCTGATTAACTCCGGATGGAAGCTCTTGCATCGCAAGTACTCCGTTCGTCCATTCATTCGCCACCCGGGAGAGGAAGTTGAGCTCAGGACAATCGGCCCCAGGGATCAGATCCTAGAGCACGATATCTATAGCGTTGAAGACTATGTCATATCGGAGAGCACGAAGGAAATTGCCTCCCTCAAACTAAGAGTGGAAACTCTTGAGCGCGAGTTGAGCGAAGTCAAAGAGAAGAAAATCCAGAAGAATGTGCGAAAGAAACCTGCCGCCTCACCGCGTAAAGCCAAGAAATGAGAACCTTATCCGTCACTATTACGCCGATCTCACTTTATAAAAGGAAACACAATGAAGATTATACACAAGCCAATCTTGCTAATAATAATTGCCTCGTCATTGTTTTATTGTGGTAAGAAGAATCCGGCTGAGTCAGATTCTTCGATGCAAGAGATAGATCCCAAAGAGCCTGTAGGTTCAAAACTTGAGTGCGACATAAGTATTTTAAGTTTTTCCCAAATTGCTGACACATTATTTTTTAATGTTATCAATAAGGGTACAAAACAATGCAATTGGTCGATTGATTCTAAACCATCCTATCTTAGCTGTAATCCCCAAAATGGTACTCTGCTCCCCAATAGTTCTACTAAAGTATGGGTAATTTGCAATCGAGACTCTTTGGCAGAGGGTGTAACAAGGGACCGGATCAATATAAAATCAAACAATTACGTAATTTATATTTCAACTCTTGTCAGTGTGTCTTTAAAACCACCACAAAACGATTTCATAATAATGTCTTATAATATACTAGAAGGTGCTGGCACTTCGATTGAATCAGCAAGTGTCAGGAGTAGTAGTTATAACAAAAAGGCCAATGCACTCGGTGATGTAATTGAATTCATAAAATATTATAATCCGGATATCGTTGGAATTCAAGAAGCAGTGAGATGGAATGCTAATGATGATTCAGTAGCAAAATATATCTCTAATGAATTACACATGAATTATCTTCTTGCCCCTGGATATAAAGGGGGATGGTGTGTGCTCTTATTGACAAAATATAAAATACTTGAATATAAATTGTTTAGTACAGAGTTCTATACTGGTGCAATTAAAGCTAAACTTCAAACTGATTTTTCTGACACACTGACCGTGTATAACTTTCACCTTAGCGTTCCAGCGTGGCATTTAGATATTGTATCATTTAGAAATTTAAAAAATGACTTCAATAATACAAACCGAGGAATAGCAATGGGCGATTTCAACGCGGAACCTAGTGAAATTCCCTTCACATCAAATTGGAGGCTAGTTGCTGGAGGATTGCCTGATCAGATTTGGAGTACCAGTGACGTAGGTTTATCTGACTCAGGTGAATACTATAGAGAGTCGATTACAGTTGATGTGGATAGATTTAATTTATACCAGATCTCCGATCATTTGCCAGTTTTGTTCAAGACAGGTCTTTACTAACCTGCCAAGCTGGTCTTGACCCATAAATTTGATTGAACAATAACCTGTTCAGTTTGAACATTAAAATCATACAGATAAACTGTGTATCGCAATTTTAGGGTATAGACCACATCATAGCGATAGAAAATGAGGTTACTTGAGCAGTTACATTTTACGCGGCTTGGCGGCTAACACGTTCGTGTTGGGCAGACGAAGGGAGCGGCAGATGGACGATTCGAAGGCTGAGTGGTGGCGATGTGGCAGGTCGGTGATATTGAGCGCACTGTTCAGGGTGCTGGGCTCACTGCTAGGAGGAGTCATCATGTTCGCAGTCTGGCTTATCGCAGTGCTCACCCGTATGCCGCGACCGCCCGCACCGCCTTCATTCGCAGTCACGCTCACTGCTCCTGTCGTCACAGCCACTGGCTTCGGCCTGGGCATGTTTATCACCGAACGCCTCACGCAGCGTCGTAGTGGAGAGGTTCGTGGGGCATTCCTATGGTCTTTGGGAGGCGGCACTATCGGGACCCTTGTGATGTTTCCGTTCGGAGGGATGCTGGTCGGATTCGGATTGTTTAGCCTTGGAACAGCAGCCCTGCTCATTCGGGAGATTCTGCTACAGAGAAATTGCACTCGATACCCAACGAATAAGCATTCGCACTCGGTGCCATAGCGTCGGCTGCAAAGAATGAAGGCTGAGTCGATATTGCTGTGGCAAGATCCGTCCCATGCTCTGGGGCCCAAGGTCCGCCCGGATGCTGTTTTGCAGCAAGGTTGATTAAAGTGCGGAGATCTGCGGGAGGGATTTGCGCGGGTGCGTTGCCCGGATTGCGGTAAAGAGTTTTTTGTCGCATTTTCCTGCAGGCAGCGCTGCTGTTGCCCATCCTGCGATCAGAAGCGGGCGCTGTTGCTGGGGATGC
>JAKQLB010000218.1 GCA_029567375.1 Bacteroidota bacterium | reverse complement strand
CAAGACTTGCCAAATTAAAGCCTTCATCTTCTTTAAAAGCGTAAATGAATTGTAATGTAGAAGATTTGACTTGTGGAATAACAACTTCAGGGGCCCTAAAACCCAAAAGCATCCCCTTGACGTTTTCTGCGTTCACATATTGAAGATTTGGAATTTTTACACCTTTTTTATCCATTCCGCATATTGCATATGGGTTGGAATTTTCGGATTTTGATGCCTTAATAGAAACACCTGACAGTGTTATATTCCCCGGTCCTACTGTCACACCGCATGTAAATCCCCCTCCGTTACTAAACTGATTTCGGTCATCAAGGTTAAACTCAACATCGAAATTCTTTACAATTAAAGTGAACCGCGCCCTTATAGTTGGACAGTTTGGGGCTGATTATTAGAAGAGCCTGACTGACCGTTGTTTTGGTTGATTGCATTTTCCCTATTCTTAATCAAGTCCTCAAATTCTGCAGGTGGCAAGTAACCGATGCCAGAGTGCACGCGCTTCTTGTTGTAAACCTCATCTATGAAGTACGATATCCGCTCTATCACGTCGTTGAAGGTCTCGTATTCCCACAGACGAACTTCTTCGTGTTTCAGCGTTTTCATAAAGCTCTCGGCAAACGCGTTGTCGTAAGGATTTCCGCTGCGCGACATGCTGATCTGGAACTTGTGTTGCTTCAGTATGTTCACATAGTCATGGCTTGCGTATTGAACGCCTCTGTCCGAATGATGAATGCAGCCCTCGGGCGGGTTTCGCTGCTCGATCGCGGAATTTAAGGCCGCTATCGTGAGTTCGTTATTGATGCGCTTTGACAATGCCCAACCGACCACCTTGCGCGAATATAGGTCGATCACAACCGCCAGAAAAACAAAGCCCGTCTGTATTCTGATATACGTAATGTCTGATACCCAGACTTGGTTTATGCCCGTAACCAACTTTCCCTTCAGGAGATTGGGATATATCGCAAAGCCATGTTCCGAATCCGTCGTCCTTACGAATGCCCGCTTGATCTCCGCCATAAGCCCATATTTGCGCATGATGCGCCTTATCTTCTTGTGATTGACCGTGATCTCATAGTCCCTTGCCAAATACTCTTTCATCGTTCTGTAACCGGACTTGGGAAAAGTGCTCTGGACATTCTCCATCTTGCCGCGCAAGTCTGCATCGGCTTTATCCCGCTCAGCTCGACTTTTCTTGGGCTTGTAATAATAAGTTGATGTTGAGGTCTCAATCATTTCGCAGGCTCCTTTGACCGAGCCAACGGCTTTGGCGTGACGACGCACGAATTCAACTTTTTCATGCGTAGTGAGCGTTCCTCTATTTTTTTTAGATAATCGACCAGCAAGGTGAGCTCGCCTATCTTCTTCTTGCTCTGCTCCAGCTCGCGCTCCAGCTTCTTCTCTCGGGCCGTTGGCTTGTCGATCAGGCTGCCTTCGTGAACCTGGTTCATCCACCTTGAGATAAGTGACGGCGAGATGTCATTCTCTCTAGCGGCTTGTCCCTGACTGATCATGCCCGCGTCTATCTGTGCTACAAGTTCCTTCTTGAACTGATGACTAAACGACCGATACTTCTTTCCCATAACTGGCTCCTTTTCCGTGGCTATAGTCCCTATACCACGTTCTTTGGGCCAGTCAGCTATGTTCTAATTTTTACCCCTTATGTGTCCAATCTACGGGGCGCAGTCCAGCACCTTCAATTTCATTAGAATTAAGTATCGTGTCCCCCGGAATTATGATGCCGGAATTATGCGGAATTAATTATTTCACACAACATATTGATTTTTGTGACGATAACACGAATAGGTGGGGTCAAGGACGGGCTCATTGGCATTTCCTTTACTATTATTTGCAGCAGCTGGGTTTGTAACGCTTATAGTGGGGTGTGATGAAGGAGTGCGTCCCGAGGATGACGATTACAACTGCCCGGTTC
>JAKQLB010000201.1 GCA_029567375.1 Bacteroidota bacterium | reverse complement strand
GAAAGATAGTCGGAGAACTTTAAGATCGTGGGTGTTGCAGAACCGATAGAGGGTCGTAGAGATGCAATGATTAAAAAACATGGCATTCCTAAGGAAAATGCGTTTGTAGGCTTTAAAGAGCTTTTAGAGCAACCAAAGCTTGCCGATGTTGTAGTAATTGCTACACCGGATGACCTGCATTATGAACCTTGTATGAAGGCTTTGGAGCTGGGTTATGATGTGCTTTTGGAAAAGCCGATTGCCCAAACCGAGAGAGAGTGCAGGGACATATTGCGTCAGACGGAAAAATACAATAGGGTTGTGGCAGTATGTCATGTGCTAAGATACGCACCTTATTTCATTGCACTAAAGGAATATCTCAAGTCCGGAGCTATCGGAGACGTTGTGAGCATTCAGCATATGGAACCGATAGAATTTGCCCATATGGCACATTCTTATGTTCGTGGCAAATGGAGAGTGGAGAAGGAAACGACTCCCATTATTCTCGCAAAATCTTGTCACGATCTCGATATCTTGCGTTGGCTGATAGATAAGCCTTGCAAGGTCATTGCAGCGGAAGGGTCACTCCATTTATTCAAAGCGGAAAATAAGCCGGAGGGCGCGCCATTCAGATGTACTGATGGCTGTCCACATGAAGAGACATGCCCATTTTCAGCAATGGATGTATATGTGAGACGCAAAAAACACCTTGGAGTCTTTGACCTTAAGGATAGAAACGATGAAGGGGAAATTTTAGAAAAACTTCGCACTACAGGTTATGGGCGCTGTGTTTTCCAGTGTGATAATGACCAACCCGACCATTATGTGACAACTCTGCTATTTGAAGATGACAGGACAGCCACATTTACAATGGATGCCTTTACACCCTGGGGAGGTCGCCGTACTCGCGTCATGGGCACAAAGGGCTTTATTGAGGGCGATATGAGCAAATTTGTAGCCTGGGATTTTAAGACCGGCAAGACTAAAATTTGGTCGAGAGAGGTTGAAGAATTGGAGGAATATAAAGGCTCGGGCCATGGTGGAGGTGATTTGGCACTGGTGCGTGACTTTCTTGAGGCAGTAGCAGTTCAAGACCAGTCTAAGCTTAGTAGTACGCTTGAAGCCTCTGTAGAGAGTCATGTCATGGGCTTTGCAGCCGAAAAGAGCCGCAAGTCCATGAGAAAGGTAAGGATTAAAATGAAAGATTGAGAAATGCGGTAATAGTAAAGATTTTCATGCTAAAGTAACTGCCAATTAAAAAAGAGATGAACCCCAAAAATAGAGAGACATGCACCCCAAAAGTTGAACAAAAAACTTTTGAGGTGCATTTTTTATGAAACAATCATTAAATTTATCAAGACTGATAGAGATCAAATAGTCATCATTATCAGGGACTTTAAAGAAAATAAGTTATCTTTGGGGAGACAATTCAACAATGGGGAACTTGTTTGGGTTGATTAAGACAGAACTTTTCCGATTAATAAGGAACTCCGAATAATGTCAATCCCTCCAAATCGTGGGGATCACATAAAAACCGGAGACATTATTAAATGTATATAAAAGGTTCCGTACACTTAACTGTAAAGAAAAAACGATCGTATGAAAAAGTTCAACTACATTTTGCTGGCGGTATCACTCCTGTTGCTTACCGCCTGTCTGGGGGACATCGTCGACTCCAAGGAGGCTCTTTTAAATAAGAAGTTAAAGAGCATAATATCTCCGGAAATGATGAAAATCATCAGGGGGGAGGGCATGCCCGTCCACTATGGCACAAATCCGCCCAATATTGAGGGAACATATCTGGCAGATGACCAGACGATGAAAAAGTCGAGCTTTGAGGATGATGACTCTCCGGGGACGAAATACGAGGACGAGGTGCTGACTATCAGTGAGCAGGACAACGAACAATTCACCGCAACGCTGAAATTGGAAACCGGCTCCTATTCGGATACCTATTCGGTGGTTATCAGCGGTAAGGAGGACAAATTTACCCTGTATGCGTCGACAGAGATCTTATTTGATGACAATACTGGCGTAAATGCCGTATTGCTCTACTCGGGAAGGATCCAGGAGGGAGAGCTGTATGATCTCCATAGCGGCTTGTTCATCACGGATAAGTCGTACAATGGATTGGGGCATATCTATTATGAGGCCGATGGGGTGGCGAAGAAGCTTTCCGGAGGAGAGTCACTTCTGTCAACTACCATAGGAGCGAATGGTGGTAAACTCAAGAGTAACACCATCGAAATTGATATACCTTCCGGTAGTTTCTCCTCTGATACCAAGGTGGAATTGAAAAAACAAACCTCCGAAAATGTTTTCGGCACGAACAAAGCATCCGACTACTACACCGTAACAGGTCTGCCTGCAGATTTTTCCAAACCTATAATCATAACCGTGACTACCGACAACGATGCAGGAGATAACCTTTTCATGGCAATGGGTGAAGAAGCCTTTGTGCCGTCGTCAAATAAAACGAAATTGAATTACTCCTTAGTGGAATCTACCTTGAAAGAGGGGAAATATGTTTTCGAGCTGCAACCCATAAAACCGAATGAGGATACAAAAGGCCAAAAAATGGACCTTACCTTTGGATTGGTGAAGAATTTTGTGCAAACGGGAGGAAGCACTAAATCCTCCGGTGCCGGAAAAAGATTCAAGGTGTGTTACTGCAGATACCATGTGCATGACTACGAAGCTGAACAGTTCGAAAAATACCTGAACGCTGCTTACGACGAATTGGTTAAAATGGGGTTCTCCTTTTCCAAACGCACCAACTGGCCCGTACAGGTCATGTTAAATAACCGTATGAGTGACGCAGAACACAAACTGGGCGAATTTGTTCCCTCAAAGTGGGGAAATAACTATGCTTATATGGTGTTCAACTTCGGTGCCATGCCTAATGAAGACCTTCTTAAGTCTACGGCCGGACATGAGCTATTCCATTTGGTGCAGGCGTTGTATGACCCCCGAAGTGCTTTCTTTAAAAGTATAAGCGCGGGCAGTTGTTACTGGCTTGAGGAAGCAGCCTCTACCTGGTTTGAAGAGATTATGGTGGGGAAGAATTACTCGTCACCAACTCGCAAGGGGCACCATATGGAGCCGCTCAAGGATATTTACAAGGGAGCAAATGATAATCCGCAATACTACGGCTATGGCATGTCGGCATTTGTAAAGTATATGGTTTCACAAACCGACAACATGACCTTGTCAAAGATATTTCAAAAAATATCGGAAAAAGCCGGGGATCCTGTTACCGCCATAAACGGTGGTTCTTCTAAAAGTATTTCAGAGATGTATCCCTCTTTCCTGGATGATTATTTTAACAAAAGGGTCTATTCCGACTTCGAAGTCCCCTCTCTGCTGACTGCCGAAGGAGTTCAAACTTGGAATGTTGCCTCAGAAAAGGACACCTTAAAAACATTCGATAATCAATTTACAGGCATATCGGCTAAAATATTCAAAATTAACTTATCTAATGACAGTTTTGATGATAACAGCATGCTGATAATCAAGACGGATAAAAACACGTTCGCACAAAAATACGTTTACAAAATTCAAAGTCCGGGTACTGTCACCTATCTTGATCTGGGAAGGGGAGAGTTGTATATACCCGGTTTGAAGCAAATGCGAAAAGATAAGGCTACTCTATTGGTGGTGGTTGCTTATTCGGGATATACTGATGAAAACATTAAAACCACGTTTAACATTGTGAAAGCTGCTAGCTTTAAACCAATCCGTGCCGCTGTTAAACTTTACATTGATGGTGAGGCTCAAGGAAGTGTATCACAGGTACAAGCTACAACCGGTGGAATATATGTCCCCAATTATATTAAAGGAACTTTCAATAAAAATACTTTTACCGCTTCATTTGATACTGAAAGTCAGACTGACGAAACTCTGAAGACAAGAAATATGGGTAATTTTACCATCATATTCAATCCTACCGGTGATAGAATTGTATCCGGTGCCTTTAAATTGGAACGAAAGCGAACTTGGACATGGCGCGATGGTACAACCTCTGAAGATCACTATGTTGCCACTTTTAAGGTTAGAGATATACCGATAAATTCGATTTATAGAGAATATGACGTCTTTAATGCAGAATATGAAGAAAAAGGAAACAAGGTAGGGGAAAAGATTTATGACGTAGAATATGTTTCCAGGTACCGAGATGAGAATAATAACGTAACAACTTTTACTTTTGATAAAATAACGAGATTGAAGATAGATATAGATTTGAAGGAAAAGGAATAAGTTGCAAATTAGCGTTTTTGATCGCCCCCTCTCATCTGCATTTTGGAAGGTGGAATAGTTTTGATTAATTTAAATAATTCTTACCTTTGCAGTTCATTGAGATATGGTGTAATGGTAGCACTACAGGTTTTGGTTCTGTCTGTCTAGGTTCGAATCCTGGTATCTCAACTGATTAACCAATTAAACGGCGCTGTCTTGGAACCTCCGAGTTGTCAATTTTCATATGCTGACGAAAGCTCTTCCGAGCCTTCCTTCTTATACAGTGCAATCCCATTCACTTTAATTCACTTATCCCCGCTCCGGTAGGCGGCGGATGCCTTATCCTATTATCATAACTATGGCACTTTATCTTAAAAAAGAACTTGACAATGATGCACAAATCTTCGTGTGGGAGGTTACCGGAACTGAAGAGCAATTAATGGAGCTTTCGGCCCCGATTCCCAACGATGAGCTCGAAGATCTGAGTTTTATCAAGAGCGAAGCCCGAAGGAGGGAAAAACTTGCAGTCAGAGCCCTCCTCAATGAAATATTCGAGGATAAGGTATATCTGGGTCACCACGACAATGGTCGCCCTTACCTACAGAATATGGCGACAGAGGTCAGTATTGCACACACCAATCGTTTTGTGGCTATTATTATCCACCCTGAGGAGACACTGGGCATCGATATTGAATCTCTCGACCGTGATTTCTCTGCGGTAGAGGCGAAAGCCCTCTCCGAAGATGAGATAGAGGACCTCTCGGAGAGAAATAAAAACCTCCATCTGGCCATCTACTGGTGTGCAAAGGAGGCTATCTACAAAAGAATGTCTCTCCACGGAGTCGATTTTGCCGAGCAGATAGAGCTTGAGCGATTCAGTCCCGATGACGATGGTGAACTGGAAGCCACTTTTACACACAAGGATGGTGTCGAAATGGAGTTTGAACTCGAATATATGGTTTTTGAGAATCATGTGATGGTCTGGGTAGTGGGTTAATGCCTTGCTGTCAGCATCCTGCATAGTTACAGCCGCTGGTGCATTTATGGCATCAGCGGTTTTTTAATCTCTATAAAATAACTACCTTTGTCAGCTCAACCGATAATAGAAACAGAGAAAAGGATATGGTTAAAATATTAAAGAACTTCGTTAAAGAGTTGGAGTGGAGGGGTATGATTCACGACATGATGCCCGGTACGGAAGAACAGTTGATGAAAGAGCGTACTTCGGCTTATGTGGGTATCGATCCCACTGCGGATTCACTACACATAGGTCACTTGGTGAGCATTATGATGCTTAAGCATTTCCAGAATTGCGGCCACAGGCCGATAGCATTGGTGGGCGGTGCTACAGGAATGATCGGTGACCCATCAATGAAATCATCCGAGCGCAATCTAATCGATGAAGCTACCCTCAGGCACAATGAAGCTGCCATTAAGGCACAACTTTCCAGATTTCTCGATTTTGACAGCGATGCGCCTAACGCAGCCAAGTTGGTCAACAACTATGACTGGATGAAGGAGTTTACTTTTCTGGACTTTATACGAGATATAGGAAAGCATATCACCGTCAATTATATGATGAGTAAGGATTCGGTCAGAAAGCGTATCTCAGGTGAGGAGCGCGAGGGTATGTCCTTCACCGAATTTACCTATCAGCTTGTGCAGGGTTACGATTTTTTGTGGCTCTATGAGCATGAGGGATGCAAACTCCAGATGGGTGGCAGCGACCAGTGGGGCAATATCACTACCGGCACGGAGCTTATTCGTCGTAAACTTTCCGGAGAAGCTTTTGCCATGACCTGTCCCTTAATTACGAGGGCGGACGGAGGTAAGTTCGGAAAGACCGAACAAGGTAATATTTGGCTCGACGCGAGATATACCTCTCCCTATACTTTTTATCAGTTCTGGCTCAATGTTAGCGACGAGGATGCGCAGAAATACATAAGGATTTTTACAATGCTTACTCAAGAGGAAGTAGAGGCGGCTGTAACCGAACATTTGCAGGCTCCACATTTGAGAAGTCTGCAGAAACTCCTCGCAAAAGAGGTTACCGTTATGGTGCATGGAGAACAGGAGTACCGGAATGCGCTGGATGCCTCTTCCATTCTTTTCGGTAATGCCACTTCGGAAGTTTTAAAGGCACTTGACGAGCAGACATTCCTTTCGGTATTTGAAGGGGTGCCCCGGTTTGAGTTCAGCAAGGAGCAGCTTCCTTCGGATATTATCGAGATGCTGGCGGTGACCACATCCGTATTTCCCTCCAAGGGTGAATGTCGCAAGATGATTCAGGGCGGAGGCCTTTCCATCAATAAGGAGAAAGTAACAGATATCGCATACACGCTGACACCAGAGGAGTTGCTTGACGGCAAGTACATTTTGGTGCAAAAAGGGAAGAAAAATTATTATATTTTGAAATTCGAATAATACTAAAGACAATACAAAGGTTATGGAAAACGAAAGCAAAAGACAACGCATGGTGGCAAGGCAGATCCAGCGAGATCTGGCCGAAATTATAAGGGGCAGAGGTATGGCTGCCTTTGACGGAGCCATGGTAACGGTTAGTGGCGTGAAAATGAGTCCTGACCTCTCGCTCGCAAGAGTATATGTGAGCATATTCCCTTCCGACAAGAGTCAGAAGGTAATGGATATCCTCGCTTCGCAGAATAGAAGTCTGCGCGGAGAGCTGGGCAATCTTGTGGCAAAACAGCTCAGGATTGTGCCGGAACTCACATTCTTTCTAGATGATTCACTCGATTATGTCGAACATATAGACGAGTTGCTCAACAAGGAGTAATGAACCTATCGACTTTCATTGCCAGGCGCTATCTCTTCGCAAAGAAGTCCCATAATGTGATTAACATCATATCCGGCATCTCTGCGGCAGGTATAGCTATAGGTTGCGCTGCCCTGGTGGTGATAATGTCGATTTACAACGGTTTTGACTCCATTATACGCACACTTTACAACAGTTATACCCCCGACCTTCTGGTAACTCCCGCAGAGGGTAAGGTCTTTACGACCGAGAGCAAAGGATTTGAGGAGATAAGGAGCGATGCGGCAGTCCTCTCGTTTTGCGAGGTGCTGGAGGAGAATGTATTTGTCACATACGGAGATAATCATATTGTGGCTACTGCGAGAGGAGTGGATTCGGCCTATATAAGTGCCACCGGACTGAAGGATTATGTGGTGGAAGGAAATTTCGAACTGGAGTACGGTACCTTGAAGCAGGTGGTTATCGGCCATACGCTCGCTCAGGAACTGGGGTTGAGGATAGCCTTCGTCGCACCGCTTGACGTTTATTTTCCTTCGAGGACGGCAGAGGTGTCGCCGGTCAACCCTTTTGCTTCGCTTCGAAGCGAACGGCTCCATCCCGGAGGCATCATCTCTCTCGACCAGAATTTCGATAAGAAATATATGTTTCTGCCGGTTGAGACCCTGCGCTCCCTGCTGGAGTATGATGATGAGGTCACTTCCGTTGAAATATACGCGGATTCCAGCGTTATTGCGCCTAATGGGGTGGTAACTGCAGATTTCCAGAAGAGGGTGAGTGCTCTATTGGGTGATTCTTTTACGGTAAAAAACCGGCAGCAGCAAAATGAATCCCTCTATAAGCTTCTCTCTTACGAGAAAATCGCCATTTATGCGATATTGCTTTTTGTGATGATAATTATTTCTTGCAATATTTTCGGTTCGCTTTCGATGCTTATCATAGAGAAGCGCGATGATATAGAGATATTGAAGTCGATGGGAGCTGATGATCGACTGATCAAAAAGATTTTTGTCAAGGAGGGTTGGATGATCTCGTTATTGGGAATTGTGGCCGGTATTGCTTTGGGACTTCTGGTATGCCTGTTGCAGCAAAAGGTAGGTCTCGTGCGTATGCCGGGCAATTTTATAGTTGAATATTATCCCGTGGTGATACGGTGGAGTGATATTTTGATAATAGCAGGCGGTGTGGGATTGATAGGTTATTTGGCAGCGGTGGTTTCGCGGGCGGCCAATTGAGAGGTATATGTACAAAAAAAAGGGCTGATCCTCTGCCGGAATCAAACCCCTTTCCTTGTGTACTAAAACCTAAACCTACTATATAGATGCAATAAGTGGCAAAAACGTTGCATCGTTTTTATAAAAAAGTTGATTTTTTTTTAAAATAATGGAAAAAGAGAGGAAAGTCATAGAAGAAATCGCCGGTGGAGAGTACCGGCACGGCTTCGAAACCGATCTTGAACAGGAGTTCATTCCTAAAGGATTGAACGAAGATATAATCCGTATAATTTCCCGCAAAAAGGAAGAACCTCAGTGGATGCTGGATTTCCGTCTCAAGGCTTTTGCCCGATGGCAGAAGATGAAATTGCCCACCTGGGCGCATCTCGAAATACCTGAAATTGATTTCCAGGATATCATATACTATGCGGCACCGAAGGCCATGAATACTTCGGGTGAAATAGATCCCGAGCTTGAAGCGACTTTTGACAAACTGGGAATTCCGCTACATGAGCGCAATATGCTCGCCGGAGTGGCAGTGGATGCGGTATTTGATTCCGTTTCAGTCAAGACCACTTTTAAGGAGACCCTTGCGGAGAAAGGAATTATATTCTGTTCCTTTTCGGAGGCGGTAAGGGATTATCCCGATCTGGTGCGCAAATACCTGGCAACGGTGGTGCCCATTGGCGACAACTTTTACGCAGCCCTTAACTCAGCTGTCTTCAGCGACGGTTCTTTCTGCTATATTCCCAAAGGGGTCAGGTGTCCGATGGAGCTCTCGAGTTACTTCCGTATCAATGCCAGAGGCACAGGGCAGTTTGAGAGGACTCTGATAGTGGCGGACGAAGGCTCCTATGTGAGCTATCTGGAGGGTTGTACCGCCCCGATTCGCGATGAGGCGCAGCTTCATGCGGCGGTGGTGGAAATTATAGTGGAGCGCGATGCCGAGGTCAAATATTCGACCGTACAGAACTGGTATCCTGGCGATAAGGATGGCAAGGGAGGCATTTACAATTTTGTGACTAAAAGGGGGATCTGCAAGGGTTCAGGCAGCCATTTATCCTGGACACAGGTCGAAACGGGCTCTTCCATTACCTGGAAATATCCGAGTACCATACTCAAGGGCGACAACTCCAGTTCGGAGTTCTATTCGGTAGCAGTAACCAACAACCGCCAGCAGGCTGACACCGGTACCAAGATGATCCATCTGGGCAAAAACACCGTCAGTCGCATTGTGAGTAAGGGTATTTCAGCGGGATATAGTCAAAACAGTTATCGCGGGCTGGTCAAAGTAGCGCCAACTGCTACCGGAGCGCGCAATCACTCCCAATGTGATTCCCTTCTGCTGGGAGACAAATGCGGAGCCCACACCTTTCCTGTGATTGAAAGCGACAACCGCAGCTCCGTAATAGAGCATGAGGCCACCACCTCTCGTATCAGCGAAGATCAACTCTTTTATTGCCGCCAGAGAGGTATTCCTGAGGAAGATGCGGTGGGACTTATCGTTAACGGGTACGCCAGGGAGGTGCTCAATCAGTTACCGATGGAATTTGCCGTAGAGGCACAGAAACTTTTACAGGTATCACTTGAAGGAAGCGTAGGATGATAAAGGAGATAATAAACCATACACTCTTTACTATTGCCGGTGATACGTCGGTCTTGCTGATAGATCTTGTCACCTCCATATTCGGTCTGACCTGTGTCTTTTTGGCAGGTCGCAACAGCAAGTACAATTTCTGGGTGGGTTATTTCTATACGGCACTCCTCTTCCTGATGTTTTGGAACAAAAATCTCTACGCCAGTCTCATTCTCCAGCCGATCTCACTCGGTATAAACATTTTGGGACATTACAGGTGGACGCACCCTAAAAAGGGGGAGGAGAGTTCTTCCGACCCCAAATCTCTTAAGGTGACAATGCTTTCCCGGCGCCAGAGGATAATAACCATAGCGTCGGTATTCATTCTGGCAATCTTATGGGGATGGCTGCTGCGGCAACTGGGTACAAGATGGTTTGTAGGAGTATTTCCTTCGGATCCGATACCCTATCTGGATGCTTTGGTTACGGTATTGATACTTGTGGCACAATTTCTTTCGGCTCAAAAGAAATGGGATTGCTGGATTGCCTGGCTCTTTGTCAATATTACTCAAATAGTGCTTCATATCTCAGTGGGCCATATCTTTATGCCGATAGTGAGTGCTCTCTACCTTATCAATGGTCTGGTTTCGCTCTATCACTGGTTTAAATTGTACAAAAAAGAAAAGAAATAATATATGAACAACGACAACATCATGCTTAAAATAAGTGGGCTCAAAGTCTCCATAGATGACCGTGAAATACTCACAGGTGTAAACCTGGAGGTAAGGCCGGGAGAGGTGCACGCCATTATGGGGCCCAATGGTTCCGGCAAAAGCACTCTTTCCGCAGTGCTTGCGGGCAAGGAGAATTACAAAGTGACTGAAGGAGAAATCCTCTTTGAAGGAGAAGACCTGCTCAAACTCTCTCCTGAGGAGCGCTCCTGGGCAGGCGTTTTCCTCGGCTTCCAGTATCCGATAGAGATCCCCGGAGTGACAAATGTCAATTTTATCAAAACAGCAGTAAACGAACACCGCAAAAGGAAAGGACTTCCCGAACTGAGTGCGGCACAGTTTCTCAAATTGATGCGGGAAAGGATGGCTTATGTAGAGATGGACAGCAGTTTCACCTCCAGAGGTGTCAACGTGGGATTTTCCGGAGGGGAGAAAAAACGCAACGAAATCTTCCATATGGCAATGCTTGAGCCTAAGCTCGCAATCCTCGACGAAACTGACTCCGGACTCGACGTGGATGCACTCCGTGTAGTTGCAGGCGGAATAAATCGTCTCAAAACCCCTGAGAATGCAACTATCGTCATCACGCACTACCAGCGTCTGCTCGACTACATTGTGCCTGACTACATTCACGTCATCTACAAGGGACGCATCATCAAAAGTGCAGGCCGCGAACTTGCGCAAGAAATCGAACAACGGGGTTACGACTGGCTGATCAATTGAAAATGGAACAGAACTACATATACGCGCCCGCCCTCACCAGCGAATTCAGATGTAAAGTGCCTCTGAAAGAGACGCGGCAACTCTTTATTGTCAACGGAAAGGTCCAAGGCGGTAAAAGTCCCTTCTCCCTTCGGTTGAAAGAGGGGGAGGTGATGAAAGAGATGCTCCAGATTATCTCCGTACGCCACAAATCTTATAAAGAGCACCTCGCCACTCAGCAGGATTTCCATTTTGGAAAAGGTTCCTCCGGTAAAATAATCCAATGCTCCCACACCTTCTCACCTGACAGGTTCAGGACTACGGAAAAGGTCACCATATCATTGGAAAGGGATGCAGTCGCGGAGTTTTACATCATGCAGAACGAGCACAACAACGCAGAACACAGCACCTCATACGAGGTCAATCTGGGTGCCGGAGCCTTTCTTAAAATGGTTTTCCTCTCGCTCCACGGTGGAGTTATACGCAACGACATCTTTCTCGATTTCAATGAAAAGCATGCGGAATGCGACCTGGCAGGACTCTATCTTACAGACTCCAAGCAGCTGATGGATAACAATATCTATGTCAACCATCTTGTCCCCGAATGTAACAGCAACCAACTCTTTAAAGGCATCCTGGATGACGAAGGTGTAGCCCGCTTTTACGGCCGCATCAATGTGGCTCCGGACGCACAGAAAACGGAGGCTTATCAGGCCAACCACAATCTGCTCATCTCCGACAAAGCAAAGGCATATACCAGTCCCCAGCTTGAAATCTACGCCGGTGATGTGAAATGCAGCCACGGAGCAACCATTGGCCGCTTAAATGAAGACGAGCTTTTCTATATGCGCACCAGAGGCATACCGGCAGCGGAAGCCCGCATTCTTCAGCAGAAGGCATTTGCCTACGAAGTGCTGGAGAAAATTTCCAATACGGAACTTCGCGAAAGAATGCTCAGTCTTGTGGAAAGACGTCTTCGCGGTGAATTCTCACATTGCAGCACCTGTATCAGAAACTGTTGCTAACTCTCTGAGGCTTCATAGCCCTGTGCACGAATGGTGAGTTCGGCACCTTCCGGAGTTACCAGCACCGCACCTACTTCTGGACGAGCAAGATGTCCTATGACATCATAATCCTGAAAATCTTTTCTGACCACATCGTGCTTTTCAATAGGCACGGTGAAGATGAATTTATAGTCCTCTCCTCCATTGATTATAGCGGTGACCATATCCATCTCGATCTCTTGAGCCATTTCGAGGCTCTGTGAGGAGACGGGAATCCTGTCGAGATAAATTTTGGCTCCGAAGCCGGTATATTTTACAAGATCCAATACTGCTGCACCCAGGCCTCTGGTGAGAAAATATCCCGTGGAGGGATAGAGTTCCTCTTTCACAAATCTGCTCACTACGGAGGAATTGATTGAAGGGCTGAGGTATGCAGCCAGGATCTGTTTGTATTTCGATAGATCGGGCTGTTGCGAGCTCTCTTTTATGAAGGAGACTTTCTCCCTTTGTAGTACGTGAAGTCCCATATATGCTGCTCCAACATTACCCGTGAGACAGATCAGATCCATGTTTTTGGGTGCGGGCACTTTAGCTATGATGCCCTTTTTCTGGACGCCGGCGGAAGAGATGCTTATGCAGAGTCCTGTAAGCGAAGGGTTGAGGTCCAGGGAGAGATGTTTTACATTATGCTCCTTGGCAGCGGCCACGAAGCCCGACCAGAGATCGGTAACATCTTCCACGGAGAATCGGCTCGATAGTCCGAGGTTGAGCGAGAGTGAGACCGGTTGCCGCAGTAGAGCATAGATTTCTCCTAATGCGCAAAGTGCGGCCTTGTATCCGAGATGTTTGAGAGGGGTATAGACCAGGTCAAAATTTACCCCTTCGAGGAGAATTTTGTGAGAAGTGCAGCACTCACCCTTTTCAGAGAGTCTTATGGTGCGTTCATTGGTGTACCCGGTGTTTTCGAAAAGACGATCGATAAAATTTTCTTTTCCGATAGATGAGATTTCAGTACGAGTTGTGCCCATTTGATTTTGGAATTTTCACAAAAATACAAAAAATAATGTAACAGTAATGTAACAGCAAGAATGTTAGGACTTTGTTAAAATTGTTGATAACTTTGTTGATAACTATGTTGATAATACTGAAAAGGCCTATGCTATTTGCTGTAACTTGCGTACCGGAATTTACATATGTAAACAGGCGTTATTGGCCCCAGAATAATGCCAAAGGGGTTTCGACCCCTTTTAGCTTGCCTAACAACTACAAATGTCAATCATGAAGTACTCTTTTGATGAAGCTCTCGCTGCGAGCAAGATTTATTTTAAGGGCGACGAACTGGCCGCCAACGTATGGGTTAATAAATATGCACTGAAAGATTCTTTCGGTAATATATATGAAAAATCTCCCACCGATATGCACAAGCGTTTGGCTGCGGAGTTTGCCAGGATAGAAAATAAATATCCCAATCCGATGACACTGTCTGAGATCTTTGAGTTACTCAAGGATTTCAAATATATCATTCCTCAGGGAGGTCCGATGACAGGTATCGGCAATGAGCATCAGGTGGCTTCGCTTTCCAATTGTTTTGTGATAGGTCACGAGCGTCCTGCAGATTCATACGGCGGCATCATGATGATTGACGAAGAGCAGGTACAGCTCATGAAGCGTAGAGGTGGTGTTGGGCATGACCTTTCTCATATAAGGCCTACGGGCAGCGCGGTGCTCAATAGCGCCCTTACATCGACAGGTGTGGTTCCTTTCATGGAGAGATATTCCAACTCCACCCGTGAGGTGGCACAGGATGGCCGTAGAGGTGCGCTTATGCTCACGATTTCCATTAAGCATCCCGATGCGGAGAATTTCATAGATGCAAAGATGGAGCAGGGTAAGGTGACCGGAGCCAATGTTTCCGTTAAGATAGATGATGATTTTATGCGTGCAGCTCTTTCAGGCGGCACTTACACCCAACAGTATCCGGTTTATAGCAAAAAGCCGAAAGTGACTCAGGAAATCGATGCTTCCGCACTCTGGAAAAAGATTATCCACAATGCCTGGAAGAGTGCAGAACCCGGCGTTCTGTTTTGGGACACCATTCTTCGGGAATCTGTCGCCGATTGTTATGCAGATAAAGGTTACAGGACTGTCAGCACAAATCCCTGCGGTGAGATTCCCCTATGTCCCTATGATTCCTGCCGCCTGATTGCCATCAATCTCTACTCATACGTTGACAATCCATTTACTTCCAAAGCTACATTCAACTTTCCTCTGTTCAAAGAGCATTGCGCCAAAGCGATGCGTCTTATGGATGACCTCATTGACCTTGAAATGGAGAAAATTGATCTTATTATGGCAAAAATCAAGGCAGACCCTGAGGATGACTACGTCAAGAGGACGGAGTATGAACTCTGGGAGAAAATCCGCAAAAAATCATTGGGCGGACGCAGAACAGGCCTTGGTATTACTGCAGAAGGTGATATGCTGGCAGCTCTGGGACTTACCTATGGCACCATGGAGGCCATAGAGTTTGCCGTTCAGGTACAGAAAACGCTTGCCGTTGAGGCTTACAGGTCATCCGTGATAATGGCCGAGGAGCGCGGAGCATTCCCCATATATGAAGCCTCGAAAGAGATCAACAATCCCATGATCATACGCATCAAGACCGAAGACCCTGACCTTTATCAACGTATGGTCAAATCCGGTCGCCGTAACGTCTCCATGCTGACCATTGCCCCTACCGGCACCACCAGTCTGATGACACAGACCACCTCGGGCATCGAACCCGTATTCAGGCCATTCTATCTCCGTCGCAAAAAAGTCAATCCCAACGATCAGAATGTTAAAATAACATATACTGATGATATGGGCGATTGCTTTGAGGAATATTTCGTATTCCACCATAAGTTCCTTACCTGGGCCATGGTAAATGGTTACGAGAAGGATACTGTAATGGGAATGAATGAAGAAGAACTCGAGGACCTTCTCAAAAAATCCCCTTACTACAAAGCCACAGCCAATGATATTGACTGGGTATCCAAGGTGAAGATGCAGGGTGAAATTCAGAAATGGGTCGACCACTCCATCAGCGTTACAGTCAACCTTCCGGAAGATATCACAGAAGAGACCGTTGCCGAGGTTTATAAAACCGCCTGGAAATCGGGATGTAAAGGTATGACCGTCTATCGTGAAGGCAGTCGTTCAGGTGTGCTTGTCTCAATAAGCAAGGATACGCCCGTTCTCAAACCTAAAAAGCGCCCTCAGACACTTGAGGCAGATATCATCCGTTTCCGCAACAGATCAGAGAGATGGATTGCCTTTGTAGGGAAACTCGACGGACAGCCTTATGAGATTTTTACCGGTATTGTGGATGAAGATACCCGTGTAATTCCCAGGTCCATCGAGAAGGGTTGGATTGTCAAGGAGAAGGATCTCAAGAGCGGTAAGTCCAGATATGATTTCCACTATGTTGATGCTCTCGGCTATCCGAGTGTGCTCGGAGGTATCTCACACATGTTCAACAAAGAGTTCTGGAATTATGCCAAACTCATTTCGGGAGTTATCCGCAACGGTATGCCCATAGTGGACATCCTCAATCTGGTTCAGGGACTTGAGCTCGACAGCGAATCCATCAACACCTGGAAAAATGGAGTGGAAAGGGCACTTAAACGTTATATTCCCGACGGTACCCGTGACGAGACCGGTCAGAAATGCGGTAATTGCGCCAGCAAAAACCTAGTCTATCAGGAGGGTTGCCTGGTATGTATGGAATGCGGCTATTCCAAGTGCAATTAGCAGAGGAACTTTTATAGATACAAGATGATATTTTTTCCGAATGCGAAAATCAATCTGGGTCTCGATATCATAGAGAAACGTCCTGACGGTTTTCACAATATTGAGACTCTCTTTGTGCCGTGTCCGGAATATAGCGATATCCTGGAGGTGCTCTATGCCGAAAAATTTTCGATGCATCTCTATGGAAGGCCTCTTGACGGTGATCCAATGGAAAACCTCTGCGTCAAGGCCTATCGTCTGATGGCGGATATGTATGATCTACCGCCTGTTGCCATTCACCTTTATAAAAAAATTCCTGTGGGTGCCGGTCTCGGCGGCGGTTCTTCTGATGCTGCTGCTACTCTTATTTTGCTCAATAAGATGTTTTCGCTTGATCTGAGTGATGAAGTACTGGTCGGCCATGCCTCCTCGCTCGGCAGCGATTGTCCTTTCTTTATCTACAATCGTCCGATGTATGCTACAGGCCGCGGTGAGATGCTTTCTCCTGTGGAAATAGCTCTCGATGATTACCGTATCGAATTGGTGATTCCGGATCTGTTTATATCCACAAAAGAAGCCTATGCCGGAGTAACGCCGCGCAAGCCTGTGGTATCGATTTCAGAAATTATCAAAAGGCCTGCGGAAGAGTGGCGGGGTCTTCTCAAAAATGATTTTGAGGAGTCGCTTTTCCTCCAATATCCAAGTCTTGCGGCAGAAAAACAGGCTCTTTATGCCAGAGGTGCAGTATACGCGTCGATGTCGGGTTCCGGCAGTGCTCTGTACGGATTATTCAAAAAATAATGCTATCTTGTAGGCTCAAAAACAGGAGCAATGCATATAGGTATAGCCGGAAATATTGGAAGCGGTAAGACCACTCTTACCCGAATGTTGGCGCAGCATTACGGCTGGACGCCCAAATACGAAGCTGTTACTTACAATCCCTACCTTGAAGATTATTACAAGGATATTCCGCGCTGGTCATTCAATCTCGAAGTCTATTTTCTTACCCAGAGGATTAAGGATCTGATGGAGATTGCAAACAGTGACGATGTCATTATCCAGGACAGGACCATATTTGAAGGAGTATATGTCTTTGTAGCCAACAACAAGGATATGGGCAATCTTTCTCAGCGTGATTTCGATGCCTACATGGACCTCTTTGGTGTTATGGTCAAGATGATTAAAGTACCTGATCTGCTTATTTACCTAAAATCCTCAATCCCTCATCTGGTAAGCCGGATTCAGAAACGAGGACGCGATTACGAGCAAAGCATGAGTCTGGAGTATCTCGGCGGTCTGAATGAGCGTTATGAAAAGTGGATTTCGAAATATCCCGGCGAAGTGCTTATCATCGATGCAGATAATCTCGATTTTGAAAACAGGCCGGAGGACTTTGCATCCATTACCAACCGGATCGATGCCCGTCTCTTCGGGCTTTTCTAGAGCGTGTTACGGGGTGCGAGGTGCAGGTTACGCGGTGCGCTATCATTTAATGTTTTTAGCTATAAAAAGTTGAAATTTTTACTCAGTGATGGAAGTATTTGGTGAGTTACTGCGTAAATGTAATTAGATAGCAATCATTATATTTAAAAATCTCAATACACTATAAGTTATGAAACGGGTAAAAATTTTATTAGTTTTCTTTATTGCTGCTCTTGGTTTGACAGCATGCGAAAAAAACGATGTTCCGCAGGTAAATGATCCCATTGACATCATTTCTCCCTCCCCGAAAGATCCTATATCCAAAGTGACGTTGAGCGAAGAACAAAAAACCTATGTCAACTCGGGTAATGCTTTTGCGATAAATAGTTTAAAGCTCCTTTACCAGAAGGGACAAGCGAGCGTTATCTATTCTCCGCTCAGTTTGCAGTATGCTCTTGCCATCACAGCAAACGGTGCAAGCGGTGAGACAGCTTCGGAGATTATAAGGACATTGGGTTATGGGGAAAACCAAGATGCCCTGAATGAGTATTGCAACCTTTTGCTCAATCAGTTGCCTGCGCTTGATGATTCTGTCGAAGTAAAGTTGACTGATGCGGTGATTGTAAATAAAGAATTCCGTGTTCAGGATGCTTTCCGTAATATAGCAGAAAAGGTTTACTATGCACCTGTGGAGTATGTGGATGCTAAAAATCCCAAGGTTGTTGTTGACCGGATCAATGAGTGGGCGTATAGAAGCACCAACGGATTTATCTTTCCCTTTCTTGATGAAAGCGACATTATCGATAATTTCGCTGCTGCTATTTTAAATGCGCTTTATTTCAAGGCAAAATGGAGCGAAGAGTCAGGAAAACCTATGTTTAACAGTGAAGATATTGAGAAATCCAAACCCTTCTATCTGGATGGAGGAGGAACAAGGAAGGTAGATTATATGGTTGCTTCCAGGAATTTCCGTTATGGAAAAATTGGGAAAAATGGTATCGTAGAACTTCCATATGCAAATGGTAAGTTTGCCATGTATATCATCCTGCCTGACATAAAGGGCGGTAATGGTTTGGAGAGCCTGCTCTCATCCCTCACTCAGAAGAGTTGGTCGGAGGCCTTAGCATCAATGTCAACAGATGCCCTTGTAAAGCTTCGGCTACCCAGGTTTGAGATAGAGGATAAATACAACCTCAATGAGATGTTATATGCATTAGGAATTCGTCGTGCTTTTGATCCTAATAATGCTGAATTTGACAAATTGCTGTCCCATCCCGCCATCAAAGATTTCTTTATCGGATCGGTTATCCAGAGGGCTCGTATAAATGTAACTGAATGGGGTACAGAGGCGGCAGCCGTTACAGCGGTACAGATAGGATTCACCTCTTTTCCCGGTCAGCCTGATAAAGAGATTGAGTTTTTTGCAGACCATCCCTTCGTGTATGCCATAGTTGAAAAAACCTCCGGCGTAATACTTTTCGCAGGAGTATTTAATAGTCTGTAGTGGGTAGTATGTAGTGTGTAGTGGTGCGGGGTGCGCGTTGCGAGTTACCTGGTAAGTGGTGTAGAGTTACGGGATGCGGGTTTAGTTTTGAGTTTGGAGTTGTTTAGGGGGTATTATTTTGACAAATAGTCTTCAAATAACATCTATCTGCTATAATTTTGTGTTTGCAGGGCTTATATTGTTGAAGTGATATAAGTAATAAATTTCTTGTTTTATTTCTAAAATGCATTATATTTGCAGTATAATAGAAATAAAATAAGAAGATGACATATCTCGAATTTAGAGCGCAGTTATTTGATTTGGCATGCTTCAATATCCATCAGGTATATGCATGGCAACCCGATTTTGACCGGAATAACTTTACGCGCTGGGTGAAAAAAGGCTACCTTATCCGGCTGAGGCAGGGATATTATGCCTTTTCTGAATATAAGGGCAAGCCTGATTATCCTCTCTATTTCGCCAATAGGATATACCATCCCTCTTATATAAGCCTCCACACGGCATTATCCTTCTACGGGATGATACCGGAAGCGGTGGTACAGATCACCAGTGTCTCATCGCTGAAAACAGCATTCTTCGCCAATGATTTCGGCGAATATTCCTACAAAAACGTCAAGGAAAACCTGATGTTCGGATATGATTTAAAGCAAATGATTGACAACCGTACCATACGGTTTGCCACACCGGAGAAAGCTCTGCTGGATTTGCTCTACCTATATCCCTTCTATAACACTGAACAGGAGATGGAAGAGTTGCGTTTGGATGACTATTTTATGCATGAAAATTTGAATAAGGATTTACTGATGAAATACCGCGAAAAATTTCAAAGCAAGGCGCTTGACAATCGGATAGGGTTACTTTTTAAGGCTTATGATTTATGATACGGATTGAACAAATCAGAAATTTTTTTCCGGCTCAAATCCGCGGAGATTCGGGATTTGATAAATATATGCTGAAAGAGTATTTGCAATTGATGATTCTGGATTATCTTTCATCTACTCCAAGCATCCGAAAGATGGCTTTTATCGGAGGAACGAACCTTCGTTTGGTCAAAGGAATAGATCGTTTTTCAGAAGATTTGGATTTCGATTGCAAGGAGTTCTCAAAAGAGGAATTTGATGAAATGACAAACGGCGTAGTTCAATTTTTGGAACGTTCGGGCCTTCGTGTGGAAGTCAGGGATAAAGAGAATCCGAAACTGACGGCATTTAGAAGGAATATTTATTTTCCCGAATTGTTGTTTGATTTGGGATTGAGCGGTCATAAAGAAGAACGTTTTATGATAAAAATTGAAAGCCAGGATCAGGGAATCTCATACCCTCACGTTATGACGAATATCAAAGGTTGCGGATTCTTTTTCCCCTTTCCCGTTCCCTCCGATGGGGTTTTATGCAGCATGAAGATAGCAGCAATGTTAACCCGAGCCAAAGGACGTGATTTTTACGACTTGATGTTTTTGCTTCCGCAGTCAACACCGGATTATGACTTTCTTTCAAAACGTTGTGGAATACACAATTTGCAAGAGTTCAAACAAGCAACATCCAAGCTGCTCAAAACAGTTGACTTGAATAAAAAGCAAAAAGATTTTGAACACTTGCTTTTCAACAAAACAAGTGGTGAGAAAATTTTGCGGTTTGGGGAGTTTGTGGAGTCTTTGTAGCGCTATCTGTATGATGTCAAAAACATATATCCATCCAAGGCTTGGTGAGCTTATTATAAGAAAAAGCCGGTTGTCGAAAAGAGTGAGGCTGGCTGTGCACCCGATAAACGGGATTTCTGTAACGGTGCCATGGCTCGTCAGCTATTCGAGGGCAATCGCTTTTGTTGAGGAGAAAGAGGAGTGGATAGCGGCCACACTTCTAAAACAGAGCAAAAAGAGGAATGAGAAGGCAGTTCGGATCGCTCCTGACCAACCCCTCAAATTGATTACCGGAGAGATTCCATACGATAGGCTCAAAAGAGCTTCAGCAGATGGTATTATATCGGAAGAGGCTATTGTGAAGATAATTCGCTCTGAAGCCAAAAAATATCTTCCTCAGCGAGTTGAGGTGCTTGCAGCCAAATATGGTTTTAAACCCGGAAAGGTGACTGTAAGAAATAACCGCACAAACTGGGGCTGCTGCTCAAAAGCGGGAAATATCAGCCTCAACATCCACCTTATGCGACTCACTCCGGAGCTCGCCGACTTTGTGATTGTTCACGAATTGTGTCATTTGATTCATAAAAATCACGGACCCCAATTTCACGCCCTGCTCAACTCTCTTTGCAACGGCAGAGAAAAGGAACTGAACATAATGCTTAAACAACAGAGACCTCAGGTGCTATTTGTTATTTCGTTCTAAGTGTGTGTATGAGTACAGTCATCGCCTCCACATAGAGTTGATTGAAGAATTGAAACTTCCTGAGGGCTATAAGCAATTCCGAGAGCAAATTCCTAAATCTTTTCCAATAACTTTATCAAGGATTTCCAAGCTTTGTCGTTATCATACTCCACATCAGGCTTTAGGATATTACGGATATCAGAAAGAAATTCCTCGTCATTCATTTTTTCTTCAATATTTGACAAAAATTGTTTTGTAGTCGGTGGCCTTTCGACTGAAAACTCCATATATGCGTTGTAACATTTGATAAGTTTATCACTGTCAATAGTATAATTGGTTAATGCCCAATACAGGTCAAACAAATCTCTACCCTTACTGCGTTGATATAATGCCCTGAGCTTAGTGCCGAGTAATTCTTCTATCTCATAACTTGTTATTAAACACTTTCCTGAAAACCATCCATTTTCCACCTTATATGGAATTTCTTTTAGTCCAAGTACATTAAAATGTTCTCGTGTATTTATTGCTATTTTCAACCGCATACTTGTAACAGAGGTATCTTCCGGTTCAAATCGATAAATAATGGTGTTATTATGTATGTGTTGTTTTACTGTTCTTTTTGTTCCAAGAAATGATAATCGTTCACGAATTCTTTTGAGAATGGGATTTATAGGCTCTGATTTTATTTGTACTAGATCTATGTCCTCCGAATAACGTATTTGTGGGGTTAAATACAATTTGTAAAGTGCAGTACCGCCACGAAAAGCCAATGATGATTTAAGTAAGTCATCTGAAAAAATCTCAACTAACGCCCTACAGATAATCAAGTCTTGCTCTACCTGTGCATTTATAGGCCAGGGAGCTACGGATTTCCATTCATCTATGTATCTCTGAGGTATCATATATCACTCTCTATTGTCATATTTTCAATTACCTTCCAACGGTTTTTTGAAGTTCCTCGTTTTTCTTTTTTCGGCGAAAGAGGTATGGTTGAAAATTTTCTTTTATTCAATACTATCCATAAAGTTTCAGCTAAATTATCGTTTCCAACAACATTTTCAAGAATATATCCTAGTCGTTGTAGTGCAGCATTGTTTGTAAATTGACTTGCGATGTTTTTCAAATTGCTGCTATTCATGTCCTCTGATAATTCACTTAAAATGGTTGCAATGCGGTTAATTCCGAAAACATGGCTCTTATCCAGTAAATCCAAGGCCGTTAGTTCAGAGACAGATACATTTACATAACCGGCGGTTGTTTTCTTTTGAACAATACTTTCCACCGGCCACTCTTTTTTTGAATAAAAATTAATTGATAAACTATGAGTTTTTATGCTTCGAGGCGCAGGTGTTTCTGTGGTTACAGTAAATGCCATGGGCTGTTGATGTGCAGCACCTAACATTGCAGCAGCTGAAATATGTGAAATGTAGTAGGGCTTATTCAATGATTTCATTAAATCATCGATAAACATCGTTGGTGGCAACATCCCCTGATTAGAGTATTCGGGTGGAATTACTACATAAAACCCCTGACGGACTTGTGCTATCGCTTTTTTAAGCTTGAGACGATATAAATTCTGCTTTAAAGCGCGATAAGATATATTAAACTCCTGCTGAAGCTCTTCAAGGGTAAAAGAATATCTTCCTTTTGAACGGATATTGCCGAGATATCTTTTGAGATAATTATAGGAGCTTTGTTCGATACTTGCCATTTTTGTTTTTATTTGCAAAAGGATACGCAATCCGTATCCTTTTGCAAATGTAAGCCATTCTATTCGAATTAACAAATAAAATAAAAATCTTCTGTTTCAAACTCTCATACTATCAATAAATCTAATACAAACAAGAACAACAGCTATTCCTCCCAAATCAGTTCATAATCTATAAGCTTCTGCTCCATATTTGCGCGGAGGACGCGCACTTTGACTTTGTCTCCGAGGGTGAATTTTCGGCCGGAGGCCTTGGCGACAATAAAGTATTTTTCCTCATCAAACACCAGATAATCCTTGGTAAATTCCCTCAATGAGACCATACCTTCAATCTTGGTGGGCTCGATTTCCACATACATTCCCCATTCGGTGAGACCTGAGACCGTACCATCAAATACTTGCCCGATCTTATCTTGCATAAATTCCACGAGTTTGAGCTTGATGCTGGCACGCTCGGCATCGGTAGCCAACTGTTCCCTTTCGGAGCAATATTTACAATTCTCTTCGTAGTAGGCTTTGTCCTGAGATTTGGCTCCGTCGAGATATTTGGTCAGCAAACGATGCACCATCATATCGGGGTAGCGCCTGATGGGAGAGGTAAAATGGGTATAGAACTGAAATGCCAAACCATAGTGGCCGATATTGTCGGTGGAATAGACGGCACGGGACATAGAGCGGAGTGCCATCATCTCGATTGCATTCTCTTC
>JAKQLB010000178.1 GCA_029567375.1 Bacteroidota bacterium | reverse complement strand
TGCGAAAGCTCCTGCAAAGCCAGGCGCGCCCGGCCTGGGCTGCGATGCGGCTTTCCCCCAATCGACGCAGGCTGGCGTCACCTGGCGGGCTCCGTCCCGCCGGGCAGGCCTTGAGGGCGGGTCGGGCTCCCGGAAGGCTGCCGTTTATGTGAGGTGTAGCAGCTGTAAAGCATGTAGGCAGATGGAGCTGGATCTTGGAGGACAGGCGAAGAAAAGGACGAAGGATAAACTGCCAATAGGTATATCTCCTCTAAGCACTAGATCAAGCTCATGAGATTTATTTGTCTTTTTGTTCTGATCGGCTTTGTCGTGCAACTGGCTCCTGCTTCTGAATACTAAGCAAGATCGGTTCAGCAAATTCCAACAGTCGATCTTCTATTTCGTCTGTAGAAAGAATTCCGTCGCCAAGAATTTCCCGAAGGCTTGAAGTGATATCGATGACCTTTTTTTTGCCGCCTTTCCTAGCAACTTCACGTTCTGTTATCTCGGTTCTCGGCATCAGGGAATCCATCGCTTGCTGGAGTCGGGGTTGCAGTAGATGATCAGATGCCTTTCTCGGTGTCACTCTAACTAGGAATCGATCGAATTTCGTCGGTGATATGAAAATCGATTCAGCACAAGATGATGGATTTTGGCTGAGATATAACTCAACAATAGATCCAGGGTTAACTGACCATCCAAGCCTGTGAGCGAAGCTACGTGTCTTTCCCCATAGTTTCGCAAAGTTCTTTCGATTCCGATGGTTCTCCTGATCATCCGGTCCGGACATTTCTCCAACAGAAGGATGAGGCGGGGTGAATCCAAGTCTCTCAAAACCATCGCGAAGCCAATCCATAACCACATTTTCATCAGTAAAGAGCGGGTAGAAATCACGCCAGAGGAAATGCTCTCCTTGTAGCGGATGGACGTATTTCGGATGCTCTAACACTTCGGAACTTAGGACCTTCCATGAGCCCCTTACATAAATCAGTCCATCAATGGGCAGATCCAGATATCGGTCCAACTGGGTTCGTTCATCCTGCTGGGGTCCAAGAGTCTCCAAGGCATCAAGCTTGTGCTCACAAGCAATCGTTTTGCCGTCACTTAAGCGAAGAATCATATCTGGACAGCAGGTTGTTCCCTCGAATCTGACTTGAGTAGATATGGATTCGATGCAAGGAACCGTCCATCTGTGCTTCCTGGCAAATCGAGAGAGAGTGAGTTCTAAGTACCGTTTGCGAAAGATCGGCGATATGTTGAGAGCAGATGCAAAAAATTCTGTTAGATGGTCCTCACGTGATTGAGTGAGTCTCCTCGTTGCCCAGAATAGATTCATTTCAATCTTCATGCACAACCATGTACGGGCTAGCCCTAGATATTTTTTCCCATTCGAGACAGTTCTATTCTATGATATTGCACACAATTATATAAAAAGGTCATAGAATTATCTATACATGCACGAGACAAACGAGGTGGAGAAGAGAAAAGCCCTGAAGGCCGAGGCCCTGGATCAGCCAGGGATGCTAAGGCATCTAGGATCACATGGCAAAACCCGGACTCGAACTGAGACATTCAGATCTTAAGTCTGACGCTCTCCCAACTGAGCTGATTGGGCTCCTGCAAAGCCAGGCGCGCCCGGCTGTGGGCTGCGACTCGGCTATCTCATCCCGGCATAGGCTGGCGCATCCTGGCTGGCTTCTGCCCTGCCGGGCGGGCCCCGAGGTCGGGCCGGCCAGGGAACCATGCAGCTTTTGAGGCAGGGCAGATGGCTCCCAGAAATGCAGAGGGGGCGGGAGGCCAAATAGCTAAAAAGAGGGCGTTGGAATGGGTGGACGGAAAGGAAGATCCTAATAGATATTGCCTCTCTTATCTAGCTTTAATATCAGGACCATTTGCTCCGACTCATCTATCTCGTAAATGAGCCTATATTCGCCAAATCTTGCTCTGAACCTGGTTTGGTGACCTTTGCACTTTTTGATGTCGAAGTTGGTCGCCGAAACGGGGATAATCCTGGCTTTTGATGGATAAGGATTGCTAGAAAGATAGTCGATCAATTCTCCGACCTTCGCCCGATGGGATCGTGGAAGCGATAAAATATATATCCTGATTTTTCCTTAGTGTCCTATAATTATTAATAATAGATTGTGTAATAATCTCCTCCGAAGGGAATATTTTAGGGAGGGGATTATGGCAAGGAAGGCTAAGAATGAACCATACCATCAGATGATGAAACCGACATCCCGGAGTAAGGATTATATTGCTGATTAATTTTCCAGATATCGATTCTGCTATATATTATAATTCCAAAATATTAATAATTTTTTAAGAATTGGCCCAGAACGATCTAAACTCTCAATCTTGGATGCGAACGAATACTTGCAGGAGCGCACAGGCTCAATATATTGTAAATTGGTTAGATCTTAAAATCTATAATTAATTTAAAAATTTTTATTAATTATGTTAAATCGCTAACAAGAAAAATATTCGATTATTAGAAGATTACTCCGGAATGTAGGTTAAATCTTTATCAATTGGTTTTATCAGCCAACAATTTTTTGGGTTTTATAAGGAAAAAAGGTAAATAACATAAAGAGAGATTAATGTATAGCCACAGTTGGTAACAACGATTGTGATTTTAGCTCACCAAGACGGTGCAA
>JAKQLB010000161.1 GCA_029567375.1 Bacteroidota bacterium | reverse complement strand
TAAGAGCCCGGACCGCACAGGACAGCGGTTCGGTTCTCTTGTCGTGGTGGGGCGGTCGGAAAAGCGCGGGAAGCGAGGCAGCCGAACGGTGCCGCTCTGGGAATGCCGGTGCGACTGCGGGGCGACCGTCTACCGCGCTATGGATAGCCTGACCACGTTTCAGAACTGCAGCTGCGGGCAATGCCTAAATCAGTCAAAGCCGCAGAAAATGCGGAAATATGCAGGGTTTTATGAGGGAACGCAAATATCCCGCATCAACGATATGACGCCGACGGCTGCGAACACCAGCGGGGTGCGCGGCGTGCATTTTGACAACCGCAGCGGACGCTGGGTGGCACGGCTGAAATTCAAGCGTAGAACCTATTATCTCGGCAGTTTCCTGAAGCTGGAGGACGCCGCCAAAGCCCGCGCCCAGGCTGAGGAGGATATCTTTGAGAGCTATCTGGAAGGGGTTGACCTGTCGGAGATCCCGCTGAAAAAAGAACTTGTGCATCGTTATTAAAGTGAAATTAAGAAAAATCGCAGGCACTCTCTTTTTCAAATAACGGTCAAATTTGTAGGTATGCTATGAACACAACACAATCGAAGAAAAGTGACCTGACTGTTATCGCCAAGACAAAGGAGCTTTGCAGCTATATCTTGACGGTCACAGAGAAATCCCCAAAGCGGTTTCGCTTTACTCTGACAAGCAGACTGCAGAATTACGCATTGGACGCTTTGGAAAAGCTGTATCTTGCCAATGAGGTATTTGTTCAGCTTCCCTCTTCTCCGGAGGTGAACCGCCGTCTGCAATTGCAGCACGAGGCAATGACCTATCTGAAGCTTCTATCTTACATGGCGGAGCTGGCAAAGGATCAGGGCTGTATTCTGTATAAGCAATTCGAACAGATCACAAAGCAGGCGTGCGACTGCCAAAACCTTCTCGGCGCATGGATAAAAAGCGACAAGCGCCGACTTTCCGGAAAATAATCCGGTGATTTTTGCGTGATGCGGGCCGCTTCAAAACCGGCTTGTTATAATGCTCCCATAGGGTGAGACACAAAAGCAAAAAAATAAGTTATACTGTAGACATGAACAAGAGAAATTATTATTCAGCAGAATACAAGGCCGCAGTAGTGCTCGAGATCCTCTCAGAAGCATACACGGTCAACGAAATTGCAGCCAAACATGGAATAAGTCCGGTTGTGATAACCCGCTGGAAGAAGGAATTCCTGGAAAAAGCCCCTGAAGTCTTTAAGAAAGGAACTTCAGGCACCGAAAAGGAACTGGAAGCTAGCAACCAGCGAGTTGCCGAATTGGAGCGCAAAGTAGGCCAGCTCACCTATGAGGTGGACTGGATGAAAAAAAAATCTGAGCAAATCCTCGGACCCGGTTGGCAGAAGAAGTCTCGTTGATTTCAGTGATCAGAAGATCAATATGAGCAGGCAGGCGGAATTGCTTTCAGTGAACCGGTCAAGCCTATACCGGAACCCTCCGAAAGAGAAAGCGATGTCCTCGGAGGATCTATATATCATGCGGAGGATCGATGAGCTACATACGGATCACCCAACCTGGGGATACCGTACAATTACGAGGGTCATAAGAAGAGATGATAACCTCTTGGTCAACCGCAAGAAGATCCGCAGAATGATGAGGGATATGGGGGTATACACCATCTATCCAAAGCCTAACCTGAGCAAGAGATACCATGCGCAGTACATCCGTCCTTACCTTCTTAGAAATCTTGATATTACGCATCCTGATCAGGTCTGGGGAGTTGATATTACATATATTCGGATGGAAAAAGGATTCCTTTATCTATTCGTTATAATCGACTGGTACAGCCGTCGCATCATAGACTTTGAGCTATCAACCACATTGGAAAAAGGTTTCGTCTTAAACTGCTTAAAAAGAGCATTTGCAAAGAGAAAACCTCAAATCATAAACAGTGACCAAGGAGGTCATTTCACAAATCCAGATTATATCAACCTTTTAGAGGAAATGGGGATCAAAATCTCCATGGATGGCAAGGGCCAAGCCCTAGATAATGTGAGAACAGAGAGGTTCTTCAGGACGCTGAAGTACGATCTGATTTATATAAATGAGTTCGACTCACCGCAGGAGCTGCGCAGGTCACTCAACCACTACATGAATGAGTACAATACCTACAGGCCCCACTCCTCCATCGATGGACGCTGTCCTGATGAAGCGTACTATGAGGATTTATGGGTGGCGGCATAACTGTCAAGACAAGAAAGACTAACTATTAAAAGTCAAGACCCAAAATGAAAAACTTTGGAATGATTGCAGAAATGCAACTCAGACAAACTGTACCTTGATAATTGCATGACAAAATTAGCACCCCTAAAGAGCTGCTCTCGGAATTACAATGGCATAGTGCCTATGCTTGGCTAATGAAGGTCTGATTCGTTTTCACAAGGTGAAAGATTACCCGAGTCAGTTTCTTGGCCGCATGGGAAACGGCCACGTTGTAAGGTTTGCCCTCAGCACGCTTCTTCGCAAGGTACTGACCGAAGCCTCCATCCCAATGGCAGACATATTTTGCGGCATTAAATAGGGCGTAGCGTAGATATTTCGAACCACGCTTCACCATTTTCGCATGTGTGGAGGTCAGTTGTCCTGACTGATAAACGGAAGGTTCCAAACCGGCGAAGGCAAGCACCTTCTCCGCCGAATCGAAGTTGCTGAAGTTTTCTGTTTCGGCAATGAGAATGGCAGCCATACGGTATGAGATTCCGGGAATCGTCAGAAGCGGGCTATGAAATTCATCGACAATGGGATTGATTTCTGCTTCGACCTGCTTAATCTGGTCTTCCATCATCCGGATCCTTTGGATGGTCTGCTGCAATTCTAAGGATTTCACGTCGCTGTAAGGACCGATGGAGTCTCGTGCTGCATTCCGGATTTCCATCGCTTTCTCCTTACCGTAGCGCCCCTTGGATGCAGTGGTAAGAAGATTAGATAGTCTAGTAAGGTGACACTGGGATATGGCTCTTGCGCTTGGAAATTCAGAGAGTAGAGCATATACAGAAGCCATATGCAGCGACGGGACCAGCTTCTCCAATTCAGGGAAAAGGATGACGCAAAGTCTTGCATAAGAGGATTTGAGTCTTGCGCAATCTTGCACCAAAGAGAAGCGGTATCTTGTTAGTGACTTAAGTTCGCGGACATGGTAAGATGTTTTCGAGTAGGGCTTTAAGCATTCTGTCCTAAGCATAGTCACAATCGAGTGAGCATCGACCGTATCCGTTTTCGTCTTTCTAAGGCTTAGACCTTTTCTGTAAAGATTGGTATGTAACGGATTGATTACCGTAGTGGGGAGATCATTGGCGATCAGAAACTCCAAAAGATTATCGCTGTAGTGACCGGTAGCTTCCAGTCCTACTTTAATTTGAGCGAAATCACTCCCACATGTCTTGAGATTTGTAAGCAATTCACGAAACCCCTGTTTGTTGTTTGGGATGGTGAACGTCGGGAAACGGATCACCCCATCCGAATCGACGATGATACAATCGTGCTTGTCCTTAGCAACATCAATACCGACATAAATCATAGTGGCTTCTCCTTTGAATTTGTATTGACACTGTTTTCTTCCACAGACCGGTTTGCCCAATGTAACCTCGTGCTAAATGAAACGTCATGCGTTATCCAACTAATTACCACTTAAGCAAACGACTGTGGTTATAGCCTTTCTTAAAACGTCAAGCGTTAGGAGACTAGGACTAATCCACAGCGTCTGTAAGAAGTATAGCATTAAGTCCTTGGAGAGGGACTATAAACACTACTACTTTATAATACGAGGAGACAACTTAATTTTTTTCAATTCGTGTCTTGACAACGGGGAGCATTATACCTCATGTATACAGTTATTTTATACCATTAATATAGAATTAATCACTAAGCTTTACTTTATAAATTCAACCTCTGGATATAGTGTTG
>JAKQLB010000151.1 GCA_029567375.1 Bacteroidota bacterium | reverse complement strand
GTGCTGAGGCTCTATCGCTCCGGGGTGGAGGCGGTCCTGGCCACGGATACTCTGGACAAGGCTGTGAGCACGGTGTCGGTAGCGCCGCTGATTGCCAGGGCGATCAGGTCCTGATGGCTCAGGCCTTCCTTTTCTAATTTCGTCAGGAAAAACTATGTTGTCCGGGGCTCTGGTCCATGGGGATGCCTCCATCCATAGGGAAAAGGCCCGGGTCCTTCCCCCGGCTGAAGCGTAGACAATATTAACCCAATATCTATTAATGATCGATTTTAAACCGATTTGTAGCCATTTCTTCGCCCTTGATAAATTGACTAGTAGCTACCCGGCGATCCCTCCGGTGACGTGGGATGGCATGGAACACCCGTAACATCGAAAGATCTACAAGGGAGGGCGTAAATTGATGATCAGGTGATTGCTATGCCTAAAATGGATGGTCAATTAGCACTTGATTTCGTCTTAGAATTATTGAGACGTGATAAACACATACATAATTTATCTAACTATCTAGATTCTCGTGATCGGATCTTTGACGGCAAATATAGAGAAGTTGGAAAAAATGCAATCGTAGAAGCATGGACCAATTTATTTCTCGATGGCTGGATAGGCCCAGATCCGAGTCAATCTAGTGATAGTTTGACCCATGGATGGTTAAGATTAACATCTTATGGAAAATCCCAATTAGAATCTATTGGAGAGGATTATTATCCTATTTTCTTAGATCCAGGTTCAACTATTCAAGCGCTGAAAAGCACGATACCTAATATAGACATAATTGCTTTGAAGTATTTTGAGGAATCTCTGTGGGCAATAAAAAAACATCTCTACTTATCAGCCATCGTAACGATGGGGTGCGCAAGTGAACGTTCAATTCTGTTATTGATTGAAGCTACCTTGGATTATTACAATGATCAAGAATTGCGAGAACAATTCAATAAGTCTGATAAAATAAAGCCAAAATTTGAATTATTTAAGAAAACAATTGAAAAAAGACGGCTAAAGAGAGAATTGGCAGAGATATTCAGATCAGACGTAATTAAATCCGATGATTTGAAACGGCAGTTTATCGATTTTGATAATACACTTGATCAAATGTTTCAGATTTATCGGACAAATAGGAATGATGCTGGTCATCCGTCCGGTATTGAATTTGATCAAGATATAACAAGAGCAGAAGCCGCAATGTTTAGAAAATATTGCAGAATTATCTATAACTTGATCTCATATTTGAACGAAGCTACGAGCTTAAGAGAGAAGGCAGTATAGGGGAGCCAGGTCCAATGTCACAACTCAGGCAGGAAAGCACTTAAAAAAACCGACATCTATAGTCGGCAAAGCCCCCCGAATTATGACGAGCATTATGGCCGGCTTGAGTCCATATCGCATCAGGATTATACTATGTATAACTTGCACATCCCACCCCATAGCTGCTCCGGCCCGGCAAAGCGCCTGCGCCATAGCCACGCCAGGACCACCGCATCGGTCTTGCCCAGGCCCGTGGGAATGTCGATCAGCTCCGGCAGCTCCTCACCCAGAGCCAGCCTGATTTGAAAAGGATAGGGATCGTGCCCTTCCTGACTTTTTTCTTCCCATGTGGCTGCCTTGAAAAACGCTCTGAATTCCATACTTGCAGATTCTTCCCCCGCCAATTGCACTGCCTCCGCCTCAAGCGCTCCGCCCGGCGTGTTTCGGCCTTCCGGGCAAAGCAGAAAAGGGATTAGACTTCCTGAAGATAAAGCTATTCTGTGCAGGGCGAAACTGCATGACCGCCGCCGGGGGAACCGCGCCCATACCCAATCCAGGCCGATATGCCATCTTCAAAATGGATATTGACGGCGCAATCCTGGATTGGGGCCGATAGAGTCTATTCAAAGATTGAAATAGAAAGGTTGAAATTGTATTAAGCCAACAGTTGATCCAGGTAGCATGAAGGTGGGGGATTATGAAGACAGCAATGGCCGTATTTCTTATCCTCGGATCGGCAGCCATAATCATTTCCGCTGTGGATCTGAGCAGATCAGACTCGGTAACGATCACAGGCTCTGCGATACCTGTAACCGGAGGATTTAACATCGACGCCAGAGGCATGGAGGATAGGATAGCCGAGCTGAGGCAGGGCGCAGAATCGTATAATAGCTCGGCAAAAGACGAGGATGGCGAGTTCATCAGCAGCGGAAATGTGAAAGCTCTTTCTCCCGGCTCAAGGCTGGAACGCTTCGTATCAATCAATCTGCCCTCCAATAACTCCTCAGACCAGAACAGTTCACTTCTTAACTTTACAGCTGCGAACTCGACTGCTCTGAATTCAACGCCGCTCAATGCTTCCGCCGGAAATCTTTCAGCTTCCGAGGAAAGCAGCCTCGCATCGACGAATGCATCTTCATTTGAAATCGGAAACCTTTCCCGAAGCATAAAGGCCAGCTCTCAGAGAAAGGGGGCCAGCTCTCAGGCCAGCGCCAAGGGCTTTTACAACTCTACATCATCACGGCAGGGTATGGGCTCGAGCTTGATCCAGTCGAGCATGTCCCTGAAAGGAGATTTCGATGTGGAGAGGTCGTCCAGCATCCAGGATAGGGGATTTTAGGACAGCTGCTGAGCTTGAATTTTCAGCTGTTCCATTTCTATTTCTGCGATATTGCTTTCCCATTGCATACAAAGAGATTAAGAACAACAGAATAAAGATATTCAATTCATTTCCCGTGGCATCAAGTCGCAGCTTATGATCGACAGCTACGATCTTATTCTCTCATGAGAGGAGACTGTCTTCTGGTGAAGAAAGACGAGACGAAACAGGATTGAAACATATATATCCTATGAAGAATGAATTAGCTGGCTGGCAATACGAAATGAGGTTTATCTAATTTATAATTATATCCAGGTAGATAGGGAAGGGACGTCTCAGATGCGATTAAGCTACTTAGATAAATTTCAGAAATTTATTATCGTAATATTAGCAATTCTAATGGGATTTGTGGTAATGCTGGCCACACTAGAGCTGGTGTACATAATAGCTTTAGACCTGTTATCCCCTCCGATAGTACTCTTGGATTCTAAAGAGCTGCTTGATATATTCGGATATTTCTTATTAATCCTCATCGGCATTGAACTCCTGGAGACATTCAGCATTTATATTCGTGAACGTGCTATCAATGTGCAGGTTGTTTTATTGGTTGCCATGATCGCACTGGCCAGGAAGGTGATAATTTTAGATGCCGAGGATATCCAGAGCCTGACTCTTTTTGCCATTGGATTTGTCATCCTTGCTCTTGCTGCTGGGTATTATATGGTTAAAAGAAGTCAAGATGAATTAAGCTGCAAGCGATTATGATTTCAGAAGAATCTTCCCAGATGACCTCTCGGACTCCACCGCTGCATCCCGGAATGGATCGTGAAAGACTTAATCGCCTGATCCATGCCTCAGACTCCTTCGAGCTTGAAGGTCAATCCCTCAGATTATATCTTCGATCTTTTTGAACCCCCAGATAGGACATTGCAGGCAATTTCGCTGCTGATCGGAGAGAGCTTATAAATCAGTTAGCACAATAATATGCTGATGAAACTAAAGGCCATTATTCGGGGCGATAAAGTCCACGAAGTAGGCTACAGGTTCTTCCTCTTCACCAAGTCCATGGAATTGGGCTGCCAGGGATTCTTTGCCAGAAATCAGTCGGAAGGCATAAAGCAGCTTGTTCTGGCGCTAATAGAAGGCAACCAGCAGCAACTGGCAGAGTTCAAGGAGTTTGTCCAGGCGACAAAGCCAGAAGGCTCGAATGTCGAAGACATCGCTTTTGAGGATTACAGCGGCTCGATCATGTCCACTGATGCCTTCATGCATTATTTCACTGCAGATCAGCTCAATAAAGGCATTCCCGCCTTGCTGCGCATCGATAGCAAACAGGATAGAACCGACATTCCGGATTAACACATCCATTCCTTAAACATTTTCTTGCAACCACATATTTTTTATAAAATATACATCCATTATGATCTTGAAGGGGAAGCGCAATGAAGATCACATCAACCCAGATAGATCATTTGGGCCT
>JAKQLB010000148.1 GCA_029567375.1 Bacteroidota bacterium | reverse complement strand
TTTGACGAAGGACGTGGCAAGCTGCGATAAGCCTAGGGGAGCCGCATGCAGGCATTAAACCTAGGATTTCTGAATAGCTCGAGAGAGCAAAATACGCTGGGAATTGAAACATCTTAGTACCGGCAGGAAGAGAAAACAAATCCGTGATTCCCCTATTAGCAGAGAGCGAAAAGGGAAAAGGGCAAACTGAATCTACCGTCGAAAGATGGCAAGAGATGTGGTGAGGATAAATGGCTAAATCGTCGAATCAAAGTCGTCTGGAAAGGCGTACCTTAGAAGGTGATAGTCCTGTAGATGAAGATGATATGTTGTTCCTCAAAGAGTAGGGCTTCTTAGATTAGAGGTCTGAATATGGCAGGATTAACTGCTAACCCTAAATATAACCAAAGTCCGATAGCGCACTAGTACCGCGAGGGAAAGCTGAAAAGCACTCTTAACAGAGCGTGAAAAGATTTGAAATTTGCCAGTTACAGTTTGTTACTGACCTAAGCCGCAAGGTAATGGTTTGTAACGTACGTTTTGAAAAACGGGCCAGGGAGTTTTTCTGTGTGGCGAGACTAACTGATTTTATCAGGTAATCAAAGCGAAAGCAAGTATGAAAATGCGTTAGTCACTCAGATAAGACCTGAAGCCGGGTGATCTATCCATGGGTAGGTTGAAGTCTTTCGAAAGGAGGATGGAGGACCGAACCGGTGTTATGGACATGTACTTGGATGACCTGTGGATAGGGGTGAAAAGCCTATCTAACTCGGCGATGGCTGGTTCCTGCTGAAATATGCCTACGTATAGTCTTGTTTAGTTTGTTAACGGTGTAAAGTACGGATGGGGTTCGCAGGGTCTAATGATTACGGAACCCTTTCCAACTCAGAAACTGTTAATTGCTTAGAACAAGAAACAGGGGCAGTATGTAAGATATTGTTCCGAGACCTAAACAAAGGAGACTAAAGTTAAGGTCCATAAATTTATGCTAAGTGTATCGAAGGGTGTTTGAAACCTGAGACACTAGGGATGTAAGCTCAGAAGCAGCTATCATTTAAAGAAAGCGTAACAGCTCACCTATTGAGGTTCCGAGCCCCGAAAATGGACAGGGCTAAGCATAATACCGATACTTTAGAGGCATTCGTATGAATGTTCTGGTAAGCAGGCGTGGTTTTTGTACAGAAGGTTTTTCGAGAGAAAGACTGGAACGAAAACTAATGAGAATCCTGGTAATAGTAGGATGTGATTTTCCTGAGAATGGAAAACGTCGAAAGAGCAAGGTTTTCTTGGCAATATATGTTAACCAAGAGTTAGTCAGTACCTAAGT
>JAKQLB010000138.1 GCA_029567375.1 Bacteroidota bacterium | reverse complement strand
AGTCTGGCATGGGTTATGATCTGCACAGCACTTGTTTTGGGTTCAATTGCCCCCCAATATACTCAAGTAGTAGCATATGGCGTGTTGATTGGATTTGCTGTATTTGTATTAGATCAGCTAATTCTCGGACCGCTCTGGTATTGGTGGCATTGCAGAGGTTAGCATGAGTCACACAATACGAAGGTACAATCTTCCAGGCTACCTATTCTGGCACCCCTGGCATCAGCACCCAAGTTGGCATCTCAGGCAAGATCCGACCGGCAGGAGGGGAGCAATAAAGGAAGAGCTTAACGGAATCCTAGCCGGACTCAAAGACTTTTGCGAGGGCCGATGCAAGCACTTCAAGAATGATGAGGAGCTGGAAGAGTATCTTATGAGCCTATAGCTCTCCTCTTTTACTACACCAACATTAACAGTTATGTATGTTTCGGTGCATAAAAGGGGGAATCTATGATAAATCAAAGCTTGGATAATATAGGCGAGTCTATCAAACATATTAATCAGGTGCTTGATGATGTTTTTGAGAAATTCGATAAAATCAAAGAGAGATTAAATCGTTAAATCGATAATAGAAAAAGTTAAAACAAGTAATAAAAGAAGAAGAAGTTATGGGAACGTAACCTTCTCAACCCACCCCATTTTTATCCATTTTTCTATCCTTTTCGGGTCGGAAACCGATCCAACTCTAAAATTTTTTAATATTTTTAGCTTCATGATAACACCTAAAAATAAACGCGCACAGTCAAGAAAGACTGTGCTGGACGACTTGCTGAAACGCAAGTCTACTGAGTATCGGGGCTTACACCACTGAGCTTATAGCCATCAATAGCGAGCTGGTCGCCATCGACCTGCATACCAGAAGCATCCTGAGTGACCTTGATCATGACATCTACGTTAGTATCAAGCATCTGCTTAAGAGCCTTAAGGTTCTTAATAACATGATCGCCGTCTTCCTCGGTCCACCCTGCGGCCTTGGGAGCGGACTGGGACTCAATCATGTAGGATTGAAGTCTAATCATCTGCTCGGCTGCGGCCTTAACGGTGGCGTCGCCCATTTCCTTGAGCACCTTGATAGTTGTGTTCACAACATCGCCGTATATCTTTCCCATTTAATTCACCTGAAAAAGTCCTTTAATTAAAGGAGTCAAAACAGGAAAGAATTTCGAAGTATTTAAAAGATTTTATTAATGCGAATTGATTTTAATTAACTCGTCTAGACTTTTGTTTTCCATTCGATGCATTTCGACTTTATGTTTTCTTCGCGCCTCTCGAAGTTCTTCTTTTATTTCGAGTTCTATCCCATTTATTAGCGGGGCGATATATTCTTCTGGAAGGAAATTTATAATTTCTTTTATGTCTGAAAATTTATTATGGTTACTAATAAGGTCTGTCTTAGAAGAAAGAGATTTTCTCTTTTTAAGTTCTGATTCAAGAAAAAGAAGAGTAGAGAGGTCGGAAGTCATGTCCTTGAGGGTTGTCCGAGTCTTAATCTCGATCATATGCCGCCAGGTATGCCTCGCATGAGAGCGCAACTAAATACGCTCACCCGAGAGCGCGGATAAGTACGCCCTCATGAGGGCCTCGGCTTCGGTGGAGCCATATCCTACTCCAATCAATTTCCATGCAGAATCGATATTTTTCAGGACGGTTGCACATACCCGATCTGTATCATAATCTATCCCATATCGCCATCCTCGCGCCCGGATCGCCTCTTGCAGGCAATGCTGAAGCCAAGCGGCCACAAGCTCAGTATTATCCGATTTTGTCAGATCGACGGTTAGTTGTCCGTCTTGATGCACATAAACCGGCATTCTCCTCATTCGTTCCCACAGCTCCGGGTCTTTCTTTCGTAGCTGGTCGAGCAGGTCAGCGGGGATCATGCCATCTGCCTCCCCAACGGATCGTCACGACCTAGTGGATCATCGTTTTCTATGTGACATTTCCAATCGGGCATAACTTCTTCTTCAGATCGTTCGCAAAAGCATCTTCCATCGCTGTTTCTGATTAGAATCGACGGGCAATCTCTACAGATCATCCTTTCCTCCTGCCCCGCATTCTTATGCATCCCGCTTCCCTTCTTCCAGCATGGCCCGGAGCACGTCTCCTGCATTCTTAGCTCTATTCACATTGCCGGGATTTACACCCTTATTTCGGATTTCAGCATATACCAGAAAATTGCAGGCGTCTTTCATTGCTGCTATCCGCTCATCCGTCGCCTCCCAGGCAGGCACAGCTCGCAGCCGCTCGGTCTCTGCGATAAGCGCAGGCAGCAATTCGACTGAGCGAAATGCCCAGTACCTATGATCTACCGATCCGTCCTTTGATTGGCATTTTTCATTTACAGCCTTTCCCAGTTCCAGGATATCGCTCATTGCTCCTCCCGATCTTCAATTAGTCTGCCTATTGCTTCCGACATCGTGATACGTTCTGCCGGTGTTTCGTTTTCGACAGCAGCATCATCTACCATGTCCTTCAGATAATCATATACATCATCAGAGACTCTAATGTGATGGATCGTCACCATTCCACCTCCGGCATCTCGGCCTTGAGCTGCTCCCTTGCTACATATTCAAGGCCGTCTTTCTTGTGGTAACTATTCACTGCTCGGAGGTAGGCCACACGTTCGTGATGCAGCTTCTCCTTCAGGGCCTTGATCTGAGCCGCCTGGGAGTTAATATAGGAGGTTGCCTCTCGGACCTGGGAAGCGAATATCGCTTTTTCGTCCTGAGATCCGTTTATAACATCATACTTCAGTGATGCCACCAACCGTCTAGCAATGTCCGGGCTCATGGCTGGACCTCTTTTGGTTCATACAGACATCGATCCCACTTATTGACGTTCTGCATCATTTTATTACAGTATCCGGTATGCAACGGTTTGCCTGCATATTGCTCATGGCTTTCATAATGAGCATCACACTCTCCGCAAATCATCCTTCTCTCGCCTCCTGCTCCATCAGGCTCGCGGCCTTCTGCAATCTGCATAGCGCCTCATGATACGGTTTATACGCTGGACTATAGCAAAATGCCCTGGCTGCATCCTTTAGCAGTTCAGCATCCCCCCTCCCGGAAGCTCTCCAAGACATCGATCATGGCCGGGGCGTCGGTGGTTAGCTTTGCGAAGTATTGTAGGCTCCTGGCTGGGGATCGCTCCAGTTCCCGGAGCTTCTTGGTTTCGGTTATGAGACTCATATCACCACTCCTCGGAATTACATTCCTTGGTCTTCCTCGTACTCTTCTTTAGTGATCTCTTCCGACCACGAATCTATATTGTTGTTAATAATATCGTTCCACATGGCGTCAGATACATGCGATTTTAGTTCGTCCTCGGATATGTTATCATCAACGTCCATCTCGACAACTTCACTTGCCGTCTCCCGGTTCCACTCAATCGTATAACGGAAATATCGCTTCATGCTTTCTTAGCTCCTTTCTATTCCTCATCTATTTCCCAGGTTAAATGTGAATCCAAATCTTCGTTCGCACACTCGGTAACATAGTCGGCAATATAATCTCTCTTCTGATCCTCGTTCATTCCCTTAAAGTCAATTGCGTCTATATCTATGGTTCCGCCTACATAAGCATAATAAGTTACTCTCATTATATTCACCTCAATCTCCTGAAACGGAGATTTCTGCCAGCCATCGAATGTAATCTTCCGTCCCTCTAATCGCATCGGCCACAAATTTTGCTTTCTGGCCCTTGGGAATTGTGTCTAAAAATTGGTCTATATCGGTTGCAAAAGTTATTGTGTGTGGTACAGCACGAGACATTTTTAATCCTCCGAGTTTGTTATATGGTGCATATGGTATTTATAGTTTCCCGTATGATTTTTAGAGCGCAGAAAAATTAAGGCCAAGAAATTTATGGCGACAAAAAAAATAGAGCGGATAAAATTAAGGCGACAAAAAAATAAAGCCCAGGAAAATTTAGGGGAGAAAAATTAAGGCAGCCCGGAAATTTTATGGCACTCAAAATTTAAATCTTTAGTAAATAATCATCTTCATCTTCTTCTCGCACCCCGGACACACTTTTTTTGTCCCGGACTCCACAATAGTTCCACAATTAGAACATTTGTATATTTTAGTTAAAATCCATGCATCAGGAGGATATTTAAACTCTCCACCTTCAAAAAAATCACTATCCCTATGTCTTTCCAAATAAATCCCTCACATCATAAGGTGTTTCTATATATCTTGCCATACCTCTGTGTCCTTCAAGAACTTTTGCATTTTCTGGGAACTTTAACCGAAGAATAATTGGCCTTCCTGTTTGTTTACTAAAACGTTCCGCCTCTTGAATTGTTACCCACCCCCTTATTGGTGGTTTTATAAATCCGCTTTGTTTATACCTACGAAGTTTGTTTGCACCACATACATGATAGACGATCACAGAGATCCCTCCGGGGATCGAAGTATAGCGAGCCCGAAGCCTCCGTTTTAGGAGGCGAAGGTGGCGAGCGTCCCGAGGGATTGCCTCGGCTTCGCTTCGGGAAGCTCGCGAGTGAAAAACTCGCTCGCTTTGGGA
>JAKQLB010000128.1 GCA_029567375.1 Bacteroidota bacterium | reverse complement strand
TTCTATGGCTGATATGGGCTCCAAACTCATTGAGTCGGATGTAAACGAGGGTCGTCCATACACTGGAACACATAAGAGTGGCACCGGTACTCGTCGTCCATCTTCTCCCCAGGATCGCAATATCGGCCAGCGCAATAGTTTTATAGTAAGTCTGCTGGTACTCTCCACTGCAGTGATCAAGGCAGACGGTAAATATCTAAAGAGTGAACTCGAATATGTAAGGAATTTTATCCGTAACAATTTTGGTGAGAGAGCTGTGCCCGAGGCCATGGAGATTCTCAAGGGCCTCAAGGATAAACAGATCAATATCTATGAAGTAGGAGGACAAATCCGCCAGTATATGAACTACTCGCAGCGGATGCAGCTATTTCACTATCTGGTCTCTCTGGCACAATGTGACGGTAATGTTTGTCAGGCTGAAATAGATGTTCTAAGGAGTATTGCATCAGCCATGGGCATTTCTTCAGCAAATGCCAATTCCATACTCGCTATGTTTGAAAAGAGCATAGAGTCCGCCTATACCGTTCTCGAAATAGATAAAAACGCTACTGAAGAGGAGATCAAAAAGGCCTATAAACGTCTTGCAATGAAACATCACCCCGACAAAGTGGCAACACTCGGCCCCGACATACAGAAGAGTGCGGAGGAAAAGTTCAAGAAAGTACAGGAGGCCTATGAGACAATCAAGAAAGAGCGTGGCATGAATTAAAGAAGAGCTATATAAATGATATGGAAAAGACAGATCTAAAAAAGATTTTATCGGTATCGGGACAGCACGGATTGTTCCTGTATCTTTCACAGGCAAGAAACGGCGTAATAGTAGAGTCGTTGGAGACAAAACAGAGGACTACATTTGGCACATCCGCAAAAATCTCCTCAATGGCGGATATTTCGGTATATACCACAACCGAAGATGTTTCTTTAAAGGAGATATTCACCGGCATGGCGCAGAAGCTCAAAAACGGCCCTGCAATGAGCTCCAAGGAGGACCCCAAAAAGATCAAAGCCTTCTTCAAAGAGGTGCTCTCCGAATATGACGAGGATCGCTTCTATGTTTCACATATGAAGAAGATACTCGATTGGTACAATGTGCTCCAAAAGTTTGCCTCCCTCGAATTTGTAGAAGAGGAAGAAGAAGAGACTCCCTCGGAGGAAACTTCCGCCGAACAGGCGTAATTGATGAAAAAACTCCAAATCATTTCGCTGGGTTGCTCCAAAAACAGGGTCGATTCGGAGCATCTTATGAAACAACTTTCCGCATCAGGCTACATTCTGGTGCCGGAAAGTGTCGGCCTTATTGAGGAGCCGGTAGATTACATCCTGATCAATACCTGCGGATTTATCCGGGATGCCAAGGAGGAATCCATCGAGACCATCTTTAAGGCTGTAGAGGCGAAAAACCGGGGTTTTGCACAAAAGATCTTCGTCTTCGGCTGTCTCTCGCAACGCTATATGGAGACTCTGGTGGATATGATCCCCGAGGTGGATGGATTTTTCGGAGTTTCTGATTTTGAAACTCTTCTCTCTGTTCTTGGAGCGAAATACGACTCAGAGTTACAGCAGCAGAGGATTCTGACTACGCCTTCGCACTATGCGTATCTGAAAATTTCCGAAGGTTGCGACCGCAGTTGCTCTTATTGTGCAATACCGATGATTCGCGGCCCTCATCGTTCGGTGCCGGAAGAAGAAGTGCTTGCAGGAGCGCGCAATCTGGCGCAGATGGGTGTCAAGGAACTTATAGTGATAGCACAGGATACTACCTATTATGGGCTTGATCTCTACCGGAAGCGCACTTTGGCAACCCTTCTTGAGAAATTATCCCTTATTGAAGGCATTGAATGGATCCGTCTGCACTACTCTTATCCGGCAGGATTTCCGGAAGATGTGCTCCGGTTGATGGCGGAGAATCCCAAGATCTGCAAATATATTGATATCCCGCTCCAGCACTCTTCGGATAAGGTGCTGAAAATGATGAGGCGCTCGATTGACGGTCGTCAGACCCGCACTTTGATTGAAAAGATGCGTAAAATGGTACCCGGAGTGGTACTGCGTACTACTATGCTGGTCGGCCACCCTGGCGAGGGTAAACGGGAGTTCGAGGAACTTCTCGACTTTGTGCGCGAGAGTCGCTTTGAGCGTCTCGGAGCATTCACTTATTCGGAGGAGGAGGGAACTTTCGGTGCACAAAACTATAAGGATAGTGTCAGTCGGAAGGTCAAACAGGAGCGATACGAGCGTCTGATGGAGCTTCAGTCAGGAATCTCTTTAGAGTACAACAGATCGCGTATCGGCTCGAAAGAAAAGGTGATTGTGGATTCTTTTACAGATGGAGTCTATGTGGGACGCAGTATGAACGAATCCCCTGAGGTGGATGGCGAAATCCTCATCGGAGCCTCCGGTATAGATGATTTTTTCAAAGGGCAAAATCCCATCGGCAACTTTGTTTCGGTAAATATTCTAAACGCCGACGAATATGATTTGGCCGCAGTATGTAGTGTGTAGTGTGTAGTGGTACGGTGTGCGAGTTGCAGGGATGGCTTAATATAGAGACTTGATTACGAGAGTTTACTGATTTCGTTTTGTGATAATCCCGTAGCTCTTGAGATTGACTCCAATGACACGCCTTGAGACAACAATGACTTTGCAACTTGACGAATACCTTCAGCCTTACCCTTCTCCATTCCTTCCTCCATTCCTTCATCCCGGGCGGATTCGATAATATCATCATAAGTGACTGCAAAATAATGATCGCGATATTCTTGACGCTCCTTTTCGGTAAGTGATGTCAAAGCTGCCTTGCAGATAAGATCCATGAAGTATCTCTTGATTTTGTCAGATACATCAATGCTATCCACTGCTTCCTTAAATTCCTTATAAGTGATTCCCATTTTCCTGTCAGTCATTAGTTTTAGCAAAACTAATAAACTTTCATAATCTTTCTAAAAAATATTTTTTTTATTGAAAATAAAATCTTATTTTGAGGCGTTGAGTATCAATCGTTTGACGTAGGGGACTTCATAATCGGATTTTCAATATTAAAATAATCGACTGCATAATGATGACAGCCGACAGCTTAAACAAACACAGGCATGAAACTCAAACTATTTACTATTATAATGCTTGCCTTATTGGTGGCGAGTTGCACTCGTGAACCTTTTCGCGAATCCGGGGAACTCGAAAAGGGAGTGGGAGAAACTGTTACGATAAGTGTATCTATCTCACCGGAGACCCGCGTTGCATACACTGACTCTGACACCCTCGGCAGCGGTGGCAGACTCTCATGGCAGGTAGGTGACAAACTCTTACTTGCCGGATATGACGGTACAACTTTTATGGGGAGTGAGATCTTTGAATGGGATGCCGGCGACCGTTTTACAGGAACAACCGTACCGGGTGCCACCACCTACAAGGCCTATTATCCCGGAGAGATAATTATGCTGGATGGTATTGGCAACATTAAACCCTTTACCGCTGACTTCTGGCAACAGACACAGAACGGAGACAATTCGGCGGCACATCTGCGCAACAAACTGCTCTTGTTCGACGAAACGGCCAATGCCATCACTGAGACTTTTAACTTGACCTTGAAAAGCAGCATCATCAGATTTAAGCTCAAAGGAGTACCGGCTGACGTGGGGTCGCTCCGCGCTCTGGTGTGGACGATGGAGACCGGTGCGGAAGAAACCAAATCCATGTTGCTTAGTGTGAACGGCATAACTTTCTCCGCTACTATGGACAGTCTGACAGCTTTCCTCGCTTTCGACCCGACCGTGACCGGTATTGCGGCAAACGGAGAGGTAAGAATAACACTACTCGGAGATCAACTGTATAAGTGGAGTACCACAAGTACAGGCGGCAAGAACTACATCGCGGGAAATCGGTATAGAGGTACAGTAAGCAGCGGTTGGGCGAAGATGCCGCAAACCCCTCTCCAATATGTTGCCGAATACAATATTAACCCGGGCGGAAGCGGTTTCGTGACGAGCAAGACTGACTGCACCTTGAGCGGTTACTTCACGTACGACCATGCCGAGGCGTATTTCACCACTAAAACCATTGACTATGTAACCTACCACCTGCCCAGCCTTGAAGAGTGGCGAGGTGTTGTGCCGGAATGGGTAAATACCGTCTACGTTGGTTTTTATTATAATCACTCTTATACTAATATATCCGAAAGTGCAATAGTCGCGGGGACTACTTATAGCGGTACGAGCGATTTCAGGCAGATCTCTGCTGATAAAGTCACTTACGCCCTGCGTTTCAAGGACTCCGATATAGTATCGGCATGGCGGTATCAATACGTGAGTGATGGAATGAACACTCACATGAAAATTACCTCTCGTAACGTTTATGGGCAAACGTTAATCATTGATAATATCGCGAAAGAGTCGTATTGGAGCAGCAATACGAGTAACGATTACGAGCGCTACTTCCCCGCCAGTGGTTACAAGTACGACAACCAAAACTGGCCCCTCAACCAGGGCTCAAGCGGCTACTTCTGGTCGTCTACGCCCGGTGACGGCGCCTTCCGCTGGCACATGTACTTCGACAGCTACTACGCGCGTACGAGTACCTACCGCAGCTTTAACGGATTGTCCGTGCGCTTGTTCGCCCCAGGAACTTAACCAAGCGTATTGCCGGATTTTTAAGTCCTTAGCACGAGTCTACTCTTCAAGAAAGAGATATATCCCGCCGGCCAGTTCGTTTCTGTAGAGATACTAAATGTCGGCGAATATGATTTGGTGGCAGTGTGTAGTGTGTAGTGTGTAGTGTGTAGTGGTTGAACTTCCCTAAATAGGGTTGACCGTTTTTGGTTAATAATTCAATTCATTTTTCCAATTACTATCGGACAATTATGAGCCTGAGGTTCTTGTCTTGGGTTAAAGTTGAGGTGGCTCGATGCCACCTTAACTTTATTATTACCTTCGGCATAAATAATCACCTTCGGTCTTTCTTGGGTGTTCAAATTTAGTATATTTTCTTTAAACTGCAATGGTGAATACTTATTGCCAAATGCCAAGTGCAATCTTTTGCTGTTATAATGGTTGACCGCTTTTCTTGTTTTTGCTTTCAGTGTGTTGAGATCCGGAATATTCCATAGTTTGAGATACTCGTTTTTAATTGTGCCGTTAATTCTTTCCGCAAAAGCATTATCCTGTGCTATTCCTCCCATACTTATGCCTATCTGACGCTCTGTTAAAAGCTTAGTATATTCTTTGCTACAATACTGGGAACCCCTGTCAGAGTGGTGAATTAAGTATCGGTACTCTTCTTTTGGTATTTTTGAAAGGGCCATTTTTAAGGCTTTTATGTTGGATGTAGTGCGCATATTATCTGCTACATTATAACCCAGAATCTCTCTGGTGTATATATCAATAATAAAAACGATATAGTGAAACACTCCTGCTATGTCAAAGTATGTCATGTCGCTTTGTAGAACTTTAAATGGATTCAAAATTTGCATGCCTTTGATAATATTTGGATAATGAAACCAAGTAGGAATGGTTGTTTTCGTGTAATTTCTTATCCTCTTCACACGATACCCTAAACCCATGAATATTTCACAAAACTTATCTCTACCCATAGTTTTAGGCTTTAATGTCTCGTATAACTTCTCGACACCGCAGCCCGGATGCTCTTCCCTGATAAGATCAGCCTGACAAACTAAATCATGCAGTTCCAAGTCAAACGCCTCTTGGCGCTTCCTGCTTTGATGTACTGACTGTTTACTTACGTTCAACATTCTGTGAAGGCTGTTAAGACTATAGTTCAGTTTTCCTCGGTTGTCTTGGAACCACCACAGAGTGGGATGTCTGAGTTTTTTTTTATATCAATATTGTAGTGTTCTTTAGCCAATTCTATCATTTTCTCCAAATAATCGATGTTCATTTGCTTCTGACCTACAACTCGTTCCAGCTCTTTTATGCGAGCTTCCATTCGTCTGATTTTTTCCGCTTGACTGTCTTTCATTTCTACGACTTGGATAGATTTTTTATTATACTTCGAGTATTTATAAATCCACTCATAAAGAAGTGAATCCGAAATATCGTAAATTGTTTTTAAATCTGCCGCAGAAAATTGACCGGATTCGTATTCGTGGACAATTTTTAACTTTAAGTCTTCCGAAAATCTTCGATAGTGACGTACTTGTTTTCCTGTTTTCAACATAATAATTACTGTTTGAAAACGGTCAACGTATATCAGGGAATGACAGGTGTGGGTGGCGGAGGAGAGCCGTTAGCTATTGGCTGTTGGCCATTAGCCATTAGCCATTAGTTGTTGGCTGTTGTCTATATTTTGCTAAAGAATTTAGCATTTCACATCTCGCAATGTGCATCTCGTCATTATTCACTCAATCCCCAGCGAGTCCCATATGGAGTCGATTCTGGCTTTGGTTTCCTCGGAAGAGGTGACGATATCGGGCCATTCGCGGTCAAAGCCTTTCATTCCTTTTTTGGAGGAGGCATCGAGATGAAGAACTCCATTTTTGATCACTGAGTCGCGCTCGGCATCGCAATTGGCACCGAGTAGCCACAATTTGCGATATTCGCTGCTCTCTTCTTCATCTTTGTCAAACTTTACTCTGATGAGCTGATCCATCTCTACCGGCTCTTTGCGGCTATATTCCTTTGTGGTTGCATCCATACAGAGCTTGCCGCCAAATCCAACTCTTGGGGCAGTATGGTCGAGAATATCGAGAGGTCCTTTGCTTACCAAAGTATCTGTTGCCGGAAAATAATGTTTGCAAATAGTCTTCTTGAGCGCATTGTGATCACGGATATCAAAATCTTCATCCACTACAATCAGAAACTTATTGAACATCATCTGACCGGCACCCCACATTGCATTTGCCACCTTGAAGGCTTGGCCGTCGTAACTCTTGCGTATTTTCACAACAGCGAAATTGTGACCCACACCCTCTTCAGGCAGGTATAGGTCCTCTATCTCCGGAGAAATTACAAATTTAATAGGAGCCAAAAATATCTTCTCGGTTGCCAACGCCATATATTTATCTTCCTGCGGAGGAACCCCCACAACAGTAGCCGGATAAATCGCATCTTTTCGGTGCGAAATGCACGTAACATGGAATTGCGGATAATAGTCCTCAAGCGAATAGAATCCCGTATGGTCGCCGAAAGGTCCTTCAATAACCAGTGGTTCGCTTTTCTGCACGTACCCCTCAATTACAAAATCACAATCGGCAGGCACTTTCAGTTTTTGAGTGAAACACTCCACCATCTCCACAGGTTTACCGCGCAGAAATCCGGCAAGCAAATACTCATCAATCCCTTCCGGAAGTGGGGCGGTGGCACAATAAGTATAGACAGGATCCCCTCCCAGACAAACGGCTACGGGGAGCCTGTGACCCGACTCCGAAAGATGCTTTGCACCGGTTTTGTGTTTGTGCCAATGCATTCCGGTGGTATTGTCATCAAATATCTGCATTCTGTACATGCCGACATTGCGCTGTCCGGTGACAGGACTGACGGTATGCACGAGGGGAAGGGTAATAAATCTGCCTCCATCCTGCGGCCAGCACTTGAGTATCGGCAATTCGCTCAGTTTTGCATTGTACTGTACCACCTCCTGACAGGGAGCGGAGCCTTTGTGGTTGACGGGAAGCCATCGTGAGACCTCTTTTAGCAGGGGAAGCATCTTGAGTTTATCCATCAGAGTGCTCTTCTCTTTGAGTATCTGATTTATGATATCTTCAAACCTCTGCTCTATCTCATCAAATGAATCGGCTCCGAGAGTGTATAGAATACGCTTTTCTGAGCCCATCATATTGGTCAGAACGGGATACCTTGTGCCGGTGTTTTCAAAGAGGAGGGCTTTGCCTCCGCCCGGCATTTTGCTGACGCGGTCGGTCACTTCAGCAATCTCCAATACGGGATCCACGAACTCCTTGATGCGGATAAGTTCTCCTTTGGATTCCAAAAACTTCACATAATCCGAGAGACTGCTGAACATATTCTTCAATTTTTATTTGCTAGTATCTATTCCTGCCGCCTTTGCCGCAAGGTATATAATCGATTTGAACTCTATACCGCTGTGGCGTGAAAGGCCGATTTCACAAGTACGGCTGGTAGCATAGCCGTGATCGCACCCTTCGCTCTGTCTTTTGAGGTCCCTCAATCCGTGCTCATTAAGTTCAGGAAAGAAGAATCCTCTGTCACCTGCAAAACCACAGCAATTGGAGTCCACAATTACTACCTCACGGGCACATTTGCGCGCCACATTCTCCAGATGAGATTCCACTGCCAGATTCTTTGCGGAACATACTGCAAAAATCGCCACTTTTTCATCCACGGGTTTTAATTCGAGACGGTCAAGCAGATAGTTGTCAATAAATTCTGCAGGTTCGTAGAGTTTGAGTTCACCCTCCATATTGGTGCGCATCGTGTAGAGACAGGGGCTCATATCGCACAGAACCGGATATTTTCCATTACCGGAAGCTTTAAGAAGGGCAGCTTTAAGCTCATCGGAGGATTTTTTGCCCGCTTCCACATAGCCTTTGCTTGAGAAGAGCATTCCGCAGCAGAGTTTATCCATATTCTCGGGATAGATGATCTGGTAGCCGGCAGCGGTGAGCAGGGCTTCAGTCATTCGGGTAATCTCTTTCTCCTTGCTGTAACTCTTCGATGTACCCATACTCCTGGTGATACAGGAGGGGAAATAGACCACTTTGAGCTCCTTTTCGGGGAAAGTGCGCTTTTTGATCTTATTTGCTCCTGTGGGCATATGCTCGTTCCACAACGGAATCAATTTAAATGAAATGGCTCTAATTCCTCTCGCAAGGGCTCCGAAGAGTTTTTTGCCGAATATAAGTCTTAGACCATGGAGCAACTTGAGTCCGCCTCGCATAAAGGCAGTGATGCTACCCATATATCCTGCAATCTTGAGGGCCCTCTTTTCACCTTTAGGTGAATGAATTTCGTGTCGTATCTCTTTTATGAGTTTGCCGGTATCGGCTTTTACAGGGCAATTAAGGTGGCAAAGAGAGTCGGTAGCACAGGTCTGTTCTCCTGCATAGCGGAAGAGTTTCTGCATCTCAGCTGCACGATGAGGCTCCTCTCCGGTTCTTTTGAGATTTTCAATCTCACGGAAGACGGCAACTCTCTGGCGTGGAGAGAGTGTGAGTCCCTCGGCAACACAGTGTCCTTCACAGAATCCGCATTCCATACATTTATCGACAACTTCTCTCGTAGAGGGGATGGGCTTGAGGTTGCTGATATGAGCTTTAGGATCGGCATTGATTATGACTCCGGGGTTGAGAATGCCTTTGGGGTCGAATATATCCTTGACCTCTTTCATCAGCCTGTAGGCTTCGCGTCCCCATTCCATCTCCAAAAATGGAGCCATATTGCGTCCGGTACCATGTTCGGCTTTGAGTGATCCGTCATATTGTGAAACCACCATTTTGGTAATGTCCTCCATAAAGATGCGGTACTTTTCTACCTCCTTATCTTCGGAAAAATTCTGGTTGAACACAAAATGGAGATTACCATCCATTGCATGGCCGAATATCACGGCATCGCCATAGCCGTCACGTTCGAAAATCTCTCTCAATTTCATTGTGGCTTCGGCCAGTTTGTCGATAGGGAAGCAGATATCCTCGATTATGGCAGTGGTGCCTGATTTCCTCAATCCGGCTACTGTAGGGAAGAGCTCTTTACGGATTTTCCAAAGCATCGCCTGCTCTTTAGCATCTGTGGTAAAAGTGTAGGGAAGTTCGGTAGGAATGTGGCTGATGGAAGCGGTAACCGATTCCACATTGGCCTTGAGTTCCTCTGCAGATGCGGCTCTGGTCTCAACCAGAAGTACGCAACTCTCTTCTCCTATGGTCTTGAGGTACTCCGGGATTCCGGGTGTCTTGTCGGCTGAGCGCACACCGGTCCTGTCAATGAGTTCGACGGCAGATGCCTTCTGTTTCTTGAGTATCTGTGCTGCGGTGCATGCATCCTTAATAGAAGTGAATACCACCATCGCAAGGGCTTTGTGTGGGTGTTCAACGACTGTATTGTAGGTAATGGAGGAGATAAAGGCAAGAGTACCTTCCGATCCTATGATGAGATGCTTGAGTATATCGATACCATCGCTGTAATCAGTAAAGGCGTTCAGTGAGTAACCGTTCGTGTTCTTTATCTTATATTTCTTAATGATGCGTTCTTTGAGTTCCTTATCAGCTGCTATGTCAGCAGAGATCTTTTCGAGTGATCTGAGCAGGTCTTTGTGACTTTCCTTAAAGCTTCGTACTGAAGCTTCGTCAGCGGTATCGAGGAGAGTACCGTCAGGTAGTATTACGCGGATGTCAGCTACAGTCTTGTAGGAGTTGTCTGCCACACCGCAGCACATTCCGCTGGCATTGTTGGCTACTATGCCGCCTATCATTGCAGCATCTATGGATGCAGGGTCGGGACCGATTTTTCGTCCGTAAGGTGCAAGGTAACGATTGGCGGCAGCCCCTCTGATACCGGGTTGTAGGAGTATTTTGAGTCCGTGGTCGAGGATCTTGTGCTCTTTCCATCCGTGAGTTGCCAAGACGAGGATCGAATCGCTGATAGCCTGCCCGGAGAGAGAGGTGCCTGCGGCCCTGAATGTCACCGGGAGCCCCATATTGTAGGCTGTAGTGAGAATAGCGACTATTTCCTCTTCGCTATGTGCCTTGATTACCAGTTTGGGAATGAGTCTGTAGAATGAGGCATCCGTGCCGAATGCCAGCGTGCTGAGGGGATCGTGGAGCATTCTCTTCTCAGGAATGATGCTCTTGAGTTTGTCATAAAACTCTTTGTACTTGCCTGCTATCATAATGTATTCAATAATTCGAAAAGATGTTCCGTGCCCAGTTCTCTGCCTATGACGAGTTTTTTTCTGTCAAGCAGGTAAATCTGCGGTACCGTGCGAACATCATAAAGTGTATCTAGGCCGGATTTTCCGGTTTTATCCCACAAATATACCCATTTTTTCGGGTTTTTCTTCTGAAAATCACGCCAGGCTTCCTCATCTTCACCTACATAGATGCATTTTACCTTGATTCCCTTTTTTCTGAGATATTCTTCTTTTTCCGCCAGGGTAAGCGCTTCTTTGCGGCACTCTTCACAGGAAATGGTATAAAACCAAAGAATGGTGTATCGTGAGCAGCCCTGTAGTAATCTGCGCTCTCGTCCCTTAATGTCAGTGAGGAAAAGGTCGGATGCCTTTTCTCCGGGGAGATTGGTGGAGGAGAGTCTGATATCGAAGGAAGTGTAGTCTAAGTACTCCTTTGACCAATATGTCTCTTTTCCGAGTATGTAAGTGCGTCCGATGTCCAGAGCTCCTTGCTGGAATGGTGCCCCTGGAGTGTTTTTCAGGAAAGAATAGAGTTCGTGAAATGTTTCGCGGTAAAGTGTCGAATCCGGGGCAGTCCTTCGGTAAAAAGTCTCTGCAACCTGGTCAATCACCTCCTTGTCAACCGGCTCCATTGAAGCAAATATATTGGCGAAGAGTTTTCTGAACTCGTTACTTTCATTTAGTTTGACTTCCAGAAGACGGCATAGCGCTTCACAGTTGAGCTTGCGGCCGGCTATGACGTTGAATCTGTCTATTAGAAACATCGAGGGAGTTGACAGTACGCCATATTTCATGTGATACGAACTGGCGACCTCGGGATCCCAGAGATGAAGTATGATGACATCCGGATTGGAAATGTCTCCGAAAATCCGCTTGACATACTCTTCCCACTCCCGGCGGTTGCCTTGGGTATATATTGCGAATATGGTGATTCGCGGACCGGAGTACTCTTTGGCAAATTTGGCCAGTTGAGGAGTCTCTTCCTGGCATGTAGAGCATTTGTCATCATAGAAATAGAGTATCTTCCATTGGCCGTCACCTTTGAGGATGTTGACCATATAACCATCAATGCTCTCGAGGATGAGTTCAGGAGCATCGCAGTCGATCATTGAGGATCTGTTGAATTCGGCAAACGTATAGAGCAGATGCCAACTTTCGGGATTGGCCCATTCGAGTTTCCCATTGAGAAACCAGTTCTCCGCAATATGGAGCGAAACCGCCTCCATTCCCATTACAGGAGAACCATAAAAATAGTCAAATGCGGCACCGGCAACTTTAGCCTGCTCTTTTTTATCGGGGAGAGCTGTTATCAGGCGGTCAATCCGAGAGTTGATGGTGTCTGTAGGATAATGGAGGAGAGAGTCGAAGTATTCTTCGATGCCTTTGTGGAACTTGGCCGTGTTCTGGCCCAATGTGGAAAAGATTCCGATGACCAGGACGAAAACCAAAGATATTACCCTTAGTTTCATACCTGTATGTGATTTCTATTTATGAATGTAATCGTCGATGTCAATGCCCGGCGGCAAAAAACATTTTGCGTCACCGCCATTCATGAGTACATCTCTAACTACAGTCGAGGAAATAAATGAATATTCGTGCCCTGCGGGGATGAAGATGCTGGAGATATCCGGAGCCATTTTTCGGTTGGCCTGGGCGATAACGCTTTCAAGTTCGAAGTCGGTGGTGGTTCTCAAGCCTCTGATGATGCATACCGCACCTATTTTTCTGCAGTAATCCACGGTGAGGCCGGTATATGAGTCTACTTCTACACGTTCCAAATCTCCTATGGCTTTCTTTATCATCTCCACTCTGGCTTCGGGGGAAAAGAGCCCTCCTTTGGAACTGTTGTATCCTACCGCCACTACCACTTTGTCAAAAAGTTTCAGTGCGGATTTCAAAACATCCAGGTGTCCCATCGTAAATGGATCGAAAGAGCCCGGAAAAAGTGCAAGTCTCATATTTTTCATATCAGATATTACACCGCGAAGTTATAGTTAAAAAACAAGAATTCAAAAAGTTATTACAAACTCCAGTCGATAGGGGAGAGTCCGCGGCTGACAAGTGCCTCATTGGTCATTGAGAAATGCCTGCATCCGAAAAATGCTCCCCTTGCAAGAGGCGAAGGGTGCGCCGCTTCAAAAACAAAGTGTTTGGAAGTGTCAATCAGCTCCTTTTTGCTCCTTGCAAAATTGCCCCAGAGCAGGAAAACAATATTTTCACGCTTTTGCGAGAGTATGCGGATGACGGCGTCGGTAAACTCCATCCACCCTATTTTGCTGTGTGAAGTTGCTTCAGAGGCTCTTACGGTGAGCACCGCGTTGAGCAGGAAAACTCCCTGGCGAGCCCATCCTTCGAGCGACCCATCCTTTTGAAGGGTGATGCCCAGATCATTTTCTATCTCTTTATATATATTGAGCAGGGAAGGGGGTGGCTGGACTCCGTGCGGCACCGAAAAGGAGAGACCGTGAGCCTGACCGGGCCCGTGATAGGGGTCCTGGCCCAGAATTACCACCTTGACCTTATCAATGGGGGTGAGAGCGAAAGCATTGAAAATTAGCGGTCCCGGAGGGTAAATGATCCGTCCCTGACGCTTTTCGGTACGAAGAGTATCCACCAGAGAGGCGAAATAGGGTTTCTCGAATTCTCCGCTCAGGGCCTCTTTCCAGCTGCTTTCAATCTTAACATCCATAATTATTGTTCTGAAAAGACGTAGTTTATTACTTCGTCAATGTTCTTCACGTACTTAAACTCGAGCCCCTCGATGTAGATATCTTTGATCTCCTTGATATCCCTCTCATTTTCCTCAGAGAGGACGATTGTCTTGACTCCGGCCCTTTTGGCTGCAAGGATCTTCTCCTTGATGCCGCCAACGGGGAGCACCCTTCCTCTAAGAGTGATCTCGCCGGTCATTGCTATGCCGCTACGAATGCTCTTGCCACGTAGTGCGGAAGCAATTGCAGTTACCATGGTGATACCTGCCGAGGGACCATCCTTGGGGATTGCTCCTTCAGGTACGTGAATGTGGAAATCTTTTTTATAGAAACTCTTTCCATCGACTCCGGAGAGCTCCGGATGAGCCTTCAGATACTGGAGCGCTATAGTTGCAGACTCCTTCATTACATCTCCGAGATTACCGGTGGTTGAAAGTACCCCCTTACCCTCGCTCAGGCTACATTCCACAAAGAGAATGTCTCCGCCCATCTCCGTCCAGGCCAGACCTGTAACCACTCCCGGAGCCTCATTGCCCTCCTGTATGTTGGGCTGGTTGGTAGGCAGTCCGAGGTAATCTTTGATATCTTCGCTGTCGAGTACCGGCTTCAATTCCTCTTCGAGAGCTATTTTTTTAGCCGTGATACGTGCAATCTTTGCTATTTGCTTGTCCAGGCCTCTTACTCCCGATTCGCGCGTGTACCAATCTATGATGGTGTCTATCGCCTCTTTGGAGAGTTGCATATCCTCCTTCTTGAGACCGTGAGCCTTAATCTGCTTGGGAATGAGATATCCTTCCGCAATGGCGACCTTCTCCTGCGCCAGATAGCCGGAGACATTGATGAGTTCCATCCTGTCGCGGAGTGCGGGATGTATGGTAGTTACGTTATTCGCAGTGGTTATGAAGAGTACCCTGGAAAGATCGTAGTCAATATCGAGGTAGTTGTCGTGGAATGCCGTGTTCTGTTCGGGATCGAGCACTTCGAGCAGTGCCGATGCAGGATCGCCTCTGAAGTTGTCGCCCACTTTGTCTATTTCATCCAGTACAATTACCGGATTACAACTTCCGGCTCTTTTGATGGTCTGAATGATGCGTCCCGGCATTGCGCCGATATAGGTTCTCCTGTGACCTCTGATTTCGGACTCATCATGGAGTCCTCCGAGAGAGATCCTTCCATATTTTCTGTCCAGTGCACGTGCCACGGATTTTCCGAGGGAGGTTTTACCCACACCCGGAGGCCCGTGGAGACAGATGATGGGGGATTTCATATCACCCTTAAGTTTGAGTACTGCGAGGTATTCAATAATTCTCTCCTTGACCTTTTCAAGACCGTAATGATCCTCGTCAAGGATTTTCTGTGCATTTTTCATATCCAGATTGTCCTCCGTGCCCTCATCCCATGGAAGATCCGTCAGAAATTCCACATAAGAATACTGTATATTGAAGTCAGGTGAGCTCGGGTTGGTGTTTTCGAGCTTCTTAATCTCTTTTTCAAAGGCATCTGCAGCATACTGGGGCCATTTTTTCTTTGCCGCCTTCTCTCTCAACTGGGAAAAGTCCTGCTGATCGGAGCCGATACCCAGCTCTTCCTGGATGGTCTTGAGCTGGTTGCTCAGATAGTATTCCCTCTGCTGCTGGTCAATCTCACTTTTCACCTTCCTCTGGATATCATCTTTGATTTTTAGAATCTCAATCTGGCGGTTGAGCAGTTCCAGCAATTTCAGAGCTCTCTCTTTGAGTGAAGCCAGGCGGAGCAGTTCTACCTTATCCACAATGTTGTCAATCTCTATGCTCGAGGCAATGAAATTGATCAGGAACTCGTATCCTTCCAGATTCTTGATGGCAAATCCTGCCTCCGAAGGGAGGTTGGGGGAGAGTCTGATGATATGGAGAGCAGCATCCTTAATGCTGTCGGTTATGGCATCCATATCGTGATCGTTCTTGTCGGGAACTATATCTGCAAGATATGTTACCTGCGCCATCAGATAAGGAGCGGTGATATTTATCTGGTCAACCTTGAATCTGCGGAGGCCCTGCACAATAGCGGTAATGGTCTTGTCGGGCATCTCGATGATTTTGATGATTTTGCCCAGAGTTCCTACCTCGAACAGATCTTCCGGTTGGGGGTCTTCTACTTTTGCATCAATCTGAGTAACTACGCCTATCAATCGGTTGGATTTGTAGGATTCGTTAATCAGACGGATGGATTTATCTCTGCCAATGGTTACCGGTATGACGGTCTCAGGGAACAGAATTGCATTCCTAAGTGTCAGTATTGGCAAAACAGGAGGCATTTCAGTCTCTTTAAGACTTTGCATATTGTCTATATTCATCACAGGTATAATGTTCACATCCGGTGAATTTGCTGAGAAAATGTTGTCAAATATATCTTTCATGTGTCAAAATGTCAGTATTAAAGCCAAATATAACCGTTTTCGCACTATTTCGAGTGCTACCCTTATATTGGTCAATCATTATGCCAAACTTAAAAATGAAAAAAAACACATTACTTTTTGAATATTAAAAAATTAACTTTAATTTTGCCTCCCCAATTAAAGAATATGAACCATTAAATATTAAATTGTTATGACAAAAGCAGACATCGTAAATGAAGTTGCAAAGGCTACAGGTTTGAAAAAAATCGCAGTACAGAAAGTGATAGAGTGCTTCATGGATAGCGTTAAAAATTCACTCGAAAAAGGCGACAATGTTTATCTTCGCGGTTTTGGCAGTTTCATCGTAAAGGAACGTGCAGAAAAAACAGCCCGCAATATTTCAAAAAACACCACTATCGTTATTCCGGCTCACAAAATCCCCGCATTCAAGCCCGCCAAAGTTTTTGTCGACATGGTGAAAAACGCACAGTAATTAAATAAAACATACTATTATGCCAAGCGGTAAGAAAAGAAAGAGACATAAAATGGCTACGCACAAACGCAAAAAACGTTTGCGCAAGAACAGACACGAGAAAAAATAATTTGCTGCTGATTCTGGCCTGACTATATAATCTGAAGTGGTTTCGCGAGCAATCTGCGGCCCATTTCAGATTATTGTCTTTTCTTAAGGAACTGTTTTTCGATGGAGAGAGATCTGATAATTGATGTCAAACAGACGGAGATTTCCATCGCGCTGATGGAGAATCACCGTTTGATGGAACTCAACAAGGAGGCGCACGGAGGCAAAAGTTACAATGTCGGCGATGTATATCTCGGCAAGGTTAAGAAGCTCCTACCGGCGCTTAACGCGGCATTTGTGGATATAGGAGATGAAAAAGATGCGTTTCTCCACTATCTAGACCTTGGATTTAATTTCAAGGCATTCGATTACTTTACACGCCAGATCAATGTCAACAAGAATTTCAAGTCATTCTACTCGAATGTCAGGATTGACGAGATTCTCGAAAAGGAGGGTAAAATAGAGAGATTCCTCTCTCCCGGACAGCCCATAGTAGTTCAGATAGTTAAAGAGCCCATTTCCACAAAGGGTTCACGGCTTACCGCTGAAATTTCCATTGCAGGCCGCAATATGGTGCTCCTGCCATTTGCCGACAAGGTCAGCGTATCGCTGAAAATAAAATCCAAAGAGGAAAAACGCCGTCTCGAGCGCCTCGTCTACAGTATTCTTCCCCGCAATTACGGCGTCATAATCAGGACTGCCGCAGAGGGCAAGAAAGCAGCCGTTTTGGATGCAGAACTCAGATCACTCATAAAAAAATGGGAGGATTCCTGGCCGAAGATTGCCAAATCAAAGTCGACTCAGCTTCTTTTTACAGAGAACAGCAGGACTACAACCATTCTACGTGATTTGCTCAACGATACCTTCTCAAACATCTATGTCAATGATGAAGCCATTTTTGATGAGGTTTGCGAATATGTTGCACTCATTGCGCCGGAACAAGAAAAGATAGTCAAACTCTACAAGGGTACTGAGCCTATTTTTGACTACTTCGAGGTTACAAGGCAGATCAAAGCCTCATTCGGTAAAATCGTCTCCCTGCGCCAGGGTGCATACCTTATCATCGAGCACACCGAAGCACTGCACGTAATCGATGTGAACAGCGGCATCCGTACCAAAAACAGGGAGCAGGAGAACAACTCCTTTGAGGTCAACATCAATGCTGCAGATGAGATTGCACGCCAGATTCGTCTGAGAGATATGGGAGGTATCGTGGTCATCGACTTCATAGATATGGACAGCAATGAGCACAGGAATCTCCTCTACAAACATATGACCGAGGTTATGTCTTCGGATAGGGCAAAACATACCATCCTGCCTCTGACCAGATTCGGTTTGATGCAGATTACCCGTCAAAGGGTGCGTCCTACCAAGGAAATAGAGACGGCTGAGGTTTGTCCCGCCTGTAGTGGTACAGGCAAGATCGGTCCGACGCTTCTCATAGATGAAACTCTCGAAAGAGAACTCGCTTTTTATGTAAAGGAGAAAAAGATAAAGGAATTCATACTCCGTACAAGCCCGATCCTTGCAGCATATCTTACCAAGGGATTGTTGAGTATCCGTTACGAATGGTCGAGGAAGTACGGTTGTACCATCAAAGTGATAGGCGATACCGACTACTCCATCATCAAGACCAGATGGTTTGACCGTAAAGGCGATCCTCTGGACTAAAATTCCCTCATTATATCATCCATCTTGGCGGCAATTTTCTCGTTGCAGAGATTGCCGATGCTTCCGATATGGGTATGCTTGAGCTTTTTAATACTGTCATACTCTTTTGAAATATCGGTAGCAAATGTGTGGTTGTTGACCTCGATGCCGACACTTTTATAGGCATCCCTGAAGGGCATTCCGGCCAGCACACGTTTGTTGACCTCTTCCACAGTGAAAAGGTAGTCATATCTGGGGTCATCCAGAATGTTTTCATTTACCCGCATATTTTCCAGCATATATTGTGTCATGCCTATTATGCTGTGGGTAATTTCGATAGCCGGGAAAAGGATATCCTTCAGCAGCTGAAAATCCCTGTGATAGCCGTGAGGCAAATTGGCGCAGAGGAGGGAAATCTCATTTGGAAGACTCTGGAGACGGTTGCTTTTAGCCCGAATGAGTTCCCATACATCGGGGTTTTTTTTATGAGGCATTATGCTGGAGCCGGTTGTGAGTTCATCCGGAAATGAGATAAAACCATAATTGCTGCTCATATATTGGCAGCAGTCTGAAGCGAGTTTGTTTAGAGTAGAAGCTATGGCTGCCAAGGCACAGCTGAATGCCTTTTCGCATTTGCCGCGGCTCATCTGTGCTGCAATGGAGTTGAAATGAAGCGTTTTAAATCCGAGCAGACGGGTGGTCTTTTCCCTGTCCAAAGGAAACGAGGAACCATATCCGGCTGCAGAGCCGAGAGGATTCTGATCCACTATCCTATATGCGGCCAACAGCATTGTCATATCATCCACAAGTGTTTCCGCATAAGCGCCGAGCCACATCCCGAAAGATGAAGGCATGGCAATTTGTCCGTGAGTATAGCCGGGGAGCAATACGTTGGAATATTTTGTGCTCAGTTTGAGGAGCGTGTCAAAGAGGTTTCGCACTTCGTTTTTTATCAGAAGTGCTTCGTCCTTGAAGTAGAGTTTGAGATCTACCAGCACCTGGTCGTTGCGAGAGCGTCCCGAGTGGATTTTCTTGCCGAGGTCACCTACTCTTCGGGTGAGTGTCAGCTCCACCTGCGAGTGGATATCTTCCACTCCCTCTTCGATGACAAATTTGCCCTCTTCTATTTCAGTAAGGATTTTGTCCAGCTCCTGACTAAGTAGGGCTTCTTCCTCTTTTTCGAGAAGTCCGATGGAGGCCAGCATCGCAATATGGGCTTTGGAGCCGAGTACATCATATTTTGCGAGGCGCAAATCGAGGATTTTGTCGTTGCCTACGGTAAATTTTTCAACAATTTCGGTGGCGGATGTGCCTTTGTTCCAAAGAGTGCTCATTTCAGATGGGTTATGAATTTAATGTATGTGTGGATGGCGTGGCGGATTTCCTCCTTGAGGATATATTCGTCTGCTTTGTGTGAACGTGATGACTCTCCCGGGCCCATTTTAATTGCAGGGATTTTGAGACGCATCCAATCGGAAGTGGTGGGGGAGATGATTTTTTCCATAGAGCAGCTTTCAGCGGCCTTCAGCAACGGATGTCCGATGGGTGCGGCAGATGAGCGGTTGGTGAGATTACGTGCTTTTAGGGTGCTTCTGAGGCGTTTTTGGAGGATTTCCATTATTTCCGGGTTGGTGTAAACATCAGTCGGTCTGATGTCCACCACATAGGAACATTCATCCGGAATCACATTGTGCGCTGTACCGGCATTGATCTGAGTTACGTTGAGATGGGTATTTCCCATTGTGGGGGAGATTTTTTCAAAGACAAAATTCCTGAGGATTGAGATATCATCAAGGGCAATGAGGATTGCGTTCTCGCCATCATTTCGGGCTGCGTGGCCGCTGACTCCCCTCGCAGTAGCATCTATCACCAGCAACCCCCTTTCAGCGATAGCTGCGCGCATACCTGTGGGTTCGCCTACAATCGCCATATCCGCAAGATCCGGCATCTCTGCGCTTATCCTGTGCATACCGTCAGGGCCGGAGCGCTCTTCCTCAGCGGTGAGTACCAATATCGGCTCCACTTTTAGGGATTTCAGCTGCTCTTTATTCTCCGCAAAATAGAGAAATGTATGGAGTAGAGAGGTGACGCTGCCCCCTGCATCATTGCTTCCGACTCCGAGTATCCGTTCCTTCTCCAAAGGGGGATTGAAGGGATCGAAAGTGTAAAGTTCGGAGGGTTTGATGGTGTCGATATGGCTGTTGAGCATCAGTGCGGGACGGCCGTTGGAAGAGTGGGGAAGACGTACGATGATATTATTACCGACAAGTTGCGGCTTGAGAGACCTCTTGCTGAGATATTCTGCTATAAATGCCGCCCTGTCCGCCTCTTCGAATGAGAGCGAAGGGATGGTAATCATTTTTTCGAGGAATAAAATCGCCTCTTCGCAATATCTGCCGATACTCTCCATTCTATCTTATTTTACGAGGGTTGTGCCCCTCTCATTATTCAGGTTACGCGCATGTTTGATCACCACTTCGGATACTCCGTTGCCTATGGCGGCAAATGCATTTTCCAGTTTGGGAATCATTCCTCCTTCGATTATTCCCTCTTCAAGCAGCTTCGCGAAATATCCCTCGGTTATCCTTGGAATAACTGAGGATTCATCATTCCGATCCAGAAGTACGCCATCCTTTTCAAGACAGAATATCAGACGGACATCATATCTTTTGCTCATCGCTATAGCCAGAGTTGATGCCATGGTGTCGGCATTGGTGTTGAGTAGCGAACCCTTACCGTCGTGTGTGATGGCACAAAAAACAGGGCAGAGACCTCTCTCAAGCAGAGCCGAAAGCTCTTCGCTGCCAATTTTTGAGGGATCGACATCTCCCACATATCCGAAATCTACCGGTTCAGGTGAGCGTCTTGTGGCGGGTACTATGTTGCAGTCTGCACCGGAAAGGCCGATGGCATTGCAACCCAAACTCTGTAAAGCAGCGACTATCGATTTATTGATCCATCCCGCGTAGACCATCGTAACGGTCTTGAGTGTCTCCCAATCGGTAATGCGACGTCCTTTGTGCATACGTGTCTCTATGCCGAGTTTCTCCGCCATTTGTGTGGCCATCACTCCGCCTCCGTGAATGAGCAATTTTGCCCCTTTTATTTTACTGAAATCATAAAGGAAACTTTTCAGTGCAGCGGGATCATCGACCACGTTTCCACCTATCTTTATGACCTGTAGCGTTTTCATTTGATTCCGAGAAGAAGTTCTTTGATTATGACCTGTGCAGAGACTACTCTGTTGGCAGCTTGCGGGATAACTATGGAGTTGGGAGATTCTATCACATCGTCGGTCACTATCATATTGCGCCTTACGGGTAGGCAATGCATGAAATAGGCATCGTTTGTAAGTGCCATTTTCCTGCTGTCTACACACCAGGAGTGATCCATATGTAATACTTTTCCGTAATTGGGGTCACGGTACGCAGACCAGTTTTTGGCATAAATGAAGTCTGCACCCTCGAATGCTTTGTCCTGATCATATTCCACTGTGGCATTACCGATAAACTCTTCGGCGAGTTCATAGCCTTGAGGATGGGTGATGACCAGCTCATAACCCTTGGCATTGATCCACTCTGCAAACGAGTTGGCTACAGCCTGGGGCAGGGCTTTTGGGTGAGGAGCCCAGGTGAGAACTATCTTGGGGTTCTCTGTTCTTTTATATTCTTCAATGGTGATAAGGTCAGCAAATGTTTGAAGGGGATGCCTGGTGGCTGCCTCCATGCTGAAAACGGGTTTTCCGGAATATTGTATAAACTGGTTGAGTATTTTTTCTTTGTAATCAGCCTCTTTACTTTCAAATTTGGCAAATGACCTCACTCCGATCATATCGCAATAAGAGCCCATGACGGGAATAGCCTCGAGTATGTGTTCGGGCTTGTCGCCATTCATCACAACTCCTCTCTCCGTCTCCATTTTCCAGGCACCTTGATTGATATCGAGGACTATCACATTCATTCCGAGGTTGAGGGCTGCTTTCTGAGTGCTGAGTCTGGTACGAAGGCTGGAATCGAAAAAGATCATAAGCAGGGTTTTGTTGCGTCCCAGCTCAAGATCTGCAAGTGGATTGGCCTTGACCTGTTTTGCCTTTGCAAGCATATCTTCCAGGGAGATGATGTCATGTATTGAGGTAAAATGTTTCATATCGGTTATTTTATTTTTGTTTCAGTTAGTTGATTAAATGCTTCTACAAAGATATCAATTGTTTTTGTCTCAACATTAATTGTCCTGAATGATTAGAATGTGGTGGATTTGAGTCGCAGTCCTGCACTTTCATCATATCCGAACATAAGGTTCATGTTCTGTATGGCCTGTCCGGATGCCCCTTTCACCAGATTGTCAATAATGGAGGTAATGTGAAGATAACCGTCATATGATGCAATGTGGAGAAGTCCTTTGTTGGTGTTGACCACCTCTTTAAGACTGATGGGAGTATCCGAAACATGGACAAAAGGTGAACTTTTGTAATAATCCTTGTAGAGTTTGACTGCTTCATCGGCGGGCGATTTGCAACGTGTGTAGATGCTGGCAAATATGCCTCTGGTAAAGTCACCTCTCATCGGCACGAAATTGACGCGGATATCTTTGCCCGAAAGGGTGCGTATAACCTTGGCAATCTCTGCCAGGTGCTGGTGTCTGAAGGACTTGTAAACTGAAATATTGTTGTCCCTGTAACTGAAGTGAGTTGTCTCAGTGGGGGTTTTACCGGCACCGGTAGAACCGGTAATGGCGTGAACGTGGATTTCGTCGTACACCATCTTTTTCTCAAGGAGAGGTAGTATTCCCAACTCTATGGAAGTTGCAAAGCAACCGGGATTGGCTACGGAACAGCAACCTTTGATGCTTTCCCTATTCATCTCACAGAGTCCATACACAAATTCCCTATTCATAAAATTGCTCTCGATCCTGAAATCATTGCCCAGATCGACAATTCTACATTTTTCCGAAATGTTATGGGTTGATAGAAATTCGCGGGAAATCCCATGCCCCAGGCAAAGGAAAAGCACATCCGGCTCTCCTACCTGATCGGTAAATCTCAGATCGCAATCTCCATAAAGGTCTCTGTGGATGCCGGAAACCATATCACCAACCTGTGTTGTGCTCATTACATTTGTGATTTCAACCTCAGGGTGGTTAATCAGAATCCTGATCAGTTCTCCGGCGGTATACCCTGTACCGCCCGCAATAGTAGCTTTTATTTTTCCCATTGTACTTATTGTTGGAGGATGCTCTCCTCGTCATGTATCGAATAATATATCTTGAGAGGATTGGCCAAAACTTTGGTAAATCCCACTACATCCCTGCCGGTAAAGGATTTGTTGGCTTCGCCGTAATCCCCGAATTTGGAGCTCATAAGGTCGAAATCGCTCTTACAGCCCAGAACCTGGAAATTGTAGGGCTGCAGACGAACCTGAACTTCACCTGTAACGGCGTGCTGCGAGTTCTCAAGGAAGACTTCTATATTGCGCATGACCTGATCGAGGTATTGTGCCTCATGCATCATCTGGCCATAGAATCCTGAAAGCTGCTCCTTCCAGTAGAGCTGCGCTTTGGTAAGCACGTGCTTTTCGAGGAGATGGTGCGCCTTTATGATAATCAGGGGCGCTGCCGCTTCAAATGCCACTCTGCCCTTGATGCCTATGATCGTATCTCCTACATGAGTATCGCGGCCGATGCCGTAGGGAGCTGCTATCTCCCTGAGCTTGCGAATAAGTTCCACAGGAGTCATCTTTTCCGAGTTGAGGGCAACCGGCTCACCCTTTTCAAAGGCAATGGTAATAATCTCGCTCCCCTCTAGGGTCACCTGAGCGGGATAAGCCTCTTCGGGTAGGTAGCCGTGGGAAGAGAGAGTCTCCACTCCGCCGATGCTGGTGCCCCAGAGTCCCTGGTTGATGGAGTATCTGGACTTTTCCCAGAAAAAATTGAATCCGTGCTTCTGCAGATAATCAATCTCCTCCTTCCTACTCAGGCCCAGTTCCCTTATCGGGGCGATGATCTCAACTTCGGGCGCCAGGATCTCGAATACTATATCAAATCGTACCTGGTCGTTGCCTGCTCCGGTACTTCCGTGCGCTACCGCATCGGCACCTATCTTTTTGACTTGTTTAAGTACTTCCAGTGCCTGAAAAACGCGTTCGGAGCTTACTGATAGGGGATAGGTGTTGTTTTTCAGGATGTTACCGAAAATCAGGTACCTGATACCTTTTCGATAGTAGGTTTCCGTTGCATCCACGGTTGTGTGAGTCGCGGCTCCGAGTTCCAGAGCTCTCTTTTCGATGGCTTTGGCTTCCTCTTCGGAGAAACCGCCGGTGTTGACCATTACGGTATGAACCTCAAAATTTCTCTCATTTTTGAGATAGGGAACGCAGAAAGAGGTGTCAAGACCTCCGCTGAATGCAAGTACGACTTTTTTATTCATATCTATTGAGTGTTTTCGGTTGGTTGTTTTTTATGGTCGCCTGAATGTTGCGCCGGATCATAGAGAAGACCCGTACAGAGGCACATTTTATAATTATTACGCTGAAGAATGTCAAAATTGCGACATCCGCTGCAGCCCTTCCAAAACTCTTCATCATCGGTGAGCTCGGAAAAGGTTACCGGATGAAATCCCAGGTCGTAATTGATCTTCATTACTGCAAGACCGGTGGTGATGCTGAATATCTTCGCATCGGGATAAAGAGTTCTTGAAAGGTCGAAAATCTTCTGTTTGATACGTCTGGCCAGGCCGGTTTGGCGAAATTTGTGTGCCACAATCAGACCGGAATTGGCCACGAACTTCTGGTGCCCCCAGGTCTCTATATAGGAAAAGCCGGCAAGTTCGCCGTTTTCTGCTATGGCAATGACCGCCTTGCCTGAAAGCATTTTTGCAGAGATATATTCAGGCGTTCTTTTGGCTATGCCGGTACCTCTTTCCTGTGCCGAAATATATACAAGATCACATATACTTGCAGCGTATTGTATATGGCTCTCATCGGCCACAACTACATTTATATCCATTGTAAATGAAAAAACTGAAATAAAAACAGAGAGTATTTTGGGAGGGACATCCCTCCGGAATTAATGGAAGCCCGTAAAGCCCACGATTTAGGCCGTACAGGTCTATCTTCGGACTCTGAAAGTCTCTCCATCAAAAGAAAATATGAAAAAATCCCTGTTCATAAAGTGGAGCAAATATACCAATCTTTTTTAACAAGGGGCCAAATTCTTTAAAAATTGTTACCTTTGATGCCATATTTTTACAGTCGAAGTGAAAAAGAGATCTAAAAAGCAAAAATTATCTCCGGATATCATCGCAAAAGAGCGCGATGAACTGGTCCGCAGACATAGGAAAACGATACTTTTTAATGAAAGGGAGATGTCTCTCATAGAGCAGTATTGCACCAAATACAAAATTTCTTCCAAATCGACTCTCTTCAGGGACATCATAATTTCTCATATTCTGCAGCAGGTGGATGACAACTATCCCAAACTCTTTTGAAGCGCAGGTCAATTTCAGGATTAAATGAAAAAAGCACTCACCATTCTCTTTGCAACTGCACTATTTTTCTTTGCATCGGGAAATCTCAGAGCACAGAGCATTATTTCGGACACTATCCGCAATGACGGCACCAGGATCGTACATGTCAAGCCGGAAGGGGTTTGTTCCGTCAACATCGAAATCCATATACGCAGGAACCGCATCACATTCCTCGAGTACACAAAAGGTTGCAACGGCAATGCCAAAGGCATCGCCGCTCTTGTTGAGGGTATGAAAGTAAAAGAGGTCATTCGCAAACTGGAAGGCATTCAGTGCGGTAAAAGGCCTACTTCATGCCCCGACCAACTGGCGAGGGCGCTAAAGATGATTTACGGAAAGAAGGAATAAACTACTCTACAACCACAACTCTGTGGATAGTGTTGGCCAGTTCTCCATCAACGTATACCGCAGGCAGATAATAGTAGTAAAGAATATATCCGCCCGTTACCTGCTCGCGATTGTATTCTATCTTTTCCGAGGTATTTTCTGAATAGATAAATGTCTCTGACGGGATGTTGGTAAGCTGAATGACTTCCAAAGGGTTGTTCATTGCCCAAAGGTGGGTGAGATATCTGTTCTGACGCAAGTCCAGGAATCTTATATTATTACTGCTGACATCCAGTTGTTTTAGAAATATCGCCTTGTCGGTAGTAATGGTGCCGATATTGTTGTTGCTGCAGTCAAGATCCTCAAGCAAGCTGCTTTGGGAGATATCCAGTGTGGTGAGATTATTGTAACTGCAGATCAGTTTTTTGAGGGAGACGCATCCTGCAAGGGTGAGTTCTTTTATGGAATTGAATCTGCAGTTGAGTTCTTCGAGGTAAAGGCAATTGCTGACATTGAGGCTTTTTACGGTCCCCAGTCCCACCATTGTACAATCAAAACTGGTTAGATTTGTGTTGCTGATATTAATGGTATCCAGCACATTGTATGTGAGTTCCAGGGTTTTGAGCGATTTGCAGCTGCTGACATCCAGGTATGCGATGTTATTGTGTGAGCAATTGATATTCACAATTGAGGGGGATGCGCCGGCAATCAGGTGCTTCATCATATTGCGCTGACAGTCAATGGTTACAAGGTTAGGGAACTTGCTGATATCCAGCGTGTCGATCAAGTTCTCCGAGCAGTTGATGTTTATGAAGGGGTATCCGTTGAGATCCTTGAGTGACTTGGCTTTGCCTTTTGAGCAATCGAGCTTGGTCAGAACCCTCATTTCGTAATCGGAGATTTCCCCATCATTGTTGGTATCGTAGCGCGACACCAGAGTTTTCTTGAGATTGGGGTCGGTAAAAGTGATGCAATCTATCAATTGTGAGACCTCAATTGTAACTGACTTTTTTTTGTTTGATATGGTTACATAGGCTTTTCTTATCGCATTGGTGTTGTTGGTGCTCAGTGCAGTAAATGCAAGAGGCAAATCTCCCGGCTCGCCGGCCATGTGGGAGATTCTCAGCCAGTCGAAATGCTCGCCGTCATCGCTATCTACGGTGATTGTCCATTTGTAAGCGGCGCGGAGTACGGTGCGTTGGACGGAGCCTTCAGTACTCGCTATGGTCAGTACACTATTCTTGACCTCCAGATCCGGAAGATCCATCACCATATTACAGGACGATCCTGATGCCGCTAAAAATGCCAATAGTGATAATATAATAGGTATGATTTTTTTCATTTTCAATATTTCTTTATTTAATAACAAAGGTATGTAAAAATAATCGGTTTTTTGCAATTAATTTTGTAAAATATTTTGCTGGTTTCAAAAATGTTCTTATCTTTGCAGTCCGTTTTGAAAGAAACGTCAGTTCATTGACAAAATTGGAAGACAAAAAGTACAAGCAAGTACCGAATTTTGTAACAAAATTCGAGCGAAACGTTAATTTTTTTGAAACATACTTCAATAGATGAGTATCAGGTTCAGACCGGAAAAATAATTTTT
>JAKQLB010000104.1 GCA_029567375.1 Bacteroidota bacterium | reverse complement strand
GAGTATTTGCTTATGTATTGCATGGTCTTATTCATATCATTCAGTTCCAAATTCTGGTTCATCATCAGTCCCTTGATCCATGTTGCCGTGTTCTCTGTGATTGACTTTGAAATAACACCTGCGTTGGAAGTAGGGGAGGATTCATCCCCGAAAGCCTGATCCTCCTGGAAATATCCGCGTTCCTTCCACCTTTCATATTCGGCCTTGGCGTCATCCGTAATTCCTATAATCGCCTGATCGTATATGTCAAAGGCCGCATCAGTTAATCCTGCGTCATACAGTTTATTGAGTGCGGTGTTTACCTGATCCTCTACTAATTTTTTCTCAATCCACCGGGCAATCATATTGTCGATGGTTTTGTTATTCAGATTTTCAAGTGCTTTGTAATAATCTTCGGCACTATCATAACTTTGCGCCCATATATCCCTCAATTCATTGACAAAACTATCCGTATCGGTTTGTAGGAAGTCTTTCTTTTGTTCTTCCTCCAGATTGGCTATATCTCCTAAGAGTTTTTCAATCTCCAGCTGATACTTTTTGACCGCCTCTTCATCCGTGTCAACCCCAAATAACCTTGCAAGGAATCCATTACCTTTAGCCAGTTCCTTGTCAATCAATTTCTGATATTCGGCTATCTGGGCTTTAATATTGTCAATTGCCTGATTCTGTAAAGCAGTTTTGTTATCTCCAAAGGCCTTGTTCATTATCCCGACAAGCTTCTGATAAGCTGTGGATAATTTGGTTACCCCCGCCGTCAAATCTTCATTCCCGTCTGAAAATAGGCCCTTTAATGATTTAGCAACCGTAACAATTCCACCAATCATGGCAGCAATCCCGGAGAATTTGGTAACCCATGAACCTCCCGAAAGAACGGTAAACAAACCACCTATAACAGTACTCAGCCCGGATAACCCCTCGGTCAATTCCGAGCTTGCCCCAAATGAGCCCAAAATGGAGGATATTGAACTAATTACACTCTGAATATCCTCGAATTGCTGCTGAAGGTTGTCCAGCTCGATGTCGTCTATCTTCTCCTGAATCTCGTCCAGCCCGGCAAGGATCTCCGCTTTTGCCTCGTCTGATAGATCCTCGCTGTTCTCTACCATTTTTCGGTAAGCATCAAGGGCTTTACGTGATTCTTCTACCCCTAACTTCGCCAAATCACCTGTAAGGGCTTTATACTCCTCAGACCCTTCCAGCAATGCCTGGGCCTCCGCAGAGGCATTGTCTTTTATCTGTTGTATATAGTCATTATTGTACTCCTCCCTTTGTGCCAGGATCTCGGCCATCAATTTCTCATCACCCAAAAGTTTGGCATCGTTGTAATCGGCATCGTACTCTGCTAAGGTTTTAAGGTGTTTATCTTCCTCGGTTTCGTACTTTTTATTTAGGTTCTTTTGCTCGGCCTCCATCAGGTTTGCGAAGTAGCGCATCCTCTCTATTGAGGGCATTCCTCCACCGGCCAAAACTCCCGCAACATAATCCTCCTGCATCTTTACTATTGCGGCAATCCGACCACTTTCCACACCTGAAAGAGCTTCATCTATAGTACCTTTCCACTCGTTTAGCGCATCGGTGCTTCTCTTTATCACCTCGGCATCCCAAGTATCCTGA
>JAKQLB010000090.1 GCA_029567375.1 Bacteroidota bacterium | reverse complement strand
ACCCGCTCCTTTAAGGCTACGGATGAGAATTCCAGCCGCCTTCTTGATATTACCACATCACAAAAAAAACTGATAAGGCGCTACAAGAACTTTCTCAAAACTCTCCCCGAAGATACCCCTGCTAAGGAAGTCATTACTTCCTCTGCAGAATCTGACATTTTTGACAGAATCGGTACTCTACTTGACTCTTCAGTTTCCCTTAAACAGGAGCTCGCCACCGCAATACGTGAACGGAACGATGCTCTTCCATGGGGAGACTTCGATCCGGCAGATGTTGACCGTCTGAAGAAAGCGGGATTTACTCCCCACTTCTACATTGTATCGGACAAAAAGTTTGATCCGGATTGGGAGAAGGAGTATCCTCTACAGCTGCTCAACTCATATGGAGGCAAGAGCTGCTTTGTGGTGCTATCACCCATTGGTGAACCCTATACATTCCCTCATCCCGAATCACAACTTCCACAACAGTCCGCCGGAACTCTTGACATCAGGATTGCTTCTCTGGAGCAGGAAATAAAGGATACTAATTCAACTCTGGCAGCTCTCAAGAACTCTCTTCCTGAAATGGAGCGTAAATATGCGCTCGACACTCAAGAGCTTGACAAATATTTTGCAAGTGCTGCATCGGAGAGTCAGGCGGAAGGTTCACTATCAGTTATGGAGGGCTTCGCCCCTACTGAGAACGATGAATTGGTTGCAGAGTTTCTAAATGGTTGTGACCTGGTTGTATGGCTCTCCGAGCCTGCCAAGGCTGAGGACAACCCTCCAATTAAACTAAAGAATAACCGATTCTCAAGACTATTCGAGCTTATCGGCAATCTATACATGCTGCCTACATATGATGAAGTCGACCTGACGCCCTATTTTGCACCCTTCTATATGCTTTTCTTCGGACTCTGTCTGGGAGATATGGGATATGGTCTTGTGATAGTGCTGGCATCGTTGTTTGTCATCTGGAAAGTTCCTTCCCTTCGCGAATATGCCAAACTTGGCATCTGGCTGGGTGTGGGCACTATTATAATGCCGATGCTCAACGGTTCGATGTTCGGCACCAAGATTTATGACGTATTCAACATGTCCGACAATATCACGGGACTTTTCTTCACCGATATAAAGATGTTTTGGTTTGCAATCATATTCGGCCTGGTCCATATCATCGTAGCACGACTGATTTCCGCTATCTATAAGATACGCAGAGAAGGTTGGCAACATGGTATGTCCAATATCGGCTGGTGTATGATACTGGTGTGGATTTCACTGCTCTATGCGGGCTCGCAAATGGGCAAAAGTCTTATGCCCTCTTGGTTGGGATGGGTGCTCGGGGCCGGAGGCCTGGCCTTTGTGCTACTCTTCTCCAATCCGGTTCGTAACCCCATAAAACGCATTTTCGGAGGAATTACATCCCTTTATGACATCACCGGATTCTTTGGAGATGCGCTCTCTTATATCCGTCTTTTCGGACTGGGTGCAGCCGGAGGAAGCCTCGGAGCGGTAATCAATGCAATGTCCATGGCTCTTAAGGGTATCCCCTATGCCGGCTGGATTCTATGCATCATACTTCTGGTCTTTGGTCACCTTTTCGTGATGTTGCTCTCGGCTATCGGTGCATTTGTCCATCCGATGCGTCTGACTTTCGTAGAATTTTATAAAAATGCTGACTTTGTGGGCGGAGGTAAACCTTACCGTCCTCTAAATAAAAACAATTAACCGATTTCAAACTTAAAATCTTAATAACATGACTTTATCAGTACCCCTAATTATCGCTTATTCGAGTATGGCCATCATGCTTGCATTTGCCTGTATCGGCAGTGCCATTGGTGTTACCATGTGCGGAAACACAACCATCGGCTCACTTAAGAAAAATCCCGACATTTTCGGTAAATCAATGATCCTTTGTGCATTGCCCTCAACCCAGGGTCTCTACGGCTTTGCAGGATTTTTCTTTATGCTCAACGCCCTCAAGGGACTCAATTTCGAAATAGCATTAGGTCCTTCACTCGCAATGGCAGCAGCAGCTATTGCATTGGGTTTTACAGCTTATTTTTCAGCCATCTGGCAGGCTAAACTTTGTGCAAACGGTATCAATGAAATGGGTAACGGACACGATGTTTTCTCAAGAACAATGATTCTTGCCGTATTCCCTGAGCTTTATGCTATTCTTACATTTGCCGCTACATTCCTCGCCTTGCCGTAAGCAATGATCACCATCTACTGCGTCAACACAGGGACCAGGCAAAAGTTTCCGGAGGGTACAACCCTTCAAGATATGGTTGAGGCCTTCGATTTCGAAAGGCCTCATCCTATAATAGCCGCAAAGGTCAACAATGTGAGTCAGGGACTCCGCTACCGCGCCTTCAACAACCGCAACGTGGAGTTTATGGACTACACATCCTATACCGGTCGTGGTGTTTATCGCAGGTCACTCTGCTTTCTGCTTTACAAAGCTGCGCACGATATTTTCCCGGGTTGCAGGGTAGTTATCCGCAGGCCCATTTCAAAGGGCTTCTTCTGCTATATTGATAAAGATGGAAATGGCTCTATAACCATTTCCAAAGCAGAATTGGCGCAACTGCGCGCAAGAATGAAAGAACTGGTGGAGCAGGAGATCCCCTTCCGCCGACATGAAGTACAGAAAGAGAAAGCGATAGAGATATTTCGCAGTATTGGTGCCGACGACAAGGTACGGCTACTGGAGACAACAGGAGATCTCTATGTGATTTATTACACCCTGTTAGAGACTCCCGATTACTACTACGACGCCTTGCTCACCAACACAGGGCACCTTAAAATATGGAGTCTAACCCCCTTTAGGAACGGATTGTTGCTCAGAGTACCTGACAGGCATCGTCCGGAGCAACTGACTCCTTTAATTGAGCAGCCAAAAACATTCGAAATATTCTCGGAAGCCAACCGCTGGAATCACATAATGGGACTCAATACGGTAGGAGACCTCAATGCCGCCATTGCAAGCGGGAAGACCTCCGACCTGATTAATGTAGCTGAGGCACTTCAGGAGAAGAAAATTGTTCAGATAGCGGAAGAGATTGACAACAGGATGAAATCCGACAAGCCACCGCGTCTTATACTGATTACAGGCCCAAGCAGCAGTGGAAAGTCCACTTTCTGCAAACGTTTGAGCATACAGCTTATGGCATGTGGACTCAAGCCTGTTTCATTCTCCACAGATGACTATTTCGTCAATCGCCTGGATACACCCCTTCTGCCTGACGGGTCATTTGATTTCGACAATTTTGAAACCGTAGACCATAAATACCTCCAGAGCGATATGCTCAAACTTTTAAATGGAGAAACGGTAGAGGTACCTGAGTACAATTTCGTCACCGGACTGCGCGAATTTAACGGACGTAAACTCCATCTGGAAGAGGGCTCCATCCTCATAGTGGAAGGTATTCATGCACTCAACCCCCGCCTTACCGACCGGGTAGACGAGAGTACCAAGTACAGAATATTCATCAATACCATCACCAGTATAGCATTGGACGATCACAACTGCATCCCCACCAGCGACAACCGTCTCCTGCGAAGAATTGTACGCGACTACAATCTGGGCTCATTTACCGCAAGGGAGACCATCTCTCACTGGCCTAATGTACGCCGCGCAGAGGTTAAATGGATATATCCCTTCCAGGAGGATGCGGATGCGATGTTCAACTCCTCCTATTTGCTCGAGTTTGCAGTACTGCATTCACATGCTGAGAAAATCCTGAGGACCGTACCCAAGGATTGCAAAGAATACAGCGAAGCTCACCGCCTGCTCAAATTCCTCAGCTACTTCACACCGATTTCTGACAAAGATGTGCCCTCCACCTCGCTTATGCGTGGCTTTATCGGAGGAAGCAGTTTTTGATAACAACTCAACCCAATAATACAAAACAACAATGAAGCGACTTTTCCTTATCCCGGTGCTTCTGATATGCACCATAATTTCTATCAGCGCGCAGGACAAAGTGGTAAAGAAGGTATTCGAGCTCGGCAAGAGTAACAATACCACAATGAACCACATTGACATCCTCGCCAACCGCATCGGCGGCCGTCTTATCGGTTCTCACGCACTTACTGATGCCGAAAATTGGGTAATCAGCAAATTTGAAGAGTGGGGAATGGAGTATTACACCCAGGAGGTAGGCTCCATCAACGTAGGATTCAACCGTGGCCCATGGTTCGGACGTATGCTGAGTGAAGACGGCATGCAACTCCATTTCGCGACACCCTCCTATACAGCCGGTACAAAAGGGCGTCAAATAGGCCACGTATTGATTGAACCAAAGAGCAGAGGAGAATTGGAACGGATGAAAGGAGCGCTCAAAGGTGCCTGGGTACTTATTTCCGGTAAATCCAACGGCAATCCGATTGACAATTCCTCCGAAGGCGAAGAGATCAGGGCGAAAGCAATCGCAGATAATGACTCAATTGCACGTCTCAACAACGAAATCAGAGCCTACAACTATGCCAACAGGGAGAATCCTAAGGAAATGATCCCCTATGTAGAGTGTCCCGCAATGTTCTATAAGGAGATGATCGAGGCCGGGGTACTCGGATTCATCCAATCTGCATCCCTGCCTATGACCATTCTCTCCAACAGGAAAAATGCTTACGATATTACCTACGACAATCTACCTACGGTCTGCGACATCAAACTTGACGAACACCAATACAAAATAATTGAACAAAAGGTCAAAGAGCGTCAGACATTTTTCCTTGAATTTGACATACGCAACCATTTCAGCATTGGTCCTATCAAATATCGCAACGTAATTGGCGTAATTAAGGGCAGCAAGTATCCCGACGAATATGTGATGCTTGGTGCTCACATAGATGCATACGATATAGCTACCGGAGCGGTTGATGATGCCAATGGTTCTGCAGTAGTCCTTGAGGCTGCCAGACTCCTTGCAATGAGCGGTGCAAAGCCCAAAAGAACCATCCTTTTCTGCCTTTGGACAGGTGAAGAATTCGGATTGTTGGGTTCAAAATATTTTGTGGAAAATGAAACCGTCGATCTGAATAAAATCTCCAACTATTTCAACCGTGACGGAGGCCCTCTGTGCGTAACCGGAATTACCGTTCCGGAAGCAATGTATGATGACTTCGTAAAGGCAGCTGCGCCGCTGGAAGGGTATTCGGAGGAATTTCCTTTTACCGTCAACAAACGCCAGGGTGAACCCCGAAGACGTCCGACAACTCCCGGAGGCAGTGACCATGCCCACTTTGCCATGAATGGAGTACCCACAATCTCACTGAGCGAAACCGACCACAAGGGCTACAACTTCAGTTACAGTGAAATCTGGCATACTGAAAATGATATGTATCAAAAAGTTTTCCCCGACTACATGGAACACTCTTCGGTAGTCACCGCCGTTATTGTTTATGGCATAGCCAATCTTGACCACCTACTATCACGCGAAGGATTATACAAAGAATAGCTTAACATAAAACGTATTACAAAAACAACGGATTGGGTTCAATCCGTTGTTTTCGTTTACACTCAATCATAAAGAAACCTCGAAACAAGAATAACGAAAAAAGCACCTTAAAGTTTAGAAAAAGAACTCCCTGGAAACAACTGTGCTATTTCCGCAATTATCCTCTGCTTTGACGACAATGGTATGCATACTACCGCGTGAAACACGCGAAGGGTCAAGACGCAGTGATATGCGACCGCGGTTGAACATGGAAAGATGCCATTTCCCATCAATTTCCACTCTATAATCCTTTATTCCGGAAAAATCATCCTCAAGATAGATTAACAATTCACCTCCCGCACGGAGAATGTTGCCTTTACGCTCCCAGAAGGAAATAGTAGGAGGTGTAGTATCAGTTGTGACACACCAGGTACCGAATCCGACACTGCCACGCACTCCGTTACCGGCCCATTTGCCACCGGCATAAGAGAGCACACCATCCTGGTAATATGCCAGACAGGCCTTTGAATGAAGCGAATCCGGCAGGGAGCACTCGAGGAATAGTTCACCCCGACTGTGCAGGGGAAGCGAGGGGTCGCCGAGTTTCCAGACTGCGGAGCGAATATTTAAAGAGGAATCCGCCTCAGCCACCTTTGCATAGGGAAACCATCCCGAATAATAGAGTGATAATGCGGGCAAAGTATAGGTAACGCCCTCATCTATGAAGATATGGGGTATATACCAGTGCATCGCTATGCGGCGAGGATCTTCTTCACTTGCAAGTGCCGTCGCGATGACAGATAGGGAACTCTCAAGGGCGTCATCACGTCTCACCTTAAGGTGAAGAGCGGAACGATTGCCATGCTCGTCACTAATACGCAATTTGAGGTCATGCTCTTCATAGTCATTGAGAATGATGAGACCACTTTTAGGGGCATATATATGCTCTGCGAGGAGGTTATGAGGCTCCACAAGAGTTTTAATCACATCGTTGCCTCCGATATTCGTTTCACGCAATGCGCTGAGGTAACGTCCCTGCTTCGGATGGATCTCTCCTACTTCAAATCTGAATACCGTATCCTGATCAAGCAGTACAAGATACTCAGTTACTGCCAGCTTTCCGGTGGTTCCGTTCTGACGGTCGATCGCATCTATACCGAGATAACTCTTATGAGGCAGCCGGACAGTGGTTCCGGAGAGAGATTTTGGCAAATTGGAACTAATCAAGGGATATCTTAAAGGCAGGCCCAGCGTATCGCAGTAACCAAAGAAAAACAGGCGCTGAAACACCGGCGGTATGTCATCAACGACCTCATAATAACCCCTTGCCAAATAGTTGAGCGGAGTCTGGGTGGCAAGGTCACGCACCTCCAGATGGAGATGCGGTGCCACTGAATATCCGGTATTGCCCACTCTGCCTATGGCTTCTCCCTGTTCTACAGGCAGACACCCCTCCTCAAACTCAAGCGAAACTTCAAAACTTTCAGAGGCATACTGCTTCTCCTCCACCAAGGCTGTGTATTTGGGCACGAAATCATGCATATGGCCGTAGAGGGAGAGAGTGCCGTCCGGATGCGTGATATAGACTGCATTACCATATCCCCCTATTGAAACGCTCAGTCGGGAAACATAACCGGATTTAATGGCATAAATAGTATCTCCTACTACCCCTCCTACGCGCCAGTCCAAACCGGTGTGAAAGTGGTCCCGCCTCAATTCACCGTAAGAACCTGCAAAAGAGGGCGGCAGCTTGAGCGGAGAGGTCGGACTCTCCTGCGCACACACGGCAAAAGAACAGAACAGCAGCAGTAGAGTGAGAATTCTACGCATAATATTACCTGTTGAAGAAACTCTTGACTTTGTCAAAAAATTGTCGGTCGTATTGGTCGGGATCAGGTTTGAATGCATCCGAATCTCTGAATTTCTCCAATATCTCTTTATCCTTTTTATCGAGCTTCTTAGGTATCCATACCTGCACAAATACGATCATATCACCCGTACCATAACGGTTGATATCCGGAACTCCCTTGCCCTTAAGACGCAATATCTTACCCGGCTGGGTGCCCGGCTCGATTTTTATTCTGAGTTTGCCATCTATCGAAGGCACTTCGACATCACATCCGAGCATTGCGTCAATAGCCGAAATATAGAGATTGTAAAGCAGGTCGTTATCCTCACGCTTGAGTTCCGGATGTTCTTCCTCCTCAATTACCACCAGCAAATCGCCATTTACACCACCTGCTTTGGAGGCATTCCCTTTACCCTTGATAGTAAGTTGCATACCATCCATTACTCCGGGGGGAATGGAAAATGCTATCTCCTCCGGTTTTTTAACAAGACCCGAACCGTTACATTTTCGGCAGGGATTTACTATCCGCTTACCCTCTCCCTTACATTGGGAACAAGTAGACTGACTCTGCATCTGGCCGAGCATGGTCTGGACTACCCTGGTCACCACTCCCCTGCCGTCACACTGTTCACAAGTCTTGATATCGGCTTCCGAAACTGCTCCTTTACCTTTACACTCCGAACATTGAACTGCTTTGTTGATCTTGATTTTTTTATCAACTCCCTTTACTACATCTGAGAGATTGACTTTAACTCGAATTCTGATATCGGAACCACGTGAAACTCTCTGACCGGCCGCAGCGCCTCCGCCGAAACCGGAAAAACCGCCGAAACCGGAGAAGCCTCCGAAACCTCCAAAAGCACCTCCGAAAATATCGCCAAACTGGCTGAAAATATCCTCCATAGAGAACCCTCCGGCGGAAAAGCCACCCTGACCGCTCAGGCCCGCATGTCCGAACTGGTCATATCTGGCACGCTTATCTGCATTGCTGAGAACATCGTATGCCTCAGCAGCCTCCTTAAACTTCTCTTCAGCCTCCGCATTCCCCGGATTCTTATCGGGATGGTACTCGATAGCCTTCTGGCGGTAAGCCTTCTTTATCTCCTCCGCCGAAGCTTTCCTGTCAACACCGAGTACTTCGTAATAATCTCTTTTTTCTGCCATAATCCTATACTCCAACTACTACTTTAGCATATCTTACCACTACACCGTTGAGGGTATAACCCTGTAAGACTACGTCAATGACTTTGTTTTTAAATTCCGGATCCTGAGCCGGAAGCTGTGCTACAGCCTCGTGAAAATCGGTACTGAAAGTCTGGCCTAAAGCCTCGATTCTCGACATTCCCTTTGATTTGAGGTAGGTCATCAGTTTTGTGTATATAAGGTCCGTACCTTCGATTGCCGCTTCTGAGGCATCCGACTCTTTAAGAACCTTGATGGCTCTTTCGCAATCATCCAGTACGGGGAGAAAACCCACCAAAATATCTTTTCCGGCAGTAGCAATCATATCGAGACGCTCCTTGGCGGTGCGTCTTCGGTAATTGTCAAATTCTGCCACATTGCGGATATATTTGTCATTAAGTTCCTCAATCTGAGTCTTGAGTTTTTCTATCTCCGCAACGAGCGATTCCTCCGGTGTAAGGTCTTTTATTTCTTCCAAATCGGACTCGTTAGCCGTTTTAGGGCCTTTTTTAGGAATTTCTTGCTCTTTAATGCGGTCTTTCTTAATCATATCTTTTCTCTTTTTATTCGTATAACTTTATTATGCCGTAAAAGAACAAATAATCTGCCAAGAAAAAAAACAGGACAAAATGGCAGAAAAAGATTAAGCCTTCCAGGAGGACATATCTTTTCCGGAGAGCTCAGCATTGCGAATTTCCGTAGAGGAGATATTGTGCAACCTGCCTTCGAGCAGACGGATACCCTTGATTGCAGAACGCCTGTTGTGCTCTTCGCAAAGGGCACGTGCATCCACCCCCTTCCTGGGATAAACCCAAATCTCAAACTCATCAATCAACTCTTGATAGCGGTACCAGCGGCTTAGGATAGTGAGATTGTCGGCACCTATGACCATTATGTGACTACAAGCGGGCTCTTTTTCGCGCAGATAGCGCAACGTATTAATGGTGTAGAGCGGTTCAGGAAGGTGAAATTCCACATCGGAAACTTTCACCTCCAGGCCGCTTCGCGCTATGGCAGCCTTTACATTCTTCAACCTGGTGTTTTTTGAGTAATTCTTTTGTTTCATGGGATTCTGCGGTGAAACCACCACTCGCACCTCGTCTGCTTCCGTATGATCTTTGAGATACCTGAGAATTTCGATATGGCCGGTATGCATCGGGTCGAAAGAACCAAAGAAAAGTGCAACCCTCTTCTGAGGACGTGCGATAAACTCTGCCACACATTCCTCCGCTTCCCTAAGACAGGTAACCAGGTCGTCGTTGACCAGCACCACATCAAACCCGGATGCGTAGCGTACTTCAATCCTTGCCTTGGCCACTCGCGCCTCGATAGCCTCAGGGGAATCGGTACCTCTGAGTTCCAATCTTTGCCTAAGGATTTTTATGGAGGGTGCCTTAATAAAGACGGATAGAGCCTGATCACCCAGGAGTTTCTTGAGGTTGACGCCCCCCTTGACATCGACATCGAATAAAATGATATTCCCGTTGGACCAGATACGTTCCATTTCTGACTTTAGAGTGCCATAGAAGGACCCGGTATAGACCTCTTCATATTCCACAAACTCATTTGCTGCAATTCTTCTGCGGAATTCTTCTTCGGTTAAAAAGTAGTATTCCCTGCCGTTTTGCTCCCGGCCACGAGGTGCCCTGGATGTGGCCGAAATGGAGAATTCGAGGTTGTCAAATTTGGTTAGAAGATGGTTGACCACAGTACTTTTACCCGACCCGGAGGGGGCTGAGAAGATTATCACTTTCTTATTCATGTGCGTGTTGTCTCTGCTTTGCTTGGAATAGACAAAAATAGTGATATTCCTCAAAAAACTATTATCTTTGTAAGGTTTATTGAAATAAATCCATTAAACCGAACATATATTTTTAAAATTATGATTTCTTATAAAGATTTAGGCCTAGTAAATTCCAGAGAGATATTTACTAAGGCAATGAAGGGTGGATATGCCATCCCTGCGTTCAATTTCAACAATATGGAGCAGTTACAGGCCATAATTCAGGCCTGTGTGGAGACCAGATCTCCCGTTATCCTACAGGTGTCGAGCGGTGCGCGTAAGTATGCCAACCAGACACTTCTCAGATATATGGCACAGGGTGCCGTAGAATATGCAAAAGAGCTGGGGTACAACATTCCCATCGTGCTCCATCTCGACCATGGTGATTCCTTCGAACTCTGTAAATCCTGTATTGAATATGGTTTCTCCTCGGTTATGATTGACGGATCGCATCTTCCTTATGATGAGAATGTCGCTCTGACAAGAAGAGTTGTCGAATATGCTCACAAGTATGATGTAACCGTTGAAGGCGAACTCGGTGTTCTTGCAGGAGTGGAAGATGACGTATCTGCCGAAGAACATACATACACCAGACCGGAAGAGGTTCAGGACTTCGTAAGTAAGACCGGAGTTGACTCTCTTGCAATTTCCATCGGCACTTCACATGGAGCCTTTAAATTCAAACCCGGCCAGAAGCCCGAAATACGTCTCGACATCCTCTACGAGATAGAGAAACGTATCCCCGGCTTCCCCATCGTACTCCACGGTTCATCCAGCGTGCCTCAGGATATTGTAGCTGAGATCAATAAGTACGGTGGCGCACTCAAAGACTCCATAGGTATCCCTGAAGAGCAACTTCGCAAGGCAGCGAGGTCCGCTGTCTGTAAAATCAATATCGACAGCGACGGCCGTCTGGCAATGACTGCTGCAGTAAGAAAGGTATTTGTGGAGAAGCCTGCAGAGTTTGACCCCCGCAAGTATCTAGGTCCCGCCCGTGACAAGCTCAAAGAGCTATACAAGCACAAGGTAATCAATGTGCTAGGCAGCAACGACAAAGCATGATAAAAAAGTCCGCTCGAGCGGACTTTTTTATCAATTATTCTTATCTCATTATTTCTCCTTTACCTCTATTTCAAAACAGAGAGGGGTATATTCAGGAATTGAGGGTGAACTGCCGCCGGCTCCATAGCCAGCCTGAGACCAGAAAAAGGCCACTGCCTTCTCTCCATATCTCATACGCATAATGGCATCTGCAAAGCCCTCTATGATACTATTAGACTGTTTAAAATCGGCAATATTGTCCTTAAATGTGATATCCATTGCCTCGTATGACTTTTTAGAATCATAGATGCGATATCTTTTAGCCGTATCCTGTATATTAGTGTCGAATACCACTCCATCGAGCAAATGTCCAATATAGCGAATCTTAACTTGTGCTTCCATTGGAATGGAATCCTCAGCGGGAACCTCTTTTATTTTGGCAAAATAGAACCCCCGCTTAATTGTATCTAAACCACCATAATATTTCTCGCTATAAAGCCTGAGCATCGGTTCCTCATAGTCGGTGTAAATATTCTCAACACAATCCAGCAAATCCAATTCAAAGATAAGAGGAACTGTTCCATCCAGGGAAGAGAAGAGGGAATATATGGTTACGGAAAGAGTGGCAAGTGCCGGTGTAAATGCGACGGTCGCCCTACCTCCTACCCTCATTCTTTTGAGAATTTCTTCCACACCTGCATAGAGGGCATCCTGGTCCACACGCCATATGTTAAAACCGTAATGACTGGAATAGGAAAATTTTCCCAACTGTTCGGAAACTGCTTTGTCATTGGTTGCCACAATATTACCTGAAAGCTCCCTAACAGTATATTTGACAAACACATAAGAACTATCAGTCACTTTACGGCCGGTACCTTCCAAATAATCAAGCACATAAAGACCCGAAGAAGTCTTTTCAGAACCTGGATGTTTGACATTTATCCAAGAATCGAGCACCCGGGCCTGGATCTCTTCGTTGGTCTCCCCCACCTCTTTTGCGCACGACACAAGAGTGAGCGCGGTTACCATGGCAAGTGCTGAAAGCAGTAATCTGTATCTTAACATAAATTCTGTAATTGTCAGTTATTTTTCTGAATTCCGGTCAGAAGCACATTATACATCAGTGCAGACATGGAGGGCACTATGCCTGTATTCCGGTCATAAAAGCCATATTTCGCAGAAAAGAGGATGATGGACTGTTCACCCAGATGCATTCCCTCCATGCCACGGTTGAGTCCTTCCACCAGATCTCGAGATCCAAGTACCACATTGGCGCTATCGCTCCAAAACATACCTACCGGACGGCCCGAAAAGAGATAGGCTTCGTAAATAAATTTAATTGAATCCCCAATCGCTGCTTGAGGGCCACTACCCGATTTAATTATAATGCGATTGGCTCCATCCAGACGAAGGACTTCGTTATCAGGAAATTCTTTACTTATGTAACTATCAATCTGCTCTTCCTGATTGGTCAGAACAAGCAACTTATCGCCCTCGCATGAAGCCATTGCAAAAAGCGTCAAAAAAGCAATCAATATGAGTCCGAAATTCCGAAACATTTTGCAAATATAATACAAAAGATGTGCCTCAACCAATTTTAAGGTATTCTCTGAAACTTTTTTCTATATAAGGTCCAACCTCTTCAAATGGCATGTAAAGTCTGCCACCTGCGGCATTAAGATGGCCACCTCCATTGCAATAGAGAGAGGCAAAGCGGTTTATATCCAAATCCCCCTTGGAACGAAGCGATACACGTATGTATTTTTCCGTGCCACAATCCAACTCGGAGAAAAGCGCACTAATCTTTATACCCTTTATTGATAGCGGCAGGTTGACAAATCCCTCCGAGTCGCCTATTGCGAAATTATAGAGCCTCTTGTCAGCAGCACTCAAAAGCAAATAGGCAACACCGCAATCCTCAATAACATGGAGACAATCTTTTAGCAGGTGACCCATCAGACGCATTCTATCAACGGAATAGTTGTTATAGACGCACTCCTGAAGTCTGGTTTTGTCCACGCCGGCACCTGTCAGCAGCGAGGCCATCTCAAAAGTTGATGCGCTGACGGAGTTGTAAAAATTATTGGTATCAGTCATCATACCAACATATAGAGATTCGGCACACTTGAGGCTGAAGCGGGAGACATCCCCGTCCACATCGCTCATGCTCATAATGATCCAAAAAAGTAACTCGCAGGATGAAGAAACCTCAATATCGGAATAGACAAGGTCAAAATGCTCTATTTCCGGAAGAGGATGGTGGTCAATCAGCACCTTTGGAGCCTTACTGGCCAAAATATCGTCTTCCAGATGTTCAGTGCGGCTTAAACGGTTGAAATCGAAACAGATCAGCAGATCCGCTGAAGCAATCAACTCTCCGGCGCTTTCATCTTTCTGCGAATGAATCGTAATCGGAGTATCTTCTTCGATAAGGAATGCAAGATAATCGGGAAAGGGGCTTGGTAAAACTGCTGAAGGGGTCATTCCTCTGCTCCTAAGATAGTGGAACATACCTGTGAGAGCACCCACAGCATCGCCATCGGGATTGAAATGGCCGACAAGGAGAGGTCTCTTTGATGCTGAAAGCATCTTCTCAAGATGTGTAGTATCAAATCTCTTTTTCACTCTTTTTCACTCTTTTTCTCTTTTTCTAGTTGCAAAATTAAAAATATATTGCAAGTACTAAATATTATTTTTACTTTTGTAGGTCAAAATAGGACTTTTTTTGACATTGACAAAGGCAATAATATCTAATTAAAATTATACAATGAAAAAACTACTCACCTATTTCATCCTCCCTCTTGTGATTGTTGTTCTTGCAGTACTTATCGTAAGGAGCATCAACGAGCCTGTGAAATTCAATCATGAAAAAGATGCACGTCAGGAAGTCGCTATCCAACGCCTTAAGGACATCCGCGAACTTCAGAGCACTTTTAAATCGGCTTTCGGCTATTATGCACCGGTAATGGATACACTCGTTGATTTCTATAATAACGGCAAGATTACCATTGTAAGGCAGATTGGTTCAATGGATGACTCCGTTGCCGTTGCACGGAAGCTTGTAAGACGTGAAAACATTGAAATCTTTGTAAGGGATACCCTTTTTACTACACGTACAGATTTCTTCATTGACTCATTGAGGTACATTCCTTTTTCTCACGGTGATACCGTTATCATGAGTGCTGTCAACAAGATGGTGTCGGGTGTAAACGTTCCTCTATTTGAGGCGAAGATGCACTACAACTCCCTTCTTAAGGATATGGACCGCCAAATGATTATCAACCTCATTGCTGAAAGAGAAGACACTGAGCGTTATCCAGGTCTCATGGTTGGCAGCGTTGAAAACCCCAACAATAACGCCGGTAACTGGGAGTAGTGGCAGGATTTACTCTGGTACCTTCCGAGTTCTTTTCAACGGAAGATTCCCACAAAATCTTGTCCGAAGTAGTACCGCTCCAGGATACGGACATAGTAAGACATATAGAACTGCCTAAATATAAGGCAGTTCTTGTTTATGTAAAGAAAAGTGACGACGAAAGCGCTACTGAGCCACCCATAGTGGATCTTTTGCATTTCGCCCCAACTATCTCCGGGCATAACCGTCTGGCCGTATCACTGGACAATAATTATATTTACATTGTATTGGCTGAGGGAGAAAAACTCCTGCTTGCCAATGCTTATCCGGCGGCTGATGTTGTCACTGCCGAATATTTTATTTTCGCCTCACTCCGAGAATTTCAGATCAATCCACGGATGACTACTATCCATTTCCGCGGAGAAGTACCCTCCGGTCTGACCGAAGAAATGTTCAGACATTTCCGCGCCGTGGAGTTTATCTGATCCACAGGTTAGTTCTCAGTTATCATGCGTATCATCGGAGGTTCACTCAAGGGCAAGAGCATAATCCCGCCTGCGGGCTTAAAAGCACGTCCAACGACGGATTTTGCAAAAGAGGGATTATTCAACGTCCTGACAAATGAGATCGATTTTGAAGAGACGACTGTTCTCGACCTTTTTGCCGGCACCGGCAGCATCTCATTTGAATTTGCATCACGCGGTTGTCAAGATGTTGTTGCCGTCGAGATGAATCATCTCCAAGCCGATTTCATACGAAAAACTGCTGTGGCATTAGGGCTTTCGGCTATAATTGTGGTACGTCACAATGTATTTGATTTCATAAATATATGTACCAGGAGTTTTGATATTGTATTTGCTGATCCTCCATATGCAATTGAGGGTCTGAGTACTCTCCCTGATAGAATTATAGAACATAACATATTGGCTGATAACGGATACCTCATACTTGAGCATCCGAAGGAATATAGTTTTACAGACCATCCCTGTTTTGTCAAAGAAAAACGCTACGGCAATGTGCACTTCACTTTTCTCAAAAAAGCATGATTTATTTTGTCGATTTCAAAAAAGTATCTATATTTGCAATCCCTAACGGGAAAAAACCAATTTACTACTAAACGGTGCGGTAGTTCAGCTGGTTAGAATACCGGCCTGTCACGCCGGGGGTCGCGGGTTCGAGTCCCGTCCGTACCGCAAAAAAGCGACTTAAAAAAGTCGCTTTTTTTGTTTTTAAATACCCCTAGTGTTTTTTTCAATTAGAGTTTAATATTTTCAATAAATACAATTGTTTTCAATTCTGTTTGAAAATTACTCCATTTATTAGAAGCGAGTTTACAACGACAGACTGATGCTTGAATAATAGTTTCTCACAAAACCTACAGCCTGATCAAATATAGGTCTTGTAAATTCAATAAACAAATCTTGTTCCGGAGGAGGCATAATGGGTTTTGTTTCTGTCATTTTAAGTTGTTTATTTGTCAATGCGCGTTCATCTCCTTTATAACTGGCCCATTCATTTACCCATACAAATCTACCCGGGAAATTACGACTCTCTTCTACTTTGTTATTATAAGCATTAATTATTTTTGCCGAAAGGATTCCTTCTGAAATAACTTCCCTCGTATAAACAGTCAATTTTGCCTTTACTGTTCCATACACATTTTGTTGTACTCCATTCACGGTAGTTGTTCCCACCAATACACTGTCACGGGAAATTTCAGAATTGTTGGTAGTTTCACGTAAATTCCCTACTGTAAAGTCTTCAAAACTAAGCACTAAATATTGGTCAGGTTTGTCTAAGCCTTCCTCTTTTGCTTCCCCGTAAGTATAGAAACGGACGAATTGATTGGCTGTTATTTTACTCATCTGTGCCATCAGATTATCATAGAAGAAATCGGCAGAAAGCTGATAACGTTTGGGTGTAATAGGTTTTTGTACAACCACTTTGAGCGTAGCTGCATATAATGCAACTTGGATTTTTTCCCTCACATCCTTATAATCAGGCATGTAGTATTCAGCTTTTAAGAACTGATAATATGCCTCTCGAGCATCTCTGAGGGTATTTAGCTGTAATAAACGTTCACCCTGTTTATAGGATTCCTCAAAAGCCAATGGCAAGATTTCTCTCAGCTCTTTGCTATATTGCTCAGGATGCGGGAAAAGTTCCATTGCTTTCGGACAGGTATAGATTGCATCTGCTATAGCGTTGAGAACCAAATACTCATCTGCTATAATCGAATACTTGCCGGCGACATCGGCATCTAAAGCATTTTGAATTTTTCGCATGCTGTTTTCTTTTGCCAACGGATATGCTTGTTGCAACACCTCTATCGAGTTTTTACTTTTCGGATTTGAACGTAAAGTCTTAATAGCACCCATTGTTGCGTTATAATAATCGCCACGTTGCAATTTTTTTATATTCGAAGAACAATTGACGCTTAAAAAAGTGACAACAATCAATACCAATAGATAACTAAGCTTTTTCATACGAATATTTTATTTTTATTTTTTTTTATGTGTGGAACCTTTGATGATTAAAATAATCATTTCCATTTATTATGTTTAAGCAAGTGTCTTTTAAAGCAAAGTGTCATACAATCAGTCAGCAGATAAAGTTGTTTTATCTAATAACAAAGTTAGTGTTTTTTGTTTTTTAGAACAACTGTAAACTAAAATTTTAAACAATTCTTGTTAACTATTTATAAAGCATTGCACAATACTTTGTCTTCAGACAAAATACTATCTCAAAAGCCGTATTTCGGTATTTTTGGTCATATTATGAATTATTCAGATAATCCTCTAAATTCCACGCAGATATGTGCTTATTTCCCTCATTTGTGCATATTATGTAAGCGTCTATACTTATCTTCAACAAATTGCCAAACGAGCCATCCATGATGTCCGGGAACTCCAAAGTATATCCGTCATGGGGCTTCGGATCTTTTGATTATAACCATTACTAAAAAGACGGGTCAACACTGATTTTACTTTACTTAATATACTGTATATTAATTGTTTATCTGACAATTAATGTAAAACTATGGTAATTGTCAACCCAATATTATTAAAAAACACTTTTGAAACTTTTTTTTTAATCCATAACTTTGAGAA
>JAKQLB010000085.1 GCA_029567375.1 Bacteroidota bacterium | reverse complement strand
GTGATTGTTCCGCGCAGCCATGTTCCGTTCTTCAATTGGATTCTCCAAGGCCCTAAGAAATCATAGGGCCTGGCCGGATTCTTATTTGCCATTTGGTTGTCCTCCTTCGTTAAGCATCGCTTCTCGTTCCTTCTTCATTTCAGCCCATTTATATGGGAATATTGGCTCTCCTCTGTCTCTCTTCGGACATGTAAAGATGTCGTAGCTCGTTGCCGAATGCTTCACTTTCATGCTGCATGATAATTGACATTGGATACAACATTTGAAATATGGGGTCTGATTCTTCAACCAACGGTGCTCCCATAATGCATTTTGTCTATTCTGTGCGTCTGTGGGCAATTTATGCCTCCGGTTCTTCTGTCTCTGCCTTTGGTTTCTCCTTCTTCTTGGCTTTTACTTTCTTTACTTCCTCCATGAACTTCTCTTTATCCTTGCTCGCCTCTTTCTCTTGGTCTGTTTCTGTTTCTTCCTCCTGGGCTTGCTCTGCTGGTTGTGGCACAGGTTTATGATAGCTCTCTATACCGGATCCAGCTCCAGCTATCCGGCGCACCTTCCATTGTGTCTTTTTCTCTGGATTCAAGCACTTAATCAGAAACTCCGCGCCGATTATGCTTTGTTCTTCATCCTCTTCAATAAGCTGCGTGAGGAGAGAGCGGTTTGGTTCCAGTATCTTCTCGTCTCCCTCGACCAGCACCGGGAACGACATCTGATAATATACCTCTCCTTTACTCGGTCCCATCTGAGAAACCTTCTCGACTTTCGTCGGTTCTCCTATGAATGTTACTACATGCTGCGGATTGGCTGCATCGAACTTAATCCACTTACCAGCAGCTAGTTTCTTTGCTTCCTTTGTCCATCCTGACATCTCAGATCTCTCCTGCTTCTGCTAATAGATTGATGAATATGTTGTTTTTGTCGTTCAAGGGCTTTCCGTTAAGCATTCCCGCTGATGCGCTCCAGTAAAGGAGAGCATCTACCGCCACCTTAGAGCTTGCCGTCTTGATTCCAAGGGCGGCGTGCTCTTTACCGTACTTCTTGAATAGTCTCTCGGACAATGCTTTAATTTCCTTCTGGGCGTGCGCGGTGCATCTGGTCTGAGTGACCAGAGGCTTATTCTTCTTCTTGGTTGCTACCATGAGATTCCACCTTCTTGTTTTCTGTTGTTGCAATGGCATGTATGATTATGCCTGAGGTTTCAAGAATTGTAATCGTGTTGCAGAGTCTTTGCGCTGCAACGCCATAATTATTTCTCTCTATATCATTAAGCGCGTTTTCTAATCGTTCTTTAAGGTCATTTAGAGTTATCGCCATAACTTAACCTCCTTATTTCTTTACTCCAATTGCTTCTAGTTCTTCCTTGCTGCCATATTGCAGTATTTCAACTATGCAATGAATGTGCTTACAGTCCTGGATATCTCCCATTCTCCTGTACCGCCAGTCCGGACAGGTGCAGGTATATCTGCTCAACACAGACGACCATTGAACAAAATACTTAGCGGCCAATTTGCCGCCGCCGGTGACAATCCATCTGTTATTAGGAGCATCCCATGATATCCTGTCTAGCTTCTCGTTCATGTTCGTATTTCCCCTTGCGGCAGTCCTCCGCCGCATACTACTCTATATGTTATCACCTGTATTTATAGTTATCTGTTATCACCTGTTTTTGTCTTTCCCGGATGCATTAGTTTATATACTTTCGGTGCTGTATAGAGCATTGCCGTCCTCCCGACCGCGCAAGAATCTCTCTTGCGCGATCAACTATTATTCGCTGCTCGTAGGCGGGAGGACTTCCCCATTCTCATCTTAACCGCGTGTCGTTTTCTGGTCTACATTTTAGCGGTCGTCGTCCTCATCAGAGGAGGGGGGGTCCTGATGCCGTCGTCGTGCCGCAATTTATGCGCGAGCGTT
>JAKQLB010000078.1 GCA_029567375.1 Bacteroidota bacterium | reverse complement strand
ATCTGCTTTCGCATATCGGTAAAGCCCATGACTAAATAGATCTTTCGATTCTTCCTAAGGTACATCTTCCTATATTCCTTTCGGAAGATAGGATACTCACCTTTTTTCTACTTGCGGAACGGTGCGCGTTTGACGGTTACGGTATTTTTATGACAATCCCAACAGAAAATTTCACAATTACTAGCAGTATCATCTCCATCAAAATTTATATAATGCGCTTCCCACGCCCCTCTTCCCTCTCTTCCACGATTTTCCCATACTAATTCTTTGTTACATCTAACATATGGATGGTTATGTGGACTTCTTTTACATTCACATTTTCCACCTGATCTTCTCCAGGCTCGTAATACAACATCATTTGAAAATGCCATTATTACCTCCATAATGAAATTGCCGGAACTACTTTAAATTCTAATACTTTTGCGCCGAAGGCATCCGTTGAACATTCCGCATAACCGGCTGGCGATGAAGCTCAGCGGAATTGCCGGTCCGAGTTGATGCGGTTGTTAGATGCTATTTTCAAAATAATCACTATCAACCTTTTTGACCGGATAGGATGAAACGGTGGATACGCCGACGTCATACTCGATCATCAAATTTGTAAGTTGTTCGCCATCAATCAGAACGATCTTGCTGCCGATCTGGGAAACATAATTCCGAGCATCGTCAGTGAATCTCGAAGTAGTGATGAAAATGCCCTTAGTTGCTCTTTGAGCCTGAAGGGCACCTGCAAACTGCATGACATCAGGACGACCGACAGGGTTGTTATCCCATCGCTTGGCCTGAATATAGACGACATCGAGGCCGAGTTTATCCTCCTTTATGATTCCATCCACTCCGCTGTCGCCACTCCTGCCGATGGCCTTACCAGCATCGGCACGCGAACCGCCGTAACCCATTTTAACAAGCAGTTCCACGACGACACGTTCGAAAAAGGATGGAGATATTTTCTTGAGCCTGCTGAGCAATTCATCGGCCAATTCATCACGGAGGTTTTCATATGCAGATTCTAATTCCTCTGATGGAGTAATTACTGAAAGATCAGCTGTTCCTTTGGGCCTTGTTGCCTTATCGCCTCCTCTTGTCCCTTTGAGCCTTTGAAATTCGAGGAACTCGGGATATTGCTTGAGGAGTTTTACATTGATGGCCTCGGGTTGATTTTTGAGGAGGTCTCTTCCCCGGTCGGTGATTCGATAAAATCCTCTGCGTGTCGCTTCAAGCAACCCTGCCTTTTTCATGTACGTCGATGCCCACCCAACGCGGTTAACAAAGGTTGATTGTATCCCGCTTGGGAGCATTTCCTTGAGATCTTCGTCGGAAAGGCTCAATTCCGCCGCCAAAGCTTCAACGGCCTCACTTGTCGATATCTCGATTCCCTTTTTCGCCGCAAGCCGAAGAAGCGGCAACATCAAGCTCTGATAATCCGGGACGGCCATTTATTTTTCTCCTTATATGCTTCTAACACCTGCATAACCGGGAGGCGAGCGCCTATCCTCGCCGATCCGGTTCATGCGGTTCTTAGCCCTTTCAAGGCACCCTATATTCACCTCATCAATAAAGTGTCTTCGTAACTTTTGCCACTCCGGCAATCAAGTCATTCACCTGATCTGTGGTCGGTTCCACTTTCTTGTCATGATCACATAGGTTACGAATATCCGCCAGATGTTGAATGAATCGCCACTGTGGTATATCTACAACGCCGCTCTCCTTGAGGGCATTGTTGAGATCAGCGATTCCAGGGGCCTTCTTGCTGACCTTTGTGCCATGGTTGTTGCACACCTGCTGGAGGTGTTTTTCAAGGACTACACCTGCCACGGCGCCAGCCGCGCGAAGAAACTTTTGCTTTGATAGCTCCATCGCGGCTTCTAATTCACAATCGAAAAGATCGGCTTGGACGAGTTGACGGATATCGAAAAGAGAGCTTTCAAAGCGTGCTTTAACCGATTTAACTATTGCGAGTTGCTGACGAAAATGAGGAATCCCGGCGTCAGGGCCGACAACCTTTTCCTTTTCCCACCCTCTGGTCACGTTCAGCCCTTGAAGACAGTCCTCAATTCGGTAGCTCTCGTATGTGATGTCCTTGCGAGGCTTCGGCTTTTCATAGTACCGAACGAAATCGGCCAGTCGGTCCGGAAGCAATTGCTTAATCAGTACCTTGGCCTCCGAGTACCATGGCTGATAAGTTTCTGCGAAAGTCGGCAAGTCTTTGAAGGCATCCTTAGCCTTGTCACCGAGTCCCTTCTTTATTACCTTATCGAACTCTTCTGGTAAGCACTCTCTTTGAAGTGCCACAAATAGATTCTCACCCTGATTTATAAGTGAGTCAAGGTCTTTCTTGTATCTCTCTAAATTCGATATCATAGAGCTACTCCCTTCCGAGCGTGAGATGTTCAAGCGCCTAAGACGGCTAACATCTCGCTTCATCTTCGAGGCGTTCATGGCACGGTTTGTGCCTTAAGGATTACTTCCCAAACCTAAACCAGCACATAACCGTGCCATAGCCGAGTCAGGTAGAAGCGATCGTTAGGTCTCTCTCTTTATTCTTCACAAACTAGGTCTTCGATTCAATTATAGGCTATTCGTGTTTCTTCATCTGTTATTACAGCCTTTATCCTTTCTCCCCATATCTCTGACTTCCATGTCCCTAGTTGACTATGTGTTTCATAATAACTTTTAGGAATCGGATGTGTCCCAATAACTACCT